>CAYZAE010000025.1:0-51240 GCA_964476125.1 uncultured Verrucomicrobiota bacterium | reverse complement strand
TTCACAGCACCGGATCAATGACATACAACGAATTGGCGAGGGGTGATTCCGAGTCCACCCAGGTCATCACTTCGCCGGTCCCAAGGATTCCCTCGGCCACCACGAGCCGTACCCCCGTCACGGCATTGCTTCTCAGGATACGGTGTTTTACCCCAGCGACCGTCTCGAACCGGATCTCGGCCAACATCCGGTCGCCCATCGCCGTCGTAGTCCCCCCACGCTGCGGCGATGAAAGGTCCTTGAAAGGCGGGGACGGATACCCGCCGCAGATCGATGCCTGCCGCACGGCCCGGGAGTGCGCAGACCACAGTGCCCAAGAGACAGGCCAGCGTGGCCCAGCGTTTTGCAGGCGATCGAAAACTCAATCGACGCTCTCGGGGGGAGTCAGTGGAAAGGTTCATGGGTGTTCTCCAAGGGATAGGCTCGATTGGTCGATACGTGTGGACCGATCCTTGGCTGATTGGACTACTGCCGTACGTCAGCCCTGACAGTTCGTCAAGGCTGGCGGGGTCAGCGCGCCGACCTAAATCCCCGGATAAGGCACCCCGAAGCGCACGAAGGCCACGAAGGAACGCCCTTCGATAGCAGTCCGAAGAGAAGCGCTTTCAGCGCATCCCAGAAATCTCCGATCCCGCATTCCCTTCGTGCCCTTCGTGCCTTCGTGGTGCAACCCGCATTTCCGTCGGCCCATCAAGGAGGGATGGGGGCCAAGGATCGGCATTGCCGGAGCCGCAGAGGAATGGCTGCATGGGCGCGTGAGCGAACCCGTGGTTCCCATCGTCTACGTGAAGACCGGTTGTCCGTGGTGCGATGACGTGCTGGAGTATCTCGACGGCCGGAAAATGCCCTACCGCAAGGTCGTGGTGTCGGGCAACGCCGAGGCGTTCCAGGAGATGATCAACCTCTCCGGCCAGCGGAAAGCCCCCACCATGGACTGGGACGGCGAGGTGCTCGCCGATTTCGGCGTCGAGGAACTGGTCGAGTTCCTTGCTGAAAAGGGTCTGGCCTGACGCAACGACGCGACCTCAGTCGCGCTGGCTCAGCCAAAGATCAATGGGCCGGGCCACACCCTTCGGGCGGAACGGCAGGCGCACCTTGCCTCCGATGCCGGCCGACTGATACCCGGCCAGCAGGACCTCCTGCACCAGGCGACCATCCTCACCCGTGGCCTGCGGCGTGTCCTTTCCCCGCACGCACCGGGCGAAGTGATGCATCTCCTGCGGGAAACCGTAGTTCCACAACTCCTCGAAGACCGGCCACGTCCAACCCTTCGTCGAAGGCGCCTTCTCCACCGCGTAGCCGTACCCGTACTCGCTGTAGGTCGGCAGGGCGTTGCCCATGTGGAGATCGGCATAGGTCACGCCGCCTTCGCCGTACACTTCGACCCTATCCTCCATGCCGCCCCGACGCGCCCAACTGTCCTCCACGATCCCCTTCGCGCCTCCTTCGAAATCGATGATGCAGACGCAGTCATCGTCCCCCTGGGTCTTGTCCCCGTGGACATGGGTCGCCATGTGGGCGAGGACGCTCTTGATCTTCGGCCGTCCGAGGAACCAGTAGCAGAAGGCGATGCCGTGGCAGCCCATGTCCATGAACACCCCGCCCCCGGAACGGTTCACGTCCCAGAACCAGGGCGCGTGCGGACCGGAGTGTTTCTCGGTCTGTTTCACGAGATAGACTTTCCCGAACGCCCCGTCGTCAGCCATTTGCTTGGCCTTCACGTATTTCGGGGTGAAGAACAGCTCCTCGGCATACATCAGCAGCACACCCTTGCGCTGACAGACATCGAGCATGATGTCGGCCTCCTCCAGGGTCATGCACAGGGGTTTCTCGCAGACGATGTGCTTGCCGGCGTTGGCGGCGTCCACGGTCATCTGCGCGTGCAACGCGTTCGGCGCCGCGATGGTCACCATCTCGATGTCCGGTTCCGCCAGCATCTGGCGGTAGTCCGTGAACCACCGCGGAATCTTGTGGCGCCGCGCGAAGGCTTCGGCGTTGCCCGGTGAGGGCGAAGCCACCGCCACAACCTCCGCCTCGTCCGGCATCAACCGGAAGGATTCGGCATGAATGTCGGCCTGAAACTGGGATCCGATGATCCCCACTTTGACGCGTCCGGTTTGGCTCATACAAAAATCGGGGTTGAACGGCGCTGATTCTGGGGTCGAAGCGTCAAAGGCTCCAGCCCTGGCGATAGTCGTAATGGAGATACTGCTCGGCCTCCGCGTGGTTCGGAATCTTCATGGCCGCGCTGTCCCACTTCAATTCGGCCCCTCCGCTGCGGATGGCCACGCTCCCCAACAGAACCGCCTCGGTCAGCGGCCCCGCGAACGCGAAGTCCGACTCCGTCCGCGTCCCGTCCTGGCACGCCTTCACCCATTCAGCGTGGTGCCCGATCGAGCGGGGCAGCGTCTTCGGCGGCGGATTGAACTCGCGATGGCGGGATTCCGGCAGCAACCGCGGGTTCTCCCCGCCCCAACCCTTCACCAGGATCTTCCCCCGATCCCCGACGAAGATGATCCCGTCCTCCGCATCCAGCGGCCGGCCTTCCTCAAGTTCCTCGGGTCGTTCCGGCAGCAACCCGCCGTCATACCAGTGCACCTTCACCGGCGGCTGATCGCCCCGGGCGGCAAAGTCGTAATGCACAATCGAGGCCACCGGCACAGTCTCTGCGAACACCGGCGTCGAGGTCGCATGCACCCGCGTGGGCGGCCCCAGCTTCAGGGCGTCGAAGACCGGCGCGAGGTTGTGGATCCCCATGTCGCCCAACCCGCCGGAGCCGAAGTCCCACCAGCCACGCCATCGGAACGGCACGTAGGCGGGATGATACGGACGCCACGGGGCCGGCCCCAGCCACAGGTCCCAGTCGAGGTGATCCGGCACCGCCGGGGTGTCCGTGGGCCGCTCGACGCCCTGGGGCCACCAGAGGGGCATCTTCCCGCGATGGGTGGGACGATCCGACCAGACATGGACCTCGCGCACAGGCCCGATCACACCAGCGGCCAGCCATTCCTTGATCAGCCGGTTGCCCTCGAAGGCCATGCCCTGGTTGCCCATCTGCGTGGCCACCTTCGCCTCCCGCGCCGCCAGGGTGAGCGCACGGGCCTCCCGGACCGTCCGGGTCAGGGGTTTCTCGCAGTAGACATGTTTGCCCGCCTTGATTGCGGCCATCGAGGCCACGGCATGGAGATGGTCCGGCGTCGCCACCAGGACCGCATCGATCCCCTTCTCCTTCTCCAGCATGACCCGGAAGTCCTTGTACCGCTTCGCCTGCGGAAACTTCCGGTAAGTCCCGGCGGCGTTCCGGTCGTCGACATCGCACAAGGCCACGATGTTCTCCGTCTTCAGGGCCTCCAGATCCTCGACCGCCCGGCCGCCGGCTCCGATGGAGGCGATGTTCAACCGCCGGCTTGGTGGCTTCTCCGCCCCCCGGCCCAGCACGCGCGACGGGAGGATCAGGAATCCCGCGGCCACCGCCGTGGACGCCGCGGAAGCGCCGAGAAACCCACGACGATCCGTGGTGGCGGAACCTGGGGCGGTAGATTTCGAGGGCTGGGGCTTCATGGCATGGGGTTGGCTGACGGAGTCCGGGGAGCGTCCGTAGGTTGACCATCAGCCCCGGCCGCGCAAGCCCGGGAATCAAGGCCACTCCGAACCGCATGCATCCGATCGGAGGCGGGCGTCGTTGTCTCGGGTGTGAATGCCTGGATCCCCATCGACGCCATGAAAAACCGAATCCTCCCGAATCCCGCCTGCACGTCCCGCCTCGGCCTGAACCTGGGTCTGGGTCTCGGCCTGGCTCTGACCGCATCGTCCGCCCTGGCTTCCAGCCACCGGGAAGCCCCACTCATCACCGGTTCGCCCAAGCTCGATTGTTCCGATTTCTACCTGTTTTCGAGCTACGAACCCGGTCGTGAAGGCTACGTCACCCTGGTCGCCAACTACATCCCGCTCCAGGACTCCTACGGCGGCCCCAACTACTTCCAACTCGACCCGAACGCGCTTTACGAAATCCACGTCGACAACAACGGCGACGCCGTCGAGGACGTGACCTTCCAGTTCCGGTTCCAGAACCGTTCGCGCGACATCGCCCTGCCCATCGGTCCCGCGGGCAACCAGCGCACCAACGCCGTTCCCGTCCTTGCCGTCGGCCCCATCGGCGTCGGCAGCACGGGCGCGCTCAACGTCGACCAGACCTACACCCTCACCGTCATCCGCGGCCCGCGCCGGACCGGCACCGCGATCCCGGTGCAAAACCCGAAGACCGGCACCCTCGAATTCACCAAGCCGCAGGACAACGTCGGCAACAAGACGTTCCCCGACTACGACAGCTACGCGAACAGCTACCTCTACGACGCCCCGCTCCCCGGCAGCGATCGTCCCGGTCGGGTGTTTGTGGGCCAGCGGAAGGACCCCTTCGTGGTCAACCTGGGCGAGACCTTCGACTTGGTGAACATCAGCACCAGCCCGCTCGGCCCGGAGAACGCCAACAAGGACAGCCTCGCCTACAAGAACGTCACTGCGATCTGTCTCGAAGTGCCCAAGGAATTCCTGCTGGCCAGCGGTGGTTCGCCGATCGTCGGCGCCTGGGCCACCGCCAGCCGCATCGAGGGCTCCTCCACCAACCAGGTCAGCCGGCTGTCCATGCCCCTGGTCAACGAGGTGGTGATCGGGCTCAAGGACAAGGACGCCTTCAACGCCTCCGTGCCCTCGAACGACCTGCAATTCGCCGATTACGTCACCCACCCCACGCTCCCCGCCATTCTCGAACTGCTCTACGGCGCCGCCGGCGTGAAGGCCCCCACGCTGTTCCCCCGCACCGACCTGCTCGCCGTCTTCATCACGGGCGTCGAAGGACTGAACAAGAACGGGTCCATCGGCGAAATGCAGCGCCTCAATACCGCCATCGCCCCCACCCCGCGCGCCCAACAGCAGAACTTCGGCGTCGTCGCCGGCGACAACGCGGGATTCCCCAACGGCCGACGGCCGGGCGATGACGTCGTCGATGTCGCCCTGCGCGTGGTCATGGGCAAACTGATCTCGCTCGGTCTCTTCGGCACCAAGGATCAGGCGCCCTCCGGCGAACTGCCGTTCACCGACGGCGCCTCGGTGAGCGCGGCCATGTTCCCCGATCGCTTCCCCTACCTGAACAGCCCCGTGGCTGGCTCGCCCAACGAGCCCTCCGTCACCATCACCCCACAAGTCGCGGGCTCCGTCGAAGGACCGTTTCGAAGCGTGCCCGGACGCTTCGATCCCGCCACCCGCACGCTTTCGGTCGACAAACCGGCCACGGACGCGGCCGCCCTGTTTCTCCGGGCCAAGTCCGATCGGGCGGTGACGTTCGGACCCGTTCAGATCACGCCGAGTGAGGTCAAAACCACGGTGAAATAAGGGGAACCTGATCCGGGCCGGTGGAACGGACCTTCCTCCGTTCCCTGGCCCGGATCCTCACCACCTGGGATTCCGACCGCTGCAAAACCCATGAACCCGCCAAAACCCAACGCCCGATTCCGCCTCCGGGGCGTGAGCGACTCGAATGGCGCCTCGGCTCGGCTGGTCCGCGAGGGTTCCCGCCTGCTGGCCGTGGCGTTCCTGGCCCTGGGCCAGCTGTCCGAGTCCATTCACGCGGGTGAACCGTTCGTTCCGCTCACCGACGACACGATCCTGATCCGGCTCCCGAGGGATTTACGTTCCAACCTGGCCCCCGGCGCGCCCGCGGTCGTTGGTTCCGAGGTCGAAACCAGCGAACAAGCGGTTCGCAAGCTGCTCGCACAGGCGCGACACGACGGCGACCCCGGCCCGCTCCGTCGCGCGTTGCGACGCCTCGAATCCGCTTCGGACTCCGAGTCGCGACCGTCTGAAAAACTCCTGCTCCGGGCCCAGGTCCGCCAGGCGCTGCACGATTTTACCGGGGCCCTGGCGGATCTCGAAGCCGTGCTCCAACGCGATCCCAACCACCCCGGCGCCTGGCTCTCCAAGGCCTCGATCCATCAGGTTCGCGGAGAATTCGCGGAAGCCCGCCGAGCGTGCCTCCATCTGGCCCGGTGCGGCGATGGTTTCGTCGCCACCGTCGCGGCCGCCTCGCTCACCGGGGTCACCACTCTGGGAGACGGTGCCACGAAACGACTCGCGGAAACGCTCGGTTCACCAGCCCATGCCGGCATTCCTGCGGAACTCCGCGCCTGGGGCTGGACGGCGCTCGCGGAACTGGAGGCCATGAATGGACATCCGGTGAAGGCCGAAGCCGCGTTCCGCGAAGCCATCCGACTCGAACCTTCCCACCCCTACCCGGCCCTGGGTCTCGCCGACCTGCTCCTCGCCGCCGGACGCCCGTCCGAGGTATTGGTTTCGCTGAAAACCAGCCCCGCACTCAACGCCCGAATCCGCGTGGCCGAGGCCCTCAGGCAAACCGCCCCGGACGGACCGGAAACGGTTCGGATTCTCCGCGAACTGGACGAGACGTTCGCCCTCGCCCAACTCCGGGGCGAGGACCTTCACCGTCGTGAACACGCCCGGTTCCTGCTCCGACTCCGGCACCAACCCGCCGAAGCCCTGGCCCTCGCCCTCGACAATTGGAAGGTCCAGAAAGAGCCCGCCGATCTCCAACTGCTCCTCGAAGCCGCCGCAGCCGCTCGGAATGGCACCGTCCGCGACGCCGCGCTCGCCTGGGCATCCACGAACATGCCGGCCCTGCTCCAAAACCCCACCGCCCTCCGGCTCGCCCGAAACCCATGAAATCGCCCACCTACGCCCTCGCCCTCCTGCTCGCGGTGGCAGCCCTTGGCGGATTCCCCACCTCGGCCCACGCCCACCGGACCAGCGATGCCTGTATTCGTCTCCACCTCGACGGACCCCGGCTGGAAGGTCGCCTCGAAATCGCCCTCCGCGATCTCGCCCACCTCGTCCAGCTCGATCCCGACGGGGATGGCAATGTCACGTGGGGTGAAGTCCGGTCCGCCGAGGCCGCCATCCGCCGTGTCGTGACCCAAGGGCTTCGCTGCGTCGCCGACACCCAACCCCTCGAACTCGCACCGGGCGAGGTGCAGATCTCCGACATTGCCGGGGAACCCGCCGCTTCCCTTGCCGTGTCGGCCGCCGTTCCGACGGGAAGTCGGAACCTCGAAATCCATTACGGACTCCTGTTCGACCTCGATCCCGAACATCGCGGGCTTCTCGGGTTTTCCGGATCGGGCCCAGGCGCCACCTTTGTGTTCTCGCCGGACCGCCGGCAGGCCTCCTTCTCCCTGAACACACCCGCACCGGATTCGGCCTGGGACGCCTTCACCCGGTTCATCGGCGAGGGACTTCACCACATCGCGATCGGGTTCGATCACATCCTGTTCCTGGTCGCGCTGCTGCTGCCATCCGTGTTTCGCCGCGACGGATCACGACTGACGCCTGTGGATGATTTCGCCCCGGTGTTTCGCAACGTGCTCGGCGTGGTGACCGCCTTCACCGTCGCGCATTCCATCACCCTGGCTCTGGCCGCCACTGGGTTGGTCCGGCTTCCGTCGCGCTGGGTGGAAACCGCCATCGCCGCCAGCGTCGCCCTCGCCGCCATCAACAATCTCGTGCCCCTTCTCCGCGACCGGAGCTGGTACGCGGCGGCGGGGTTCGGGTTGATCCATGGATTCGGCTTCGCCGGGGTCCTTCAGGATCTCGCGCTGCCTCCGGCGCAATTCGCGGTGGGTCTGCTGGGCTTCAATCTGGGGGTGGAACTCGGACAACTCCTGCTGGTGGCCCTGTTCCTGCCGTTCGCCTTCGCGCTTCGGGACGGGTGGGTCTATCGACGACTCATCCTCCAGGCCGGCTCGACCGCGATCGTGGTCCTCAGCGCCGTCTGGATGGCCCAGCGGGCGTTCGAACTGGGGGGCTGAGTTCCTCCCGAAACACCTACGCCGGGGGCGGCAACCTCGTTCGAGGCTAAAAACTCCCTGGGCGCCGCGCCGCAACGCCGTTGGCGTCGACCGGGGTCTGCCCATTTTCGCCCACGTCAGGCAAGTCGCGGAGCGACGGAACGAGGGTAGCCAGGGGCTTCAGCCCCTGGACCCGGTGCGAGTTTCGGGTGCGTCGCGGCGCGACGCCGGAATCGTTTGCCTGCAATTCCTCATGAACCCTTCGACTCGCCTAACCCTCCCTTAAAGGTCGTACGTCGCTCCGCGACGCCTGAAAATGGCCAAACCAACGATCGTCCGTGGGTGAATAGCCAACGATCAGCGTGATCCACCGCCGGCGACAACCGCAAGGCCCGGGGCGGTTGGATCAACGCAATGGTATCAAAATCACCCTCGGTTTGCGCAGAGCTTCCGGTCGGACTGCGACATCAGCCCCCCCGTATGCCCAACCTCCGGAGAATCGACCACGGGAAGATCGGGCTGCACCACGAAGTGCATGAGGGGAAATCCTTTTCCGGAATCCGCTCCCATGTCGCCAACTCGGAGAGCTTAGCGCGTGCTTTTCTTCCTGCCCTTCGTGGTTCTTGATCCGGGGATTTGGGGGCAGGCGTTGATCCCGCCCCGCCCCTGACCTTGGACCCGACCTCAGGCCTTCCCGAAAATCCGGTTCGCCTCCTCGTACGTCTCCTTCGATCCGATGTCGTACCAGAGTCCGGGCACCTGCCAGGTGTAGAACGGCGTGCGCGTGCACATCCACTGCACCAGCCGGCCAGGCTGATCCGGATTGTTCCCCTCCGCCACATACTGGCGGATCAGGGGCAGCACGTGCCGGGGATAGTAATAGAGCGCGATCCCCACCAGCGTGCTCGTCGGCTGCGGCGGTTTCTCCTCGAACTTCAGGATCCGACCGTCCTCGGCCAGGTCGACCGTGCTGTATTTCTTCGCGAGATCGAGCGAACCGACGTCGTAGATGCCGAGCACCGGTGCGTTACGTTGCCGGCAGACCTCTCCGAACCCGCCCAGCGGCTGGCTGAAGAGATTGTCGCCCGCCACCACGATCAGGTCGTCATCGACCTTCTCCCGCTCCAGAACGAGATGCAGATCCCCGATGGCCCCGAGCTTGTTCGTGTCGTCGGTCGACTGGTCATTGACAATGGTGAACTCGAACGCCGCCTGTTTGCGGGCCCGGTAATCGGCCGCCCACTTCACGAAGTGCCCATCGAATTTGGCGTTCGTGACCACGTAGACCCGTTCCAGGTCGCCCACGGCCAGCAGGTTGTCGAGGACGTACTCGACCATCGCCCGACCTGCCACCGGCAGGAGCGGCTTCGGCTGGGTCAGGGTCAGGGGGTAAAGCCGCGTGGCATAACCAGCGGCGAGGATCAGTGCTTTCATGAGATTTTGGAATTCGACGTACCCAGGGTCAGGGCCAGCGAGCTCTCCGGGAACAAACCCGGGGCCAATCGACGAGCCAGTTCCTGGGCCCGGGCCAGCACGGGGCCACCCGAGGACTGCTCCAGCGACCACTCCGCGAGTTCGCGCGCCTCCGAGATTCGACAGCGCCTCACCAGGTGTTTGATGCGCGGCACCGACGCCGGCGCGGCACTCAGTTCGTCCACGCCCAGCCCCAGCAGCAGCGGGACCATGACCGGATCCCCCGCCATCTCGCCGCACACTCCCACCCACAACCCGTGCCGATGCGCGGCGTCCACGGTCATCCGGATCAAACGCAGGACCGCCGGATGGGTGGGCTCGTACAAATGGGCGATGCGGTCGTTCAAGCGATCGATGGCCAAGGTGTACTGGATCAGATCATTCGTTCCAATGCTGAAGAATTTCACGTGCTCCGCCAACCGGTCCGCCACCAGAACGGCCGACGGAATCTCGATCATCGCCCCGACCTCCATCGCCGGATCGAACGCCACCCCTTCGTTCCGCAGTTCCTCGCGGCATTCCTCCAGCAGGGCATTGGCCTGCTGCAACTCCTCCAACCCCGAAATCATCGGGTACATCAGCTTCACGCTGCCGTGCGCACTGGCCCTCAGAATCGCCCGCAACTGGGTCCGAAACAGATCCCGCCTCTGCAGACAGAACCGGATCGCCCGCCAACCCAGAAACGGATTCACCTCCTGCGGCATCTCCAGATGCGCGATGAACTTGTCGCCCCCGATGTCCAGGGTCCGGATGATCGCCGTGTCCGGGCTCACCGACTCCGCCACCCGCCGGTACGCCTGATACTGGGCCTCCTCGTCGGGAATCTGCTCCCCTTGCAGGTACAGATACTCGGTCCGGAACAATCCCACCCCCTCCGCCCCCGCCTCCCGCACCGACTCCGAGTCCTCCGCCAGTTCCAGGTTCGCCGACAGCACGACACGCGAGCCGTCCAGGGTGACCGCCGGTTGATCGCGGATTTCCTTCAGCCGTTCCTCGAACTGCACCCGGCGCCTCGCCAGCTGGCCATACTCGAAGAGCGTCTGATCGGTCGGATTGAGAAAAACCGTGCCCGTATGCCCGTCCAGCAACACATGCTGGCCCGTGGTCACGTGCTTGCTGATGTCATGCAACCCCACCACCGCGGGAATGCCCATCGACGTCGCCAGGATCGCCGTGTGCGACGTCCGGCTCCCCACATCCGTCGCAAATCCAAGCACCTTCGTCCGATCCAACTGCGCGGTGGTCGAGGGATTGAGATCGTGGCTCACAATCACCGCCGGCTCGTCCAACACCGGCGGAGCATCCCGCCGTCCGCGCCCCGCCAGATGATTGGACACCCGCTGGGTCACGTCCCGGATGTCCGCAGCGCGCTCGCGGAAGAAGGGATCATCCACCGCCCCCAGCATTTCCACATACTGCCGGGCCACCTCCCCGAAGGCGGCGTCCGCATTGATCCGACCCTCCCGGATCCGCCGCGACGATTCATTCAGCAGCACGGGATCCTCAAGAATCAGAAGGTGCACCTCGAAGATGCCCGCATCCTTGGCCCCCAGGGCCTGGGCCACGCGCTGCTGCAGCTCCTGGACCTCGTGCCGCGTCCGCACCAACGCCGCCTCCAGACGCTCGATCTCGGACACCACCTCGGCCTCCTCCAGCTGCCGGCGCACCGGCTCCGGCTGGTCCTGCCCCAGAACAACCACCCGCCCCCGGCTGATGCCCGGCGACGCTGCGACTCCCCGCATCACCTTCTCGCCACTGCGATCCTGGGTCGGCACGGACGTTCCTTACCGGGAGCCGCCCCCCAAGAAAAGCCCTTCCTCAATCAGGTTGACTATCCGCGAAACCAACCGATCCGGCCTGAGACCACCGAGGAGGGGCCTTCCACCACCGCCGACTGCGGATACCGGAGCGCTTCCAACCCCGCGTTGACCCGGGCGACGAGGTCGGTCCAGGACTGACCCTTCTTGAGTCCCTTGCGCAGGGTCTCGACCAGAAGCCAGGTGAACGCCCCGTGAGGTGTCGCCCCGTGTCGGTATTCATAGGCGAACTGGTTTTCCCGACACGCCTCCAGGATCACCGGCATGTACGGCCCCTTGTGCCCCTGCTCCCGGCACGCTTCCTTGAACGCCTTGCCCGTCCCGGAACGGAGCGCGGAGGCACGCCCCATCCGCTTCAAAAAGGCTTCCCGGGTCATGGACGCCTTCTCCGCCGCCTTCACCTCAGCTTTCGTTTCCTCCCGCGGCGGTTCCCACCGTGGCACCCACGTGCCGTTCTCCCACCTCAACAACCGGTGGCGGATGTCGTCCGGCGGATTGATTCCCCGCACCCGCATCCCGCCGTCGCGCGCCAGCCCGCCACTGTGGCAGCAGTCGAACACCGTCAGGAATCGGGCGTCGTAGGGAAGCTGGCTGTAAAGATCGTGGAACTGGTTGTCCGTCACCGCGTGACTCAGCGACCAGTCGAAATCAAACGGCACCAGGCATTCATCGCACTCATCCACCGTCTCGTGAACCCCGTAACCCGGGAGCTGGGCTCCATGACCGCTGTAGTAAAACACCCGCTCGTGCCCGGCTTCCGAACCGTCGAGCAACCATTCCAATCGTTCCAGGATCGCCGACGCCGTCGCCCGCTCGTTCAGCAGGATACGGATGTTTTCCGATTTGAACCCGAGCTCCTGAAGGATCCCGCTGGTCAGGAAAACGTCGTTCACACAGCCCTCCAGGCGCATGCCCGGGTTCGGATAGTCGTTGATGCCCACCAGCAGCGCCCGTTTCTCGGGCTTCGGCATGCGCAGGTTCAAGGTGGGAACCACCGACGACGACCCCGCCTTCCGCCCCTTCCCCACCACCCCGCCACGCCCCGTCCCCGCCACCGTGCGCCACACAAAATCGACCGTCGCCTTGTGGCTCAGGTACCTCCCGGCATCGTGATCGAGCATGCCCGGCAGATCGAACGTGGCGTCGAACTGGGTGAAATTCGGCGCCTCGATCCTCAACCGCGCCGTGAACGCATCGTCGTGCGGATTGAACGCATGAAACCAATGACGCGCCGCCGGCAACGGCTCGATCCGACCATGGAACGCCACCGAACTGCGCACAAACGCATTGCCGATCTGCGACCCGAAGGTCACCAGCACCCGACCCTTCAGCAGATCCGCCGTCTCCGGCCGCAAGAAGGTGTCGTAACACAACAGCGACCCCAGGCTGTGCGCGAGAATGACATCCGGCTCAAAGCGCCGGATATGCGCCGCCACCGCCTCCCGACACCGCTCCCGCAACCCGTCGTTCTCGGCCCACTGCACCACCATGCCCGCGGTCCACCGCAACATCGACGACACATCCCCCCTCGACCGGGTGCCGAACAGGTCCGAAATCCCATTCACCATCCCGCTCCGCCCCAGCTTCCAGACCGCCTCCAACACCTGCACCGGCCCCAGCGGCTGGGCCGAAAACAAGGCATCGTAGGCCACGAACTCCAATTCCGCCCCCGCCCCACCCCCGGCCGCCTCCAGAGCCGCCGCAATCGCCGCCCGCCACGCGCCTTCGTTGGCCGGATCCCCTTCATGATGTCCAATGCCATGCACGCACAGGATTCGCGGCCCACGTCCCAACGCCCCGGGCACCGACCTTGCCGCCCCTCCACCCTCACTCACCCCTGCCGCGGCAGCCTGCGCGCCGACGGCTTCCTCCAACGAGACCAACAGCAACCCGGGATTCTCCGGGTCCGGTCCCGCATCCACGACCACCAGGCTCGAGGGAGCTGACTTCTGCCGCGCCAGCAACGCGAGCTGACGCTTGTTCCGGGGATCCGAGGCATCGAAGGCGATGGTCTTCATGGGGTGTGTGATTCGTAGAGATCGGAGGGAGCCGCGTCAATCGACGCTTGCCTCCAGACAAAGTCCTGGACGGTCATCTCTTGCCTCTCCCCGCACCGGCTCTGACAACAAATCTCTCGCCCCCCCCCCCCCCCAGTCCCCATCGGCCTCCGCGTCGAATCCGTGCCTGGAATCTCACCCGTGCATCCATCGCTCGCCGGAAATCGTTCTATCCGGAAGACTGCCGCCGTCCGCCGCCGCCCGGTCCGCCGCCAACGTCACCCCATGAACCCCGCCCAGCACCCGCTTCTCGACATCCTGCGTGACCGACGCTCCCGCCGGTTCGGGCTCGGCATGAACATCCCCGGCGGCCCCCTCGCCTACACCAGCCGGCACGCCCCGGTCCCCCTCTCCGAGGAAGCCGAAGCCACCCTGGCCTGGGCCGCCTGCGGCATCACCGGCCCCGCCCTCGCCGACCTCTGCTACGCCCCGGGCCACGGCGGCAACATCATGGCCGGTCTCACCGGCCGCACCGTCGCCAGCGGCGACTGTCTGCAAACCGTGGGCCTGGTGGTCATCAACGACACCGGCGCGTGGTGGATGCAGCGACCCCAGGATCTGCCGCTCGACGAAGTCAAAAGCCTCGCCGATCTGGCCCGTCGCGGGGAATTCACCGAAGCCTGGAAGCGCTGCCGGGTGCGGCTCACGAAGCAACGGGTTCATCCACCCGTCGAACCGATCTTCAACATCAACGCCAACCGCTGGTCGCTCCACGCCCCGGGCTCAACCTATTTCCTCCCCATCGGCGATCTCACCCCGATGTACCTCAACGGGCTCCTGGAAATCCTCAACCCCGACACCGGCGTCTTCGTGGTGGACGAACGCCGGGGTTACCAGCCCGCCGGCCTCGCCCGCTTCGCGCGAAGCAAGGGAGGTCACCTCGACGACGACCCGCGCCACGGCAAGCTCATCACCATCCGGCAACTCGAACAGTTCGTGACCGATTTCGTGAATCTTGAGATGGGCATGGTCCTGCAAAACCTCGGCCTCGCCACCCAGGCCCTGGGGCTCGGCGGATTTCCCCACTTCGCCAATCACGACTTCGCCTGGTTCCAGGCCCTCGGCTTCACCCTCCAAAATCTCCCCGCCAGCCGTTACCTCGGCACCGGACCCATCGTGCGCCTCGGCCTGCGCCTGCTCGGCAAGGATGTCCCCGTCCCCCTCGCCACCCGGCTCGAACGCGACGGCCACCCCCTCCTCATCAGTCTCTCCCCACCCAACTTCCCCACCATGTCCGAGGCCGTTCAATCCATGGTCCGACGAAAGTTCGGCCCCCACGGAACCTTCCGCGGACCCAACGGCACAAGCGCCTGGCGGGATCACCGGGCCACGGCCGATGGCGTCCCAGCCCTGGATGACCGGACCATCGCCGCCACGACCGCCTACTGCGAATACGTCTGGAAACGCTACGGAAGGTTCCCGGTCCACGTCCCCCCGTTCCGGTGCGGACTCGCCCATCAGGCGGTGCACCTCGACGCCGAATTCTACGACCGCTTCTACCAGCCCGAGGCCCTCCCGGCCGCCCAACGCTCGGACTTCGCCCGGACAATTCCCCGCCGCTGACCTCGCTCCCTCCAGGCGCCCCATCCAACCCTGCAAAATCCATCCCCGCCTTCGACCCGCCTAAACGCCGACGAGACCACCCACCGCTTCGCGCGGAACGATCATCAGGGCCGTGCACCCCTCGATCGAACGCAGCTCGTGATGGTGCGTCCCGGGCTCCGCATGCAGGAAATCCCCCGGCCCCAACGACCGCCCCTCGCTCTGCAAATCCCCGGTCAGGACATACATGTCCTCGGTGCCCAAGTGATCGTGCTCGGGGTAAAGCGCGCCCGGCGCGAGTTCGATCATCAGCAGAATGTGCGCCTGGGCCGGCGAGGCCGACAACACCTTGTACCGTGCCCCGGGCAAAGGCGCCGGCAACCAGGGGGCGTCGCTTCGAATGAACTGGAATCCTTCCGGAACCGCCGCCGCCCAACCGGCCGGGGCAACACCCGGGGCCGCCCCGGAACCCGCCGAAGCCTGGGAATTCCCCACGCCGGTCGCATGATCCTCACCGGCACTCTGCGCGGCACCTGGCGCGGCACCCTGCTGGGGCGTGCGCCGGATCCGCTCCAAAACGCGGGCACGGACCGACGGCGAGGGCCGACGCGGAACCACCAGACCGGCGAGCGCGCCGGCAACATCAAGAAACCGGGTCAACTCCGCCCTGGCGTCTGGATCGCGCTCCAGGCGTTCCCGCCATTTCGAAAGATCGGCCCCGTCCAACGCCCCCAGGGCGCCGATGGCCGTCAACTGCTGCACTTCATCGCAATTCAAACTCATAGTGCGCCCTCCAACGCGTCGCGCATCGCCAGCATCCCGCGCCGTATCCGGGCCTTGATCGTCCCCAAGGGCTGTCCCAGATGCTCGGCGATCTCGCTCTGGGTGAGCCCCGAAAAAAAGGCCAGTTCGATGGCCTCACGCTGTTCTGCCGGAAGCTTTTTCAGGGTCTGCCGCACGGACCCCGATACCTCCGACGCCACCGCCGAAACATCCCCGCCTCCCGACTCGGCAGCCTCCCCTTCCCCCGCCTCCTCACAGGCACGCGCCAGCAAATCGCTGCGACGCCGCAACGAACGAAGCCGGTCGATCGCCTTGTTCCGCACCAGCGTCACCGCCCAACTCAACGGACGCCCCAGCGAGGCGTCATACGCCGGCGCCCGCTCCCAAATCAGCACCGCCGCCTCCTGCAACACATCCTCGGCATCCGCGTCGCTCATGAGAATCCTCCAGGCCACCCCCAGAAAGAGACTCTCGTGCCGGTCGTAGAACGCCGCAAAAGCCTCGGCATCGCCTCGGCTTACCCGGGCGAACAAGGCCTCGTCCGTCTCCTGTTGCGTTGTTTCCGCGTCGGTCTGCATGAATGCCATGGATCTCCGCACCGCCCCGGCCGGACCGGGCACACCACCGCCCAGCCATCCGGGCAACAGCACGTATTGACTATCCACAGCCATGACACTCGGCAAACCCATTCCCAAGATGAAACGCCCGTCCCCCCCAATCGGATGCCTACCCCGCGTTTGACTCGCCTCCGCCGCTCCGGACAATCCCCCCATGCCTCTCCGGCCCCCATCCCTCTCCGCCATCGCCCTGGCCGGCACCCTCGCCCTCGCCACCCTCGCCACCCCCTGCCCCCAGGCCCACGGCGCCAACGACTACCCACTTTCCCCCGATTCCCTTCCCCAGGAAGGCGTTCCCAAAGGCCGGATCCTCGACGGCACCTACACCTCCACCAACTCCATCTTTCCCGGCACCACCCGCCCCTACTCCGTCTATATCCCCGCCCAATACGATGGCCGCTCCCCCGCCGCCCTCATGGTCTTCCAGGACGGCAAAGGCCGCGCCAACGAATGGAAGGTCCCCACAGTTTTCGACAACCTAATCCATCGCAAGGAGATACCCCCCGTCATCGGCGTCTTCGTCAGCCCCGGCGTCCTCCCCGCCCCCAACACCAACGCCCTGCCCAGGTTCAACCGCAGCTTCGAATACGATTCCCTCGGCAACCGCTACGCCCGCTTCCTCATCGAGGAATTCCTCCCCTGGATCGAACGCGCCCATAACGTCGTCTTCACCCCCAACGCCTCCGGCCGCGCCCTCGCCGGCGCCAGCTCCGGCGCCATCGCCGCCTTCGTCGCCGCCTGGGAACGTCCCGACTCCTTCTCCCGCGTCTTCAGCACCATCGGCACCTACGTCGGCCTCCGCGGCGGCAACGAATTCCCCACCCTCATCCGCAAAACCGAACCGAAACCGATCCGGATCTTCCTCCAGGACGGCTCCAACGATCTGAACATCTACGGCGGCAACTGGTGGATCGCCAACCAGGACATGCTCTCCGCCCTCCAGTTCGCCGGCTACGAAGTCCGCCACGCCTGGGGCGATGGCGGGCACGACGGCAAACAGGGCGCCGCCGTCTTCCCCGACGCCCTGCGCTGGCTCTGGCAGGACTACCCCAAACCCGTCCCCGCCTCCGCCACCTCCAGCAACACCTTCCTCCAGCAAATCCTCGTCCCCGGCGAACCCTGGAAACCCGCCGCCCAAGGCCACCTCGCCACCTCCCCCACCGCCAACGCCAAGGGCGAAATCTTCTTCGCCGATCCGTCCGCCGAAAAAATCCTCAAACTCAGCCCCAACGGCAAAACCTCCACCTTCGCCGAAAACACCGGCGGCTCCGAAGCCCTCATGTTCGGCGCCGACGGCAAACTCTACTCGCTCGCCGCCAATCAGCAGAAACTGGTCCGCTACGACGACAACGGGCAACCCGAAGACCTGGCCGAAGGCTTCCGCGGCACCGACCTCGTCACCCTCCCCATCGGCGCCTTCTTCGCCGACCCCGACAACCGCAAGATCTGGCGTCTCGGCGGCGGCGCCCTCACCCGGGAAACCGACACCGAGATAAATCGCATCGGCGCCCTCACCCTCTCCCCGGATCACTCGCTGCTCTACGTCGCCGACGCCGGCAGTCAGTGGGTCTGGTCGTTTGCCATCCTCTCCGACGGCTCCCTCACCCACGGCCAACCCTACTTCCACCTCCACATCCCTGACCCCGCCGTCGACAGCGGCGCCGAAGGGATGGTCGCCGACACCGACGGACGGCTCTATGTCGCCACCCGGCTCGGCCTCCAGGTCTGCGACCAGGCCGGCCGTGTGAACGCCATCCTGCCCACGCCCAACGTCGACTGGCTCTCCGGCGTCTGCTTCGGCGGCCCCAATCTCGACACACTCTACGTCACCTGCGGCAACCGCATCTTCTCCCGCCGCACCCAGGTCCGGGGTGCCGTGCCCTGGGCTCCTCCCACCAAACCCGCACCTCCCCGCCTCTAGCTCCCCGCCCCCATGAGCCCCATCCCTGAACCCGCCGACGATCCCCTCGCCCGCCGCATGGCCGCCCTCGGCATCCGCGAGGAGGATCTCGAGGAATCGTTCGTACGGTCCGGCGGTCACGGCGGCCAGAACGTCAATAAAACCTCCACCTGCGTGCTGCTCGTCCACCGACCCTCCGGCATCCATGTGAAATGCCAGACCACCCGCAACCAGGGTCAAAACCGCGAACTCGCCCGCGTCCGGCTCCTCGACAAAATCGAAGCCGAACGCCGACGCGCCGCCGCCGAAGTGCGTGCCGCCCGCGAAAAGGTCCGCCGACAAAAACGCCCCCGCAGCCGCGCCGCCAAGGAACGCATCCTCGCCACCAAATCCCACAACGCCACCCGCAAAGCCCAACGCCGCCGCTCCTTTGACGATTGATTGGGAGTGGGGAGTGCGGAGCCGGGAGTGCGGAGTTTGTCGAAGGTCGTCGGTCGCCCCGATCTCCGAACTCCGATCTCCGAACCCCAGACGCCAGACGCCAGACGCCAGACCCCAGACCCTCCCCTCCCCTCTCCCCTCTCCCCTCTCCGCACAACGCTTCCCTCCCACCGTTGCTTCCGTTATGGAATCCCGGTGCAACCCCGGTTCCCCGCCCTGTCGTGCCCGCTGGCCACCGCGTTCGCCGCGCTCGGTCTGGTCCTGATTCCCGCGTCGGCCGAGTCGCCCCAGCCCCAGATCGAACGACTACAGTCGAGTCCGGTCCTCCGACATCTGCAGCCCAACCCCCTGCCCTCCCCGAACAACTCCGTCGCCGCGGAAACACTTTCCCAGTTCCATGTCCCCGCCGGGTTCCGGGTCGATGTCGTCGCCGCCGAACCGGACGTGCGCCAGCCCGTGGCCTTCGCCTGGGACGAGCGCGGACGTCTCTGGGTGGCCGAGGCCTTCAGCTATCCGACCCGTCGCCCGGCCGGGCAGGGACTCGATCGCATCCTGATCCTCGAAGACCGGGACGGCGACGGGAGCTTCGAAACCCGCAAGGTGTTCATCGAAAAGCTCAACCTGGTTAGCGGCCTCGAGTTCGGTCACGGCGGACTCTGGGTCGGTGCCGCGCCGGAACTGCTCTTCGTCCCGGATCGCAATCACGACGACGTTCCCGACGGACCGCCGGAGGTGCTTCTGGATGGGTTCGGGTACCAGGACACCCACGAGTGCCTGAACAGCTTTCTCTGGGGACCGGACGGCTGGCTTTACGGCATCCAGGGTGTGTTCAACCTCGCGCACATCGGCAAACCGGGCGCTCCTGATTCCCAACGGACCGAGCTTCGCGCCGGAGTCTGGCGCTACCATCCGGTCCGGCATGAGTTCGAGGTGTTCGCCCATGGCGGCAGCAATCCGTGGGGTCTTGATTACGACCCGCGCGGACAGCTCTTCATGACCCATTGCCGCAGTTACTGGGGTCGCGGCGGCACGACCCATGTGATCCAGGGCGGTCAGTTCTGGAACCAGGCCAACGCCAATTACGCCCCCTTCATCGTCGCCGATCCGCCCCGCGACTTCCCCGGCTTCCGCAACTACCTGCTCGCCTCCGCCCGCTACGACCACGGCGCCGGCGGCGCAGGAGCCCCGGGCACCGATGCCATCTACGGCGGACATTCCCACGTCGGGACCATGATCTACCTCGGGGATAACTGGCCCGACGAATTCCGCGGGCGCCTCTTCACCCACAACCTCCACGGCCACCAGATCAACCAGCAGGTCAATCGGCCCTGGGGCTCGGGCTTCGACACCGTCCATGCCGGCCAGGATCACCTGTTCTGCACCGATCCGAAGTACGTCGCGCTCGATCTCCAGTACGGACCCGACGGGGCGGTCTACTTCAACGACTGGTACGACCAGGCGCATTGCCACAATCCCAACACCGAGCGCTGGGAACGCGGCAACGGCCGGATCTATCGCATGTCCTGGGCCGCCACCTACAAACCCGCCAAAGTCGACCTTGGCAGTCTCCCCGACGCCCGACTCGTGGAGTTCCACGGCCACAAGAACGACTGGTTCGCCCGCACCGCCCGGCGCGTGCTCGCGGAACGATTCCAGGCGGGCAAACTTCAACCTGAGATCATTCCCGCCCTCGGCCACATCTTCGCCAATCACGTCGATCCCGCCCTCCGCCTCCGCGCCCTCTGGACCCTCCACGACCTCGGGCAGTTCACCGAAGCCGTCGCCGAACGCGCGCTCGCGGATCCCGACGAATACGTCCGCGGCTGGGGAATCCAGCTTTGCGCCGACGACCTCAAACTTTCCCCCGCCCAGGAGGCGGCTTTCGTTCGTCTGGCACGAACCGACGGGTCGCAGGTTGTCCGTCGCCACCTCGCCTCGGCCCTCGGTCGCGTCCCGGAATCCCTCGCCTGGTCGATAATCGAGGAACTCGCCAAGCACGGCGAGGATCGGGAGGATCGCAACCTGCCGTTCCTGCTCTGGCACGGTCTGGCGCCCCGGATGCCCGGCAACCTCGACCGGGCTTTCGCCATCGCCGCAGCCAGTCCCCTGCCTCAGCTGGCGGACTGGATTCATTGGTATGCCGCCACTCTCGAGGGAGCAGCCCTCGACCGCACGATCGCCGCGCTCGCCGGGATCGACGGGGACCTGCTCCGACGCCGCCTCGCCGGGCTGTGGCTGGCCATGGAACCGCGCGCCAACCTGCCGATGCCCGCCTCCTGGAAGACTGTCGCACCCCGGCTCAACGGCCACACCGACGCACGCATCCAGCGCACCGCGGAACAACTGGCGGCTGTCTTCGGGGACGCCTCCCAGTTCCCCAAACTCCGGGCCACCCTGGCCGATCGCCAGGCCGCCGCCGACGCCCGGCAGCATGCCTTCGCCGTGCTCGGCCGGGCTCAGGACGCCAGTTCCCTGCCCGTCTTCCTCGGACTTCTCGATGAGGCCGCCTTCCGCGGGACCGCGATCCGACTGCTCGCGCGGTTTGATTCCCCGGAGGTTTCCTCCGCCCTGATTGGACGCCTGGCCGGGCTTTCCCCGGAGGACAGGTCCGCGGCGCTCGGCACCCTCACCGGCCGCCCGAGCTATGCCCTGGCGTTGCTCGATGCCGTGGCTGCCAAGCGCATTCCACGGGATCAGATCACGGCGTTCCACGTGCGCCAGTTGACCGGCCTGAAAAACCCCGAGGTCGACCAGCGCGTCACGGCCAACTGGGGCCGCATTGGACAGACCCCGGCCGAGAAGCTGGGTGAGATCGCGAAGTTCGAGAAAATCTACGACGAGGCCCCGCTCTGGGCCTACGACGGTCGCGCCGGCCGCGCCCATTTCCAGAAGCTGTGCGCCCCCTGTCATGTGCTGGGCCAGGACGGCAACCGCGTCGGTCCGGAACTCAGCGGCGCCGGCAAGAACGGCATCCGTTACTACCTCGAAAACATTCTCGATCCCAATGCCGTGGTCGGACGCGATTTCCAGGTCACCACCTTCGATCTCAAATCAGGCGACGTTGTCACCGCCCTGATCCTCCAGGAAACCGCGTCGGCGTTCGTGGTCCGGACCGCGACCGAGCAGCGTGTCATTGCCAAGTCGGACATCGCCGAACGCCAGACCGGCGAACTCTCGCTGATGCCGGAGGGCCTCCTGGAATCCCTCAACCCCCGGGAACAAATCGAACTGCTGAAGTACCTGACAGGAAACTGATCCCAACAATCTTTTCCTTCGTCTTAATCTTATTCTTAATCTTATTCTTAATCTTAATCTTAATCCTAATCCCCTCCCCCCGCCCCCCTCCCCACGCCGGAAGACTTCCCCCGGTCCGTTGTTTTCTCGCGCAGAGGCGCTGAGGCGCAGAGGAAGAAAAACCGCTTCCATCTCACACACTCTCTGTGCTCCCTGTGTTCTCTGTGGTGAACTCCTCGAAGCAACGGCACCCGCCTGATCTCGGAACTGAAAAATCAACCAATCCCGACCCCGCCGGAGTCGCAGAATAGAGCGGGAGGATCGGCCGGATTTTTTCACCACAGAGAGCACAGGGAGCACAGAGGAATCGGAAATAAGCCCGTGCCCGAACCGCAGCGCGCCCCACCTTCACCCAGTGGAGCGCGCCGCTCGTTCCATCACCACCACCCGGAGCAGGGCTTAGGCCCGACGTTCCGCGATCGACTTCACGATCTCGGCGATGATTTCGCCCTTGGGCCGGGCCCCGACGTTGCCCTTCCCGTGCAACCGCACGCTGACATTGCCCGCCTCGAGATCCCGGGCGCCGATGACCAGCATTGTGTGGACCTTTTCCTTTTCGGCGTCCTGCACCTTGCCGTTGATTTTGTTGGTCGTGAAATCGGCCTCCACGCGCACGAAGTTCGCCCGCAGTTCCTGCACGATGGATTTCCCGTAGTTCACCAGCGCCTCGTCGTCGCCAATGCTCAGCACCCGCACCTGTTCGGGGGCCAGCCAGATTGGGAAGTTGCCGGCGTAATGCTCGATGAGGAACCCGATGAACCGCTCGTGCGTTCCCAGCGGCGCGCGATGAATGCAGAGCGGCGTCTTGTCGGTGTTGTCCCGATCGCGGTAGGTCAGCCCGAACCGCGCCGGCACCGCGAAATCGACCTGGTTCGTGGCGATGGTGAACTCGCGTCCGATCGCACTCCACACCTGCACGTCGATCTTCGGACCGTAGAACGCGGCCTCATTGGGGACCTCGACGAAGTCGATGCCCGATTCCACCAGCACCTGGCGGACCATGTCCTCGGTCTTCTTCCAAAGCTCCGGTTCGTTGACGAATTTCTGGCCGAGCTTGGACGGGTCATGGGTGGAAAACCGCATCCGGTACTTCTCGAGACCGAAGATCTTGAAGTACTTGAGGTACATCTCGTTCACCGCCCGGAACTCGTCCGCGAACTGTTCCGCCGTGCAGTAGATGTGCGCATCGTTCATCTGCAACGACCGCACGCGCATCAGGCCGAACAGCTCGCCGGACTGCTCGTACCGGTAGCAGGTGCCGTACTCCGCCAGCCGCAGAGGCAGAGCCCGATAGCTCCGCGGCTCCGCCGCAAAGATGCGGTGATGATGCGGGCAGTTCATCGCCTTCAGGTAGTAACGTCCCCCGATCAGCGTGATCTCCGTCTCCACTTTGGTGATGTCATGGCGCACCTGCTCGACGGTCAGACCGTTGGGGTTCGGCGACACCGCGGATTCCAGTGACTCCAGCAACTGGATGAGATCCGCGCGCTTCTCGTTCAACTGCTCGCGCCGCTTCCGTTCGTCGTCCTCGAGCATCTCCATGGGCGGAAACATGCTCTCGGCGTAGTACGGCAGATGCCCGGAGGTCCGGTACATCTTCTCCTTGGCGAGGTGCGGGGTGCGGACCCGGACGTAACCGGCCTGGAACTCGGTCTCCTTGGCCAGCTTCTCGAGTTCCTCGACCAGGACGGTGCCCTTGGGCAGCCAGAGCGGCAGGCCGGGCCCGACGTACTCGGCGTCGTAGGCGAACAGCCCCATGTCACTGCCGATGCGCCGGTGATCGCGGCGCTTGGCCTCCTCCTGAAGCTTCACCCAGTTCTCCAGCTCCTCCTTGTTCTTGAAGGCCGTGCCGTAGAGCCGTTGCAGCTGCGGGTTCTTTTCGTTCCCGCGGAAGTAGGCGCTGGCCACCGACAGCAGCTTGAACGCCTTCACGTTCCCGGTGCGCATCACGTGCGGCCCGGCGCAGAGATCCACGAAATCCCCGTTCTGGAAGAAGCTGATCGCCTCCCCCTCGGGAATGTCGCCGAGCCGCTCCAGCTTGTAGGTCTGGCCCTTGGCTGCAAACCACGACCGCGCCTCGTCCCGGGTCTTGATCGATTTCTCGAAGACCTGGTTCTCCTTCACGATCTTCCGCATCTCCTCCTCGATCTTCGGGAAGTCCTCCGGTGAAAACCGGTGGGGGAGATCGAAATCGTAGTAGAACCCCTCCTCCGTCGGCGGACCGATGTCCAGGCGCGCCTCAGGCCAGAGTCGCAGCACCGCCGCCGCCATCATGTGCGCCGCCGAATGCCGCAGGCGCATCAGCTCGTTCATCTGCTCCCGCTGATCCAACGACTTGCGCTGAACTTCGCCCTTCGCCGACTCGAACGGAGCGGTCGAAGCCGGAGTCGTCGAAGCGGCCCCGGCTGACGTGGTAGTTCCATCCGCCGTCGAAGAGACCGCCGCGGGAGCCGCCCCCGGTGCCACCGGGGCGGGGTTCGGATTCTGGGATTCGTTCGCGTCTTGCATGGGAAAATCGTTCTCGGATTCGTTGAGTCTTTGAATCGTCGGTTCGTCGGTTCGTCGGTTCGTCGGTTCGCTCGCCGGCCCCTTCGTCCGGTCGCGCCCGCCGGGGTTCAGGCGCGCTTCTCGTCCTGGTGGCAGACCATGTCGATCACCACCGCACTGGCGAGAATCAGGACCGGATCCTCGCCGTCCGCGACCTCCACCCCGTAGGTGTCCGTCCAGGAAAACCACCGTTTGCTCACCTCCGCCACGCGCCGGCCATGGCGGGTGAAGGAGTATTCCATTTCCAAAAAGCTCCCCTGCGCCTCCAGGTCGTCCGGGCCCGGGACATCGACCGTGAACCGGCAGCGGAACAGGGTGAACAAATGCTTCCGCACCTCCGCCACCACCCGCCCCTCGCGCTCGATGAAATAGGTGGGGCCCCAGGACAACAGTTTCTGCCGGATGAAGGCCAGCTCACGGCCCGAGGCGTCCTGGAAGGACAGCTTGTTCCCCAGGGAAAAGACCCGGCCATCGACGCGAAACGCCGTGTTGCCCTCCGCATCCTGAATGCGGAAGTCGTCGCCCAGACTCCAGATTTTCTGCCGCAGCACGTAGCGCATGGAATTCGCTTCCCGCCGGATCGGTCCGTCCGTCACGCCAGCCCACACCTTTACCGCTCCCCGCCCTGAGCCTCCGACCTCCGGAAACAAAAACGCCTCGGACCGGT
Source organism: uncultured Verrucomicrobiota bacterium (assembly GCA_964476125.1). GTDB lineage: Bacteria > Verrucomicrobiota > Verrucomicrobiia > Limisphaerales > CAIMTB01 > CAIMTB01. The sequence continues at coordinate 26,249 of CAYZAE010000025.1, read as the reverse complement.
ACAACGGGTGCGAGGCGTTCTTGCGTCCGGCCTGGCCGGATTGGACCAGGGTGGACGCTAAGGCGTGGTAGTCGACGAACGAATCACGGCCGGGACTTTGGCGCATCCCGGGAAACGTCGCAATGCCGTTTTCCAGCATCACCCAGCGTTCGTGTCATGAATCCCGTGGTCTGTGGGGCCGGAGTCGGGCATGGGGCAACCGCGGTCCACGCGCGCGAGGAGGCGCGAACCTTGCGTTTGGACTGCGGGGACACGGCACCGCTTTGGATTCACCGCGGGCCCAGAACCCAACGAAGGCCCGCGCCCCGGCATCCGGGGCGATGCGTCGGCGAATCGAAAGCGGCGACATGTCGCAGCACTCCAAAGCCTCCTTCCCCGGCGATCCGGATCCGCCCCTTCCTCCGATTTCGGCCCGGACATGCAATTCGAACTCGATGTGTTCTGGGTCAAGGTCGGGGGCGTCGATCCCGTGGAACTTCTTCGGAAGCTTTCCGGCCGCGTCTCGCAGGTGCACCTCAAGGACCTCAAGGCGGGCCTGAATCTCCCTGCCTTCGGCAGCGTGCCGGCGGATGCCTTCCAGGAACTGGGTGATGGCATCATCCCCATGGAACCCATCCTGGCCGCCTCAAAGGCCGCGGGAGCCAAACACTGCCACGTCGAACAGGACCAGTCAGCCGACGCTCTCGCCAGCATCCGGCAAAGCATGGATTACCTCCGGCGGATGTAGATTTCCAACGGGCGTGGATTCGGTCTTGCGGCGCTCACTCACTCGTCGACGAAGACTTCCGCGAGCGAGACCGGCCCCGTCACGCCGAAGGCGTTGACCGTCCGAACCTCCAGGCGATGGGTCCCACGTTGGACGTCCCAGGTGAATCGGTCCTCCGAAAGCCGCCACTCACCCCCGCCCTGTCGCGCTTCGAATCGCCGGAAGTTCGGGGTCAGGGTCCTGACTTCGACGATGATTCGCCCTTCCCTGGCCACCAGACTGAGATCGGACTGGCCCATGGGAAAGTACGGATCCGTGGCCGGATGGGGCGGGAGATCACGCGTGTGCCACGAGGTACCGGCACAAAGTGAATCCTTGGTGATGAACATGCCGCCGTAATCGAGTCCGTTGTCCATGAGGTCGGTGTTCGGGATGTACCCGATAAAGCCGTACTTGTCGGGCTCGTCGGGCTCGAAGGTCAGGTCCCCGAATCCTTCGAAGCGCCGAAGGACGATCGGCAGTTCGGCTTTCCGGTACCGGTTTCGATCCTGGCCCACCACGAACACGAGATCCTTCCCCTCCCGATGGAACCATTCCTGCCGTATCTCCCAGGCATTCAAAGGAACGCCATCCCGCTCGACATACAGGTTGCTGGTCGGATCGAGCATCACCCACTTCCGATACTGGTTGGACCAGATTTCGGTGGTGGTGTGCTCGGTTGAACCGCCGACGCGATTCGCCCCCTGGTGACGGCGCAGGGCCAGGAGCCTGTCCACCCAACCCAGACTGGCGGCCGCGGACACCAGCACCTGACCGTACTGCGCGCAGAAAAAGCGGTGCCCGGCTCCGACGCCATCCAGCACCTCAAGCGCTCCTCGTGTGGGGGTTGAAGGCTGCCCAAAACGTTTGAACTGCCGGTGCGTCCAGTCCATCAACCGGACCTGCCGATCGAACTCGTCCTTCCCCGGCTCAATCACCTCGTCCAACCGGTAGCGCCGCCGTAATTCCGCGAGTTTGGGATTGTCGAAGGAATCGAATCGAAATCGCTTCGAGTAGTCATTCTCCACCCGCGGCAGGCTGACCAAAGTCTTGAGGATCGCGCGGCCGCCCCGCACATCGACTGGTTTATCGAGGACCAATTCCTGGCCCAACACCTGGAAGCAGAAAGCCAGACCCAGAACACAGGACACCGTTCCAGGCCGGATGGATTTCATGGGGGGAATCCTGCCAAACTGCCGCCTCGACGAAGAACATCTTTCTCCTGGGCTGAATGCTCTCGGGGCACACCCGGGCGAGCGACCGCTCAACGCGGGCGCGGTTGTCGCAGCGCCACCACCGCTACCCACACCTTCCGGAGGCACGGACCCATCGGGGCCTCGTCCCGGATGCTTGACCGAAGTTCCGGGACGGCGTCAGCGTTCGTCGTGAACACGGATGGACCGGACAAGATCCTGCAGGTGGGACTGGGCTTCTGGGCGTCGAAAACCTTGCTGAGCGCGGTGGAACTGGGGGTCTTCACCGAACTCGCCCGCCAACCGGCGAACCTCGAAACGCTGCGTGGGCGGCTGGGCCTTCATCCAAGGTCGGCCCGGGATTTCCTCGACACCCTCGTGGCCCTCGGATTCCTCGAGCGCACCGACGGTGTCTACCGAAACACACCGGCGACCGACACCTATTTGGATCGCTCCAAGCCCTCCTACATCGGAGGAATTCTGGAGATGGCCAATCATCGGCTGTTCCGATTCTGGGCCGATCTCACGCCCGCCCTGCGGACCGGCAGCCAGCAGAACGAGTCGAAGTCGGGAACGGACATGTTCGCCGCGCTTTACGCGGACCCGGCGCGGCTGAAGGAGTTCCTCCGGGCCATGTCGGGCATCAGCCGGGCCGCCAACCAGGCCATCGCGCGGAGTCTGCCGTGGGACCGTTGGAAAACCTGCGCCGACATCGGCACGGCCCAGGGCGATCTGGTGGTGCAGGTGTGTCTCGCCAACCCCCATCTCCAGGGCATCGGCTTCGACCTTCCCCAGGTCGCCCCGGTGTTCGAGGACTACGCCCACGCCAACGGTCTGTCGGACCGTGTCCGGTTCGCCGGCGGCAGTTTCTTCACGGACCCCCTGCCCCGCGCCGACGTGATCATGATGGGTCACATTCTCCACGACTGGGACCTCGAGCAGAAGCGGATGCTCCTGCGCAAGGCCTACGAGGCGTTGCCGCCCGGGGGCGCGGTGGTGATCTACGACGCGATCATCGACGACGATCGCCGCACGAATGCGTTCGGGCTGATGATGAGCCTGAACATGCTGATCGAGACCCCGGGGGGATTCGATTACACGGGCGCCGACTGCCAGGCCTGGTTGAAGGAGGCCGGATTCCACGGCACCCGCGTCGAGCCCCTGGTCGGCCCCGACTCCATGGTTGTGGGTTTCAAGTGAGGCGCCCGCTGCCCAAGCCGCGGGCCCTCGCGGACCGCGAACCCCTCTGGAGTGCGGCAGCCCCCTGCCGCTTTCCCGCAGCGTAGGAATAGCCCCGCCCGCTGAATCCGCCCCGCCCCGCCCGGATTGAACCCGAACCGAGCACCGGAAGACCGGGACCAAACCTCGCGATTGGCTTTTCAGCCCGCCGATTTCAACGCCGCCTCCAATTCGGCAATGCGCAGTTTCAGCGGTGCGACCGCTGCTTCCACCTCGTCCTCGGTAAATCGGGGAGTGATGTACTTCGGGCAGTTCCAATCGAAGGAGATGACTTCGATGAGGAACACACGCTCAACCATTCCCGGATCCACGTCTCCCGCAAAGAGACGAACCAGATCGGGCCGTTGGCGCGCGTCCTCCACCCGGGCGTGGCCCAGAATTTTCAACCGTTCCCGGCGCGGATAATCCATCAGGAACAGCGCGACGCGGTCGTTGGCGGCGAGATTGCCGGTCGAGAGCAACTGCCGGTTGCCCCGGTAGTCGGCGAAGGCGAGTGAGTTCGGATCCACCACCTTCAGAAAACCGGGGCTCCCACCCCGATGCTGAAGGTAAGGCCAGCCATCGCTGGTGACGGTGGCCATGTAGAAACTGTCGCGCCGGCCGATGAACTCGGCTTCTTCCAGTGTCAGCGGATCCCGCTCCGGCTGCGGCGGAATCGATTGCGACCGACCGAAGTACTGCTGCTGCGCCGCGAGAACGGCGGGCGTGAAATGGGTTTCAAGGTAGCGACCAGCCATAAGCGGAGGTTGGGAGGGTGGAGGTTCAAGAGACGACAAGGGATGCCAAGGCGCGTGCGGTACGTTCCCAGTTTGTTGGGGGTTGAACTCGTCGCCAAAGCGCAACCACCACCAACAACAACTTCCGGATGCACCGGGGCCCTTGATTCAGCAGCGGCCGCCAAAACTGGCGTGGTCGTCGGCATCCAGATAGTCCATGACCGTTTGCAGATCCGTGCGGGCCGGGTTGAGTCGACGCACCTGCGCCGCAAACCATTCCAGATCCTCGGCGTCGCCCACAGGCAGGGTTTCCAGCCAGGCCGACCAGGCACGGACTTCATGCGGGGCACGCCCGGGATTTCCGTGGGCATTCACCCAAAGCAGAAGGTCCCAATCCCCCGCACCGGTCTTCACCTGCTCAAGCAAGGCCTCCTGCCCGATGCCGGCGAAGGCGAAGAAGTGCTGGTCCATCGGGTTGCCGTACTTGTACTCGCCAGCCTTCCCGGCGAGCGACGCCCGGGCTTTGTCCAGCATACGTGGAAGCATGGCGTAGCCGCCGAGGCGGAGTCGTGGACTGCGCGGGGGACGTTGCGTCAGGTCGGGGGTCAGGATTGCAGAAGGGTTGTTCATGGGTTTGGTGGAGGTAGGCGGAAGGTGGAGGGTGGGAGGCGGGTTCAGAAGATCTGCGTCGACCGTTCCCAGCGGAACTTCCGCTCGGCTTCGGGAATGGCGACATCGTTGATGCTGGCGAACCGGCGTTGCATGAGACCGTTGGCGGCGAACTCCCAGTTCTCGTTGCCGTAGGCGCGGTGCCACTGCCCGGCGTCGTCATGAAATTCATACTCGAACCGGACCGCGATGCGGTTTCCCGTGAAGGCCCACAGTTCCTTCCGCAGTCGATAGTCGCGTTCCCTCGCCCACTTGCGACGCAGGAAATTCAACACCTGCCCGCGTCCATGCAGGAACTCCGAGCGATTGCGCCACTCGGTGTCCTCCGTGTAGGCCAACACCACGCGCTCGGGATCGCGCGAGTTCCAGGCATCCTCCGCGGCCTGGACCTTCTGGCGCGCGGTTTCTTCGGTGAAGGGCGGAAGGGGAGGTCGTGGGATCATGCTCGCGCTGTCGTCTCAAGGGTTCCGATCGTCCAACTGTCGCTGCCGGCGACGGCCATGCTGCCTTTCTCTTATCATGCCCCATGCCAGACCCTCGAAACCGTAGCGCCCCCCGCTTTTCCTGGGATTTTCCCATACCAGGCCAGCCGGGGGTCCTACGACTTCTCGTGAATCACGATTAATCGTTGCCCGCATTGACGCATTTTCGTAATCCCCACGCGTGAATCGCGCGATCCTGCCGCAGGTGATGGTGTCGATGGCCCGGCACCGGTCGCTGGCCGAGGTGCTGCGCGCGGTGACTCACGGCATCGCGCAATGTCCCAACGTCGTGCTGGCGCGCCTCTGGCTGATCGAGCGCGGGGATCTCTGCGCGAGCTGCCGATTCCGCACGGAATGTCCGGACCCAACCCGTTGCCTGCATCTCGCCGCGAGCGCCGGCAACCCGGTGGACCCGAATCAGGACTACTCACGCCTCGACGGCGATTTCCGCCGGTTTCCCCTCGGGGTACGAAAGATCGGGCGGGTGGGTGGGTCGGGAGAACCGCTGCTGCTTTCCGGAGTGCGGGGCGACGAGGAATGGATTGCCGAGCCCTCGTGGATGCAGCGCGAGACAGTGAAGTCCTTCGCCGCGCAACCGCTCCTTTTCCGCGACGAAGTGCTTGGCGTGCTCGCCCTGTTCGACCGCGGCCTGCTGGAGCCGGCCGACTTCGACTGGCTTCGCGTTTTCGCCGACCATGCGGCGGTCAGCATCGCCAACGCGCGGGCGTTCGAGGAAATCGAGTCCCTGAAGGCCCGGCTGGAGGAGGAAAACAGCTACCTCCGACAGGAGGTCACCGAAGCCATCGGCCCGGGCGGGCTGGTGGGACAAAGCCTCGGGCTGAAAAAGGTGCTGCAACAGATCCAGCTCGTCGCTCCGACCGATGCCGCCGTGCTTCTCAGCGGCGAAAGCGGCACCGGGAAGGAACTTGTCGCCCGGGCCATTCACGAGAACAGCCCCCGCAGGACCCGGACGCTCATCAAGGTGAACTGCAGTGCCGTTCCCGAGTCGCTGTTCGAGAGCGAGTTCTTCGGGCATGTGCGCGGGGCGTTCACCGGGGCGGTGAAGGACAGGCCCGGCCGATTCGAACTCGCCGACGGCGGCACGCTGTTTCTCGACGAGATCGGTGAAGTGCCGCTGCCCATGCAGGCCAAGCTGCTGCGCGTGTTGCAGGAACAGGAGATCGAACGCGTCGGCGACACCCGCACCCTGAAGATCGATGTGCGCATTCTCGCGGCGACGAACCGCGATTTGAAAAAGGAGGTCGAGGCCGGACGGTTCCGGCAGGACCTTTACTATCGACTCAGCGTTTTCCCGCTGGAGATTCCCCCGCTTCGGGAGCGGCGCGACGACATCGCCCCGCTGGTGAATCATTTCGTCAGGCAGGCTGCCCGACGGATGAACCGTGCCGTTCCCCGCGTCACGCAGGCGACTCTGACCCAGATGACCGGTCACGACTGGCCTGGCAACGTGCGCGAACTCCAGAACGCGGTCGAACGCGCCGTGATTCTGGCCCAGGGCGGACCCCTGCGATTCGATCCCACCTCCTCCATGTCCCGTCCCTCCCCGAACGACCCGCCGCGTTCGATCGAGGGATCGCCCATACTCACCCGCGAAGAGCTCAAGCACCGCGAGCGTGAAAGCATCGCGGCCGCGCTCCGGGAAACCGGCGGAAAGATCTTCGGCCCGGGCGGTGCCGCCGAGCGACTCGGCATGAAACCCACCACCCTCGCGTCGCGAATCAAATCCCTTCGCCTCGGCCGGCCCCGCTGAGGGAAATCCAAGCCGTGGGGTCAAGGCTCGTTGAGGCTACCCACAGGCCACGCCTCCCGCTAGGCTGCCAGGCATGCAGCTGATTCGCGTCGCCCTGGCTTGCGCGGGTTTTCTCCTGGCCGCCGGCGGGCTCTCCACCGCCGCCGAGGACAAGGCCACCAACGACGTCCCCCACCTGTCCATTGAGACCCTTTTCGAAAAGAACGATTTCGATGCGAAGGGCTATTCAGGCCGTTGGGCCGGCGACAGCTCGGGCTACTATCAAACCGTCGATTCCGCCGCCACGAAGGGCGGACAGGACATCGTGCTCATCGACCCCGCGACGGGCGCCACCAACGTCGTGGTTGCCGCCCAGGACCTGATCCCGCCCGGAGAGTCTTCACCCCTTTCGATCGCCGAATACGCCTTCTCCACCAACCGCGCCAGGCTGTTGGTCTTCACCAACACCAGGCGTGTCTGGCGTCACCATGACCGGGGTGACTACTGGGTGCTCGATCGGAGCAGCCTCGAGCTGCGCAAACTCGGAAGCAACGCCCCACCGTCGTCCCTCCTGCACGCCAAGCTCTCCCCCGACGGCCGCTGGGCCGGCTACGTGCGCGATCGCAACCTTTTCGTGGAGGACCTTCAGTCCGGCAACGTCCGCCAGCTCACCACCACCCCGCCCGGCTCCGGCCTGATCCATGGCGCCTTCGACTGGGTTTACGAGGAGGAGTTCGAAATGCGGGACGGCTGGCGCTGGAGTCCGGATGGACGGGCCATCGCCTTCTGGCAGATCGACCCGAGCGGGGTGCGGGCATTCCCCCTCATCGACCATGTCTCCGCCCTCTACCCCGAGATCCAGTGGATCCCCTACCCGAAGACAGGTCAGCAGAACTCCTCCGTCCGCGCCGGGGTCGTTTCGCTGGACTCCGGTCAAATCACCTGGCTCCAGATTCCGGGCGACCCGCGTGAACACTACCTCCACTCGATGGAATGGCCGGACCGGGCCGGCGGAATTCTCGTCCAACAGCTGAACCGGTTGCAGAATCAGAACCGGGTCTTTCTCGCTGATCCTGTGTCGGGCACGGCCCGGGAGCTGCTCCTCGAGACCGACGCGGCCTGGGTTGACGTCCGCACCGAGAATCCCCGGGCCGGCAAACAGGAGATCGTCCCCTGGCTCAGCGAGCGCGACGGCTGGAAGCGATGGTACGCGTTCCAGGCCAGCACCGGTCAGATGACGCCGCTTTACAACGACCCGATGGATGTCGTCGAACCCGTCCGATGGGTGGAAAGCACGGGTGACCTCTTCTTCATCGCCTCCCCGGATCAGGCCGCCCAGCGGTATCTCTATCGCACCTCCCTCAAGGGGGGAAAACCCGTGCGCCTTACGCCCGCTGACCGGCCGGGAACGCACAGTTACAACATTTCCCCGGACGGCCGGTGGGCGCTGCATACCGAGTCCTCCTTCGACGTGCCGCCCCGGGTCGAACTGATCCGGCTGCCGGAGCACACAACCGTTCGCGTGCTGGAGGAAAACACCGCACTCAAGGAGAAACTCGCCAAGCTGGCCCTGCCTCCGATCGAGTTCTTCCGGGCGCGGGTCGGGCCGGACCTTGAGGTCGACGCCTACTGCCTCAAGCCGCCGGGCTTCGATCCCACGAAGAAGTACCCGCTCATCGTCTATGTTTACGGGGAACCTGCCGGCCAGACCGTGACCGACCGTTGGGCGGGCGACGGCGGACTCTGGCACCGGCTGCTCGCCCAGGAGGGCTTCGTGGTGATGAGCTTCGACAACCGGGGCACGCCGGCGCCGCGCGGACGGGAGTGGCGCAAGAGCATCTATCGTCAGATCGGCATTCTGGCTGCCGCGGACCAGGCCGCCGCCGTCCGGCACACCTTGGAGCAGCGATCCTACCTCGACCGGGAACGCGTCGGCGTCTGGGGATGGAGCGGGGGCGGATCGATGACCTTGAACGCCCTGCTCAAGTATCCCGACCTCTACCAGGCCGGCATTGCCGTCGCGGCGGTGCCCAACATGCGGCTCTACGACACGATCTACCAGGAGCGGTACATGGGGCTGCCGGATGACAACATCGACGGCTATCGGAACGGTTCCCCGCTCCACTTCGCCCACCAACTGAAGGGCAACCTGCTCCTCGTTCACGGCACCGGCGATGACAACGTCCATTATCAGGGTGTCGAGGCCCTCATCGACCGGTTCGTGCATCACAAAAAGCCCTTCGAAATGCTCCTCTACCCCAACCGCTCCCACGGCATCGGGGAAGGCCAGAACACCACCCTCCACCTCCGCGAAGCCATGCTCCGCTTCTGGACCCGGCATCTGCGGAAGCCCTGAACAGGCCGCATCGAAACCAATGTCCGGTCTGAAAAAAACCGGGCTCCTGCCATGATGCTCCGACAACGACTGTTGCGGGACGGCCAATGGCTGTTCGCCCAGCGCAGCCTGCTGCCAGTCTTCATTCTCATTCCCGCCCTCGCGGCGTTCCTCCACCCGGGGTACCCGTTTCAGGATCCCGATCGCTATGCCGCGTGGTCGGTGCTCTGCGGAATCGTGGCCATGGCCGGGCAGGTCATCCGACTGCTCACCATCGCCCATGTGCCGCGCAAGACCTCCGGACGCAATCGCACCACCCAGGTGGCGGAAAGCCTCAACACGGACGGCGCCTACAGCCTGGTGCGCAACCCGATCTACGTTGGGAACTGCCTCACCTGGCTGGGACTCGCCGCACTTCCCGGTTCGCTCCCCCTGTGGGCCATCGTCGCCGTGGTCTTCTGGATCTACCACGAACGGGTGATCTACACGGAGGAATCCTTCCTTGAGGAACGGTTCGGGGACGTCTTCCGGAACTGGGCCCAGCGCACCCCGGCGTTCCTCCCGAATCCCCGCCTCTGGCGTCCGCCCGCGCTCGGCTTTTCCTGGCGATACGCCATCGGCCGGGAATTCGAAGGCTTCTTCCTGGTCGCCCTGGGATTCACCCTGGTCGACATCCTGGTCCGGTCCGCGGCCGAACGGCGCCTGGCCTGGTGCGATGTCTGGGTGGCTTCCACGGTGGGCATGACCGCGGTGTTCCTGGGGATCCGCTGGCTCCGGAAGAACACCTCGGTCTTCCGGGTCGAAGGCCGGACCTGGTGAAGCAGGAGCAGGAGCAGGAGCGGGAACGGCACCTTAAATTGACCATCGCGACGCTTGCCGGGAGGTCCCCATCCGGTAAGATGTCCGGCCCGGCGCGATCCGGGCGTCCTTTTCCGCACGCATGCAACACATCCGCAATATCGCCATCATCGCTCACGTCGACCACGGCAAGACCACGCTTGTCGACTGCCTCCTCAAACAGTCCGGCACCTTCCGTGCCAACGAAGCCAAGGCCTCCGAGGAGCGCATCATGGATTCCATGGATCTGGAGCGGGAGAAGGGCATCACCATCCGGGCCAAGAACGCGGCGTTCAAATACAAGAACTTCCACGTCAACATCGTCGACACCCCCGGCCACGCCGACTTCGGCGGCGAGGTGGAGCGCATCATGAACATGATCGACGGCGTGCTGCTGGTCGTGGACGCCGCGGAAGGTCCGCAGGCCCAGACCCGGTTCGTCCTGCGCAAGGCCCTCGAGGCCGGAGCCAAGCCGATCGTGGTCATCAACAAGATCGACCGCGACAACTCCAACCCCAAGAAGGTGCTCGACCAGGTCTTCGAACTCTTCATGTCGCTCAACGCGACCGATGAACAGCTCGACTTCCCGTTCGTCTACTGCTCCGCCAAGGCCGGCTACGCCAAGCTCGAGCTCGACCATGTCACGGGCACGATGGAGCCCCTGTTCGACGCCATCGTGAAGTACATCCCCCCGCCGCGGGCCAAGGCCGGCGAAGGATTCCAGGTCCTGGTCGCCAACCTCGACTACTCGGATTACCTCGGCCGTATCGCCTTCGGCAAAATCGTCGAGGGCAAGGTCAAGGTGGGCCAGCCCGCTGTCTGCCTCCACGGCCACGGACGCGTCACCCAGGGGAAGATCACCATGATCTACCACTTCGAGGGCCTGAAGCGGATCGAGATCGACGAAGCCCACGCCGGCGACATCGTCGGGCTCACCGGCTTCGATGACGTCTTCATCGGTGAAACCATCGCCGACAAGGTCGAACGCGGCGCCCTGCCCTACATCCCGATTGATCCGCCCACCATCCAGATGGAGTTCGCGGTCAACGACGGCCCTCTCGCCGGCCTCGATGGCAAGCTGGTCACCGCCCGGCACATCTGGGATCGCCTGGTCAGGGAGATCCGCACCAACGTGGCCCTGCGCATCGCGCAGACCAACGATGCCAAGGTGTTCGCCGTCTCCGGCCGCGGCGAAATGCAGATCGCCATTCTCGTCGAACAGATGCGCCGCGAAGGCTACGAGGTGCTCGTCTCCCGCCCCGAAGTGCTGTGGCACAAGGGTCCCAACGGCGAATCGCTCGAACCCATCGAGAAACTCTTCGTCGAAGTGCCGTCCGAAAACCTCGGCGCCATCATGGAGAACCTCTCCTTCCGCAAGGCCCAGATCGTGAACATGAATCACGTCGGGACCCAGGTCTCCATTGAAGCCCTCATCCCCATGCGCGGCCTGATCGGCTTCGAAACCGATCTCGTCAACCAAACCCGCGGCATGGGCGTCATGAGCCATCTCTTCCACGAGTACGGCGAGGACCGCGGCGAAATCGCCGCCCGCAAAAACGGATCGCTCGTCTCCATGGACTCCGGCGAAGCCACCTCCTACGCCCTCAACATGGTCCAGGAACGCGGCCGTCTCATGGTCGAACCCGGCGACGCGGTCTACATCGGCATGATCGTCGGCGAAAATGCCCGCGAAAACGACATCCCCGTCAACCCGGTCAAGGAGAAGAAACTGACCAACATGCGCTCCCAGGGCGACGGCAAGGGCATCCAGCTCAACGCCCCCTTCAAGCTCAGCCTCGAGCGCGCCCTCGAATACATCGACGTCGACGAATACGTCGAAGCCACCCCGCACCACCTCCGCCTGCGCAAGAAGGTCCTCGACGAGAACCAGCGCAAAAAGGCCGAGAAGGAACGCATCCTCCGCTTCGTCGCCGAGTGATGCCCAGGTCGCGGACCCGGCCCACCGCGCGACAAACTCACATCCTCCAGCTCACGCTTACCCCGACGCCGCAATCCGTGGCGTCGGGGTTTTTGTTTTCTGCGCCACCTCCACCGGACCTGGGCGCCACAGCCGTGCCGACAGCCCCCTCGCAAACGCGCCCCAAACCAACTACGGCAAGGCATCCGCCCCCACCCCATGGGCCGGACTGCCAGGCTGGAGTCGAAAATCGCCGTTCGCGGCATCGCGGAATTGCGGGGACTGTCCATACACGCCCCCGGTCTCAGCCACGGGAAGGGTCGGACGACTCCGCGCCGGCGCGTCCAGGCAGTACCACCAATTCCGTGCAAACCCGAAGGTGGCGGGGGCCGTGCCGGCTCCGACGTTCACTCCGCCCGCGGACCACTGGGTTGAATGGAAGACCACGAGGTTGTCCGTGAACTGCCCGTTGCGACAGGGGACGAAACCCGGCGCCGTGGTTTCCTGGAGGATCCGGAGAACCCAGCGTTCGGGACGGTAGAGGGTGTTGAAACGGACGATGGCGCCGTCCGACCCCACATAGGCCACCGGCGCGGTGGACCCGAGGAACGTGTTGCCCTCGACGCGAATGTCTCGCGCCTCCCAATGCTCCTCGCCGGACACCAGCGGCGGACGGAAGAACTCCAGGCCGGTGCTGCCGCCGAGATTCACGCTGCGGGCCCCGGCGTCTTCGAATCGGTTCCGTCGGATCACGACGTCCCTGGTTCCGCCCTTGGCCTGCACGCCGTTGGCACCAGTGGCCGACGCGGCGGGACTGTGACGGAAGGTGTTTCCTTCGATCACCCCACGGTGGCACCCCACCATGTCCACGCCCGATCCCGCGTCGCCCCAACGTTCGACCAGACAGTTCTCGACCCTGAAATCGGTGACACCCGACAACTTGATCCCATCCCGGTTTCCCCTGGGGCCGACATCCGTGACCCGTAATCCGCGGAGCACCACGTTTCGCGCGGGTGACCCAAGCGAACCGGCGTCGTCGATGTTCAAGCCGTTTCCCGTGGCTCCGGTGAACACCAGGTTCTCGAGTTCCACCCACTCCGGATCGGAGAGCTGGATGCCATTGGCTCCACCCTGGAGGACCGGGCGATTCGCGGGGTCCGCGGCCCCGATCACGATCGGTTGCCCCGGCTGACCGCGAAGGTTCGAGAAGGTAAACCCACCCGGATAGACGCCCGAGGCGAGAAGAATTCGCGTCCCGGGGCGTGCCGCAGCCACCGCCGAGCGAAGACCCGGGGCGTTGGACACGGTGACCGAAATGCCCAACGCGGCCTCCCGGGCCAGAAAGAAGCCGGACACCGGCATTGCCGTCCCAACAGACGGGGCATGGTCCACCTGCAAAACCCCGTCCGTCAGCTTCCGGGGCCCGGCCACGGTCAGCCAGTCCCCCGGCGGGACCGTGGGCCGGACGGCGTGCAGAAGATCGATACGCGAAGCGCGATCCACGGAAAGCGGTGATCCGTCGGCACTGACCACCGAAACGCGGAGACCTTCCGGGGCCAAGGGGGACGGCGGCAACAATCTCAGCCCGGATGCGCCCCTGCTCGCCATGGCGAACACTCCCACCGCGAGCAGGCATCCGATGGTGAGGGGATGGCGCATGTCAGTTCCTCGCGCGCGCGAAACTCGTGATTTTGGCCCGGACCCACGGACCGGCATCGCCTTCAAATCCTGTGGGACGTCCAGGAACCGGTTGGAGGACGCCCCGGCCGAAACGGATTCCACCGTGAGCACGATGCCGGCGGGAGAGATCCGTGAATCGTGGAAGAGAGCCATAAGGAAATTCCCGGGTCAGGGTTTCAGGATCGAATCCAGCCAGGCGTAGGCCGCCTGCCGCTGCGCTTCAGGAAAGTCATGGGGCGCGTCCGGAGTGACCAGCTTGAGGCGGTCGGCGGCCTGGTGAAGGGCATAGACGGATTCCGCGCGGGCGAACGCCTTGCGCACCCCGCCGATGTCGAAGTTGGAATCCCCGATGGGCGAGTTGGAAAAGAAACCGCGCGGAGCCAGGGCTCCAAGAACCTCGTAGAAATCGAAGGGAATGCGGCCGGCGTCGTTGCCGTACACCTCGCGGATCCGGGGCATGTAACGGTCGCTGGTCCAGCCGGCCACCTTGCCACCGTAGTAATCATGGAACGGCGTGAACCCGCAGCTTGAGACCACCGCCTTCAGTCGCGGGTCGAAGACGGCGCTGAACAGCGCGTTGTGACCGCCCAGGGAATGACCGATGACTCCGATCCTCTCCTTCTTCACCTGCGGCAGACTTTCGAGGAGATCGACGGCGCGCTGGTTGTTCCAGACCGCCTTCATCGAACCGCTCGCGTAGTCCGCCCCCTGCCGCTTGAAGTCGAAGGGGTACTCCCCGAACGACGGGTAATCCGGCACGATGCAGACATAGCCGCGCTCCGCGAGTTCGTGGGCGTAGTGCAGCGACTTCAGGCCGCCGAGGCCGGCCGGTTCGTCCTTCCCGATCGGGGTGGTCTGATGAAGACAAAGCATCGCCGGAGCGCGTCCGCCCGCGGGCAGGCTGTGGGGAATCAGAACCCAGGCCGGCACGCGATCGCCGGGTTCGGGTGAGAACCGCACCTTGCGCCGGAGATACTTTTCCGTCCGTTCCTCCGAGACCACGAACACCTCCAGCGGCGCCGCGCGGAATGCGTCCGGAACCGGTCCCATGGCCTGCTGCATGTTCGCCCGGATGTGCGCTGCCCGCTCCGCCCAATCGGCCGGGGTCCGAACCGGACGCTCGTTGCCGGCCGCGTCGCGCACGATGTCCAATCGGGAGTGATCCGGATAGGCCACCGCGGTTGGCGCGAACCGCATCGGATCCGCCCCGGGGGTGCTGCGAAAACCCGCAGGGATGAGGCTGTGAACGGCGCCGAAAATCCGGTCCTCGACGTCGGGTGCGAAGCGTGTCGGACGGTCGTAATAAACCATCGCCCCGCCGCCTTCGTACCCGCCCTCCTCCAGCACCCGGCGGGACGGGATGTAACAAGGCACATCGTTGGCATACGTGTTCACCCAAAGCCGGCGCGCGTCGTATTCGCGTTTCAGACGCAGGGAGTAATCCACCACCACCTCCCCCGGCAGAAACACCATCGCGAGATCGGTTCCGAAGTTCCAGGTCTGGACCAGATAGGGCAGATGCGTGGGAAGAAGTTCGCCACGGTCGAGGCGGGCCAGGTTCTTGCGTGCGTGATAGGCCACCGCCCCGCCGGCTGTCGCCTGCTTCTCCCACTGTTCGCGGGTCGGCAGGGTGTCATACGCCAGGTCGATGCCAAGCGTCCGGCACTCCAGGGTGCCGTCCACCGGAGTCAGGGGTTCCCTGACCAAACGACGAATCTCCGCCCCCACCGCCTCGCCGTACTGCTTCACCAGTTCGAGCGTTCGTCGCGGCGTCGGGTTCTGGTCCGCACCCGCCCCCAACGCCACCAGGGCCACGGCCCCGGGAAAATCGCGCTCCAACGCCTCCTGCGCCGACCCCGCCCAGTCGCCATGGATGCCGTCGAGAGCCAGGGTGGTGCAGTGACAGGCGTAACTGGTGAACAGCGCAAGAACCCGGCCGTCCTCCGCCACCGCCCGAAGCACGGGCAGATCGTGGTCGACGGGCTGGAGTCGCAACCCCCGTCGGTTGGCGGCGAATCCCACCGCACCCAGGCCCCGATCCAGACGCGCCCGTTTCCGGTTCCTCAGCGCCTCCACCACCACGGCTTCGAGGCGATCCGTAAGTTCCCGGGTGTACCGCTCGATCGCCGGGAGGTGCTCCGCGGGAATGTCCGCCCCAAAGAGATTCGGGAGCACCCCCGCCAGCATGGGCGCGCAATGGGTATGGGTGGAAAGCAACGCGAACCGGTCGGGAAGGACCTTGGTCTTCGTTCGCAACCGGCGCAGGACCTCCTCGCGCATCGAGGCAGGAACCCCGCAGTTGTCGACGGTCACCAACACCGCCGGACCTTCGGCATCCGTCCCCACGACCAGGGCCTTGGCGAAAATACGCTGCACCACGCCGGTGTGGACATTGGTCCGGCTTCCATAGCCGCTGAGTCGGACGGGGTAATCCGGAGTGATGTCGATCTTCGCAGCACCCACGGAACGCCAAACGGGCTCCGCAGCCTGCAAGTGTCCCCCAACCGCACCGCACCAACCCCCCAGGAGGATCAACGCCAGAAACCGTCGCAATCGAAGTCGCGGCATACGTGTGACGGCTTGATGCTGCACGCCGACACCTGCTGTCAACTGCGACCCCGCGAGATGTCGTGGTGCATTCAAAACCGGAATCAGGATTGGGGAAGGTTCGAGAAGAGTCCTGGGATTGCTTCCCCGTCTTTCCTTCGTGGCCTTCGTGCGCTTCGTGGTTGTTCCTCCGGGGGAGTTGGCTTGGGCCTGGGGGCGAAGCTGCGGCTTGATGCCCAGGGCTGGAGGGCGGAATCCCAACACGACACTTTCCGGGAATCCGATCCCGCCCCATCTTGAACGCCGTGCGCGAGCGAGCCGTCCCTTTCCCAAGATCCCCGAGCCCGGCCGTTCCCCGGCGAGGGCGAAGCTCCTGGCTGGCTGTCCTGATTTTCTTGGCCGCGCGCTTCGCAACGACCCTGAGCCACGGCGCGACTCCGACCGCCTTCGACCCGCGGCACACGCTCTGGGGCCGGGTTCTCGAGGGGTTCGTCCAGGAAGCCCGCGTCGACTACGCCAGACTCAAGGCGCGGCCCGCCGATCTCGACGCCTACCTCGGGACCGTGGCCGCGATTGCTCCGGAGGACTTCGCCCGATGGCCCCGGGATCAGCGACTCGCGACGCTGCTCAATCTCTACAACGCCCAAACCCTGCGCCTGATCGCGGACCATCATCCCGTCGCCAGCATCAAATCCATCGGACTGCTCCCCGGATCCGCGTGGAAGATGAAGATTGTGAAGTTCGGGGGACGGACGATGTCGCTCGACGATCTGGAGCACGGACTCCTGCGGAAGGAATTCCAGGAACCGCGCGTCCATTTCGCGCTGGTCTGCGGGGCCCGCGGCTGCCCGCCGCTGCGGGGCGAACCTTACCTCGCGGAAAAGCTCGACCAACAACTGGACGACCAGGGACGACGCTTCCTCGCGGACACCTCCAAGAACCGGGTGGATCCGTCCGCCGGAACCCTCTGGCTCTCGCCGATCTTCGATTGGTTCAAGGCCGACTTCACCGGTCAGGGCGGCACGCTGCCTGGGTTCGTGGCGCGATTCCTGCCGGAATCCGCGCGCAACCAACTGGCGACGCTGAAAGAACCCCGGATCCGGTTCACCGAGTACGACTGGAGCTTGAACGAGTTGGCGTCGACGCGACCCGCACTCCCTTGAGCGAGACCGCATGAAGGACGTTCCACCGAACCCTGCGCCAGCCCGACGGAGTGCCTGGAAGCGGGCCTTGCCCTGGCTGGTGGCCGGTGCGGTCCTCGCCGGGCTGTGGGTGTTCGATGGACGCACCGGCATCCGGACCGTGCTTGAGGCCATCGAACGACTGGGGCCCTGGGGCCCTTTGATCTTCGTGGCCGCCTACGTGCTGGCCACGGTCCTGTTCGTGCCCGGTTCAGCGTTGACCCTGGCCGCCGGGACACTGTTCGGAGTGGGCTGGGGCTGCGTCTACGTGTCGGCGGGCTCCACGCTCGGAGCCATGGCCGCGTTCCTGGTCGGCCGCCACCTCGCCCGGGACTGGGTGGCCCGGCGCATTTCGGCGAACGCGCGGTTCCAGGCCATCGATCGGGCGGTCGCGGATCAAGGCTGGAAGATCGTACTGCTCACCCGGTTGTCCCCGGTCTTTCCCTTCACCCTGCTCAATTACGCCTTCGGCCTGACGCAGGTCCGGTTCCGGGATTACGCCATCGCCTCCTGGATCGGCATGATGCCGGGCACCGTGCTCTACGTGTACCTCGGTTCCCTCGCGCGCGCCGGCGCATCCACGACCCAGCGGACCCCGGGCCAGTGGGCACTTTACGGACTCGGACTGGCCGCCACGCTGGCTGTGACCCTGCTGCTCACCCGCATCGCCCGCCGATCCCTCGCCCGACACACCGCCCCGTCCGAAGCCCCCGCCGCATGAACCAACCTTCCCAGCCTGCCTCAGGGAACGACTCAGCCCCGGATGGAATTCCGTGCCTGCTGCCCTGGGACGGCCATAACCAGCGGCTCCGGGATCTGACCCATCCCGCCGACTGGGTCCAACCGGAGCCCGCCGAGCGCTACAATCTCGTCGTGGTGGGTGGCGGAACCGCCGGACTGGTCACCGCCGCGGGCGCGGCCGGATTGGGCGCCAGGGTCGCCCTGGTCGAACGCCACCTGCTCGGCGGGGATTGCCTCAACACCGGCTGCGTCCCGTCCAAGGCATTGCTCGCCGCCGCCCGCGCCGCGGCTGCTGTCCGCGCCGCCTCCGAATTCGGCATCCACGTCGGAGGCGAAGTCCGCGTCGACTTCGCCGCGGTGATGGAGCGGATGCGTCGCCTTCGCGCGGAGCTCGCGCCGCACGATTCGGCGCGGCGATTCCGGGAACTGGGTGTCGACGTGTTCCTCGGCGCCGGGCGGTTCACCGGCCCGGATCAACTCGAGGTGGCCGGACGGACGTTGCGCTTCGCCAAGGCGGTGATCGCCACCGGCGCGCGGGCCGCGATCCCCACGATTCCCGGACTCGACACCGTCCCGTATCTCACCCACGAGACCGTCTTCTCCCTGACCGAACTGCCCCGACGCCTGGGGATCCTCGGGGCCGGACCGATCGGCTGCGAGATGGCGCAGTGCTTCGCGCGGCTGGGCAGCGAGGTCACCCTCTTCGAATCCGGCCGCGGCCTGCTGCCGAGCGAGGATCGCGACGCGGCACGGGTCATCGCCGACGCCCTCGCGCGGGACGGGGTTCGGCGGATCGGCAAGGCCGGAGAACTCCGCGTGCTTCCCGCGTGGAACGGCCTGTGCCTCCAGACCTCCGGACCTCCAGAGACCCGGGAATGGATCGTGGACAAACTCCTGATCGCCACCGGGCGGGTCCCGAACACGGAGGGGCTCGGACTCGAAACCGCCGGGGTCGAGACCGGCACGGAGGGCATCCGGGTCGATGCCCATCTGCGCACGACGAACCCGCGGATCTTCGCCTGCGGGGACGTCTGTTCCTCGCACCGATTCACGCACGCCGCCGATTTCCAGGCCCGGATCGTTCTGCGCAACGCCCTGTTCCGGGGCCGGTCGCGCGCGGACGCCCTGACGATTCCCTGGTGCACCTACACCTCGCCCGAACTCGCCCAGGTGGGTCTCACGGCCGAGGAGGCGGCCCGACGCGGGATCGCCATCGACACCTTCACCCAGGAACTGAACCGTGTGGACAGGGCGGTGCTGGACGGCGAAACCGAGGGATTCGTGAAAGTCCATGTCGCTCGCGGAACCGACCGCATTCTCGGAGCCACCGTGGTCGCGGCCCATGCCGGCGATCTGATTTCGGAGCTGACCGTGGCGATGAAGGGCAGGCTTGGACTGGGAAAAATCGGGGAAACCATCCACCCCTACCCCACGCAGGCCGACGCCATCCGGCGGCTCGGCGATCAGTACTCCCGGACCCGGCTCACCCCCAATGTCCGGAAGCTCTTCGAACGCTGGCTGGCCTGGCAGCGGAGTTGAGCATTTGCTTTCCGGCCCTGACCGGCCGATGCTCCGCACCGTGAGTGGGTTCGCCTGCCTTCGATTGCTGGCCCTGGTCGTCTGGTTGACGGCCTCGATCCACTGTCGGCTGGCCTCCCTGCCCGGATTCGCCTTCCTCAACTGCGCCAGCAGCAGTGCCAGCGTCGGAACCTGCGAAGCTCCCGCTCAGGACACCGATTGCCCCGCCGGCGAGGACGATTGCGACTCGGTGGAATCCGGCCGGTATCGGTCCGAGGAACCCACTTCCGTCCAGCCGCCCTCCCACGAACTCGCGTGCGGACTTCCCGTCCCGCTGGGGCTGGAATCGATTCGAGTCCGGTGGACGAAGACACTGACCCCCGAGACCTCGCCTCCCCCCTGCTGCTGGCATCTGGTGCTTCGCGCGTCAGGCACGCCGCGCGCCCCCTCGCTCCCCGCCTGACCGCGCCCCTTCCCCGGCGCGTCCCCATCCCCCAGGTCTCCCCCACGCGGGAGAATTCCGTCCGTGTCCGGAGTCCCGGGACCGGACTTCCGTCCATGACCGTCCGTTGGAGGATCCTCCGTGAAATTGCCTTCGCTGCCCCGATTCATCACCGCTCTCATCCTGCTCTCGTCATCCCCGAAATCCCAGGCCACCGAACCCACGGCGCCTGGCTCGACGGCACGCACGACCGTCACCGCGCCCCCCCTGGACCTGGCCCGTGCCGTCCGTCTGGCGCTGGATTCCAATCCGTCCCTGCGCGCCTCCGCCGCCCGGGTGGACGCCGCCAGCGGCCGGTCGTATCAGGCGCGGCGCTGGCCGAATCCGCAGCTGGAACTGAGCGCGGAGGAATGGCCGGTGGACCGCGGCAACGGCCTTCAGGACGCCCTGCAAATGGCCGGCGTATCACAGGTCGTCCCCTGGCCCGGCAAGAAACCCCTCGACGGCCGGATGGGCGACGCCGGGGTGCGGATCGCCCAGGCCGAATGGGAGCTGCGTCGCCGCGAACTCGTGCGTGACGTGAAGGTCGCCTTCTGGGAATCGCTCGCCATGGAATCCATGCTCGAGGTCGCCGGCGAACTGCTCGAAGTGGCCCGGCTCTCCGCCGAAACCGCCCGCAAACGCGTCGAAGCCGGCGCCGCGGCGGACCAGGAACAGCTCCGGGCCGAGGTCCCGCTGGAACAGGCCCGAACCGTGCGGGCCGGCTACGAACGCGATCACGTCGCCGCCCGCGAACGTCTGGCCGCCCTGCTCGGCCATCCCGAGCTGCGCGCCGTGCCGCTGCTCGGAGCGTTCGAACAACCGTCCGAATCCGGTTTGCTGGATCAGCCCCCCGCCGGCTGGCTCGCGCATCACCCGATTCTTGCCGGAGCCCGCACAACCCTGGAGCAAACCCACCTCGCCGATCGCCGGGCCCGGCTCGAACCCTACCCCGATCTGACCCTCGGACTCGCCGGCGGCCGGGACGGTTCCTCCGACGCCTCGATCGTCCAATTCCGGGTCTCGGTTCCCCTTCCGATTCTCGATCGTTCGCGCGGACGCCGTCAGGAGGCCCGCGCCCATGTGAACGTCTCCGAAGCCGAGCTCGCCTCCCTGGAGCAGGGGCTGCTGCGCGACTGGGGAACCCTTCGCCAGCGCGTGCTCAGTGCGTCGGCGGAAGTCGCCATCTACCGCGACCGCATCATGCCCAAGGCGGGCGAGGCGCTCCGACTGGTTCGCGCCGGCTTCGAGCAGGGGAAGTTCGGGCTCATTGATCTTATCGACACCCAGCGCACCTGGGCCGAGGTCCGGTTGACCTACCGCCAGCGACTGCTCGCCCTCCACGCCGCCCACGCCGAACTCGAAGCCCTGATCGGGCCTCCGGTTCCGGCCTCCGCAGCGGCCACCCCCCCAGCCACCGCGGGTTCGCTTTCCGCCGCCCTTCCCACTTCCTCCCCCGCCCGCCCATGAACCCTCTCCCCCGTCTCCATCCCGCCCTCCTCCGTCGGAGCTTCGCCCTGCTCACGGCCGTGCTGCTTCTCCCGTCCTGTTCCCCCAGCCCAAAATCGGAGCACGCCGGCCCCAACGGTCACGCCCGTCACGACGACGCAGAGGATCACGGGCATGCCCACGGCCACGCGCCCACCGGGTCCGCAGCCGGTGGCAAGCCTGAGGCCGTGGCCAAGGCCGCCCCCGCCGCCCCCCCATCCGACCGCGCCCCCGCAGACACCGGGAAGGAATCCGGAAAGTCTGAGTTCTGCGCCGAGCACAACCTGCCCGAATCCGAGTGCGGCATCTGCAATCCCCAGCGCCTGGACGGATTGCAGCCCGGTCACGGCGTGAAGGTCCGCCTGCCCTCCGCCGAGTCCGCCCGAAACGTCGGAGTGACGGTTGCCCCGCCGACAACCGGTCGCATCGAGGACGGCATCGATTGTCTGGCGGAACTGGCCTTCGACGAAAACCGGCAGGCTCAGATCGGCGCCCCGGTGGGGGGCATCGTGCAGGCGGTGCTCGTTGATCTCGGGACTCGTGTGCAGGAGAAACAGGCCGTGGCCAAGATCTGGTCCTCGACCATCGCCGAGGCGGTGGCCAAGGCGGTGCTCACCCACCAGACCCTCGACCGCGAACGCCGGCTCCGGGCGGAGCGGGTCTCCTCCGAACAGGACCTGCAACAGGCCGAAGCCAACCATCGCGCCGCCTGCCAGCAGGCCCGCACCCTCGGCTTCACGGAGGAACAGATCGACGCCTTCGGAGCCACCCCGAACGAACCCGTCCTGCTCGAAGTCCGCGCCCCGTTCGCCGGGGAGATCGTTTCGCGCAGCGCCGTTCGGGGGGCACTCGTCGAAGCCGGTCGCCCCCTGTTCACCGTGGTCGATCGCTCCACCCTGTGGGCCATTCTTCAGGTTCCCGAATCCGCGCTGGACCGCATCGAGGCCGGACTGGAGGCGGAACTGCGGGTGGATGCGTTTCCCGGCCGAACCTTCCACGGAAAGGTGACCTGGATCGGCGCCGAGGTGGACGAGCGGACCCGCAAGGTCCGGGTGCGGGTGGAGATCCCCAACCCCGACGGCCGACTGAAGGCGCGCATGTTCGGACGGGCCCGCATTCTCACGCGACGCGCCGACCACGCCCTGCTGGTTCCCACCGCCGCCCTGCATCGGGTGGCCGGCCGGCCGTTTGTTTTTGTTCGTCTTTCCGAGGACCTCTTCGAGGCCCGTGCGGTGCGGGTCGGGGCCCGGAGCGGGGGCCTGATCGAGATCGCGGAAGGCCTGACGGGCTCCGAGGCGATCGCCGTGGCCCACGGATTCGCCCTCAAATCGCAGCTCCTGAGCTCGCGACTGGGAGCCGGCTGCGCCCACGAGTGACCCGGCCCTCACCGCCATGCTCTCCCGACTGATTGATGCCTGCTTCCGCAACCGTCTCCTGGTGTGCGGTCTCGCCCTGGCCGGTCTTCTGGTTGGCACCCGGGCCGTGCTGAACCTGCCGGTGGACGCCTTCCCCGACACCACCCCGGTTCAGGTCCAGATCAACACCACCGCCCCGGCGCTCGGTCCGGAGGAGATCGAGGCCCAGATCACCCAGCCGATCGAACTCGCCCTCGCCGGCCTGCCCGGGCTCGAAAGTGTGCGGTCGATCTCCAAGTTCGGACTCTCGCAGGTGGTCGCCACCTTCGACGATCACTCCGCGATCTTCCGCGCGCGACAGTCGATCTCGGAACGATTGCAGGGACTCGAACTTCCCGAAGGAATCGCCGCACCGCAGCTGGGCCCCATCTCCACGGGCCTGGGCGAGGTGTTTCACTACGTGCTTCGGTCGGACAACACGAACCGCACGCTGGCCGAGCTTCGCGAATGGCAGGACTGGGTCATCAAACCCCAACTGCGCAAAGTCCGGGGCGTCGCCGAGGTGAACACCTGGGGCGGATTCGAAAAGCAGTTCCATGTGGTCGCCGACCCCGACCGGCTGATCAAACACCGCCTGACGCTGGACGCACTCGTCGACGCGCTCCAGTCCAACAATCAGAACGTCGGCGGCGGTCAGGTGGTGCGCGCCGGGGAATCGCTGCTGGTCCAGGGCATCGGCCTCGCCACCAACCTCGACGAAATCGGAGCCATCGTCATCACCGCCCACGAAGGCTCCCCGGTGCGCGTCCGCGACGTCGCCGTCGTTCAGGTGGACCACGAGATCCGGCGGGGTGCCGTCACCGGCGCCGGACGCGGCGAGGTGGTGCTCGGACTGGGCTTCATGCTCATGGGCGAGAACAGCGCGGTCGTGACCCATGCCCTCAAGGAGCGCCTCGACGACATCCGCCGCACGCTCCCCGCCGATATCCAGGTCGAAGTGCTCTACGACCGCACCGAACTCGTCGACAAGGTGATCCGCACGGTGGAACACAACCTGTTTGCGGGCGCGATCCTGGTGGTGGCGGTGCTGCTGGCGTTCCTCGGCAACCTGCGCGCCGGTCTGACCGTCGCCCTCGCCATCCCGGCGTCGTTCGTGTTCGCCGGCAATCTCATGCTCCAGTCCGGCATCGCCGCCAGCCTGCTGAGTCTCGGCGCCCTCGACTTCGGCATTCTCGTCGATGGCTCCGTGGTGATGGTCGAGAACGCCCTGCGTCGGGTGATCGGGCGCCAGGCCGAACTCGGCCGCGCCCTGACTTCGCCGGAACGCGTTGAGATTGTGCGACTGGCCGCGCACGAAGTGGCCCGGCCCGTGGCTTATGGGGTGGGAATCATCCTGGTGGTGTTCCTGCCCGTGCTCACGCTCGAGGGGATCGAAGGCAAACTGTTCCGACCCATGGCGCTGACCACGCTCTTCGCCCTGGTCGGTTCGCTGCTCATCGCCCTGACCGTCGTACCCGTGGTGACCAGTTTCGTCCTGCCCGCGCGCCTGCCCGACCGGGAACCCTGGCTGGTCCGACTGGCCCACCGGCTCTACGCCCCGGTGCTCGATCTCGCGCTGCGATTCCCTCGGTCGGTTCTCGCCACGGCCTTCGCCCTGATCGTGGCCGGCGGACTCCAGGCTTCCCGGCTGGGCGGGGAATTCCTGCCCAAGCTCGGCGAACAAGCCCTCGCCGTCAGCACGGTCCGGCTCTCGGGAATCTCCGTCGACGAAGCGGCCGATTGGAACACCCGCATCGAACAGGAACTGCTGCGGGAATTCCCGGACGAGATCGAACACGTCTGGACCCGGCTCGGCACGGCCGAGGTCGCCACCGACCCGATGGGCATCGAGCTCTCCGACTTCTTCATCGCCCTCAAGCCGCGCGAAACCTGGACCAAGGCGCGATCCCAACCCGAGTTGATCGAGGCCATGCGCCGGATTTTTCAGCGCCAGCCGGGCATGACCGCCGCCTTCAGCCAGCCCATCGAAATGCGGATGAACGAAATGATCGCCGGCGTGCGCGGCGATCTTGCCCTCAAGATTTTCGGGGACGATCTCGAGGTGCTGAAGGAACTCGGAGAGGCCGCCCGGGCGGCGCTCGCCGCAATCCCGGAGGCCGGCGAAGTCGCCAGCGAACAAATGACCGGACAACCGGTGCTCCGGGTGAAGATCGACCCCGAAGCCCTCGCCCGCCACGGACTGCCCGCCCGGCACGTGCTGGAGGTTGTCGAGGCGGTCGGCTCGCGCCGGGTGGGGGAAATCCGCGAAGGTCAGCGTCGCTTCCCGCTCGTGGTCCGCCTCCCGGACCGGCAGCGCACCGATCCCGAAGCCCTGGCGGACACGTTGATTCCCACCGCCGACGGCCCGTTGCTTCCGCTCTCCCAGGTGGCCAGCGTGACGGAGTTGGAGGGACCCGCCACCATCACCCGCGAATGGGGGAAACGCCGGATCGTGGTCCAATGCAGCGTTCGCGGACGTGACGTGGCCGGGTTCGTCGCGGAGGCCCGGGAACGCATCGCCGCCTCGGTCCGATTGCCGGAGGGCTATTCCTTCGAATGGGGCGGGCAGTTCGAGAACATGCAGCGCGCCAACCGCCGGCTCGCCTTCGTCGTCCCGGTGGCCCTCGGATTGATCCTCGCCCTGCTCCACCTTGGGCTCCGCTCGCTGCGCGACGTGCTGGTGGTGGCCAGCGGCATCCCCCTCGGCGCCGTCGGCGGCGTGTTCGCCCTCGCCCTGCGCGGACTCCCCTTCACCGTGAGTGCGGGCATCGGCTTCATTGCCCTGAGCGGCGTGGCCATTCTCAACGGACTGGTGCTGGTGAGTTTCATCCGCGAACGGATCGACGCGGGAACCCCGGCGAGGGAGGCCGTACGGGAAGGATGCCTGGTCCGGCTTCGACCGGTGCTGATCACCGCCCTGGTGGCTGCCGTGGGCTTCGTCCCCATGGCGGTGAACCTCGGTGTCGGCGGTGAAGTGCAGCGCCCCCTGGCCACCGTCGTCATCGGCGGACTGCTCAGCAACACCCTGCTCACGCTCGTGGTCCTGCCCACGCTCCACCTCGCCCTGCGTCGGCGTCAGGTCAGGTAGGTAGGGCGCGATCCCCGAGCGCGCCGTCCCCGACGGTGCATCCGCAGTTTGCGGGGGGTGGAACTTGTCGCGCTGCGACGACTCGCGCCGCGTCCAGCGGCGCCAGGTGATCAGGGGAGGAATGAACCCTGTGGAAGCGCCGGCGTCTCGCCGGTTGGCTGGTGCAAGTCGACGGGATGCCAGCGCACTCGGACGAGCAGGCCGGCGAGACGCCGGCGCTCCCAGGGGTTGTCGCAGCGCGACAACC
>CAYZAE010000024.1:0-51319 GCA_964476125.1 uncultured Verrucomicrobiota bacterium | reverse complement strand
ACATGGTCCACGATGGAATCGACGGTCGGCAAATACGCTGCATCCCGACCGCGCAGGCGAAGATCGGCAATCAGCTTCTCCGGATTGAGCCGCTGTTCCACCGGCAACTGCTCCAGGCGCGCCACCTCCGCCACCACCACTTCATCAGCGCATTCCAGGGCGTCCACGAGTTCGGTCTGAAAAAGGTTCCGACGCGTGGTGTTAGAGCGCGGCTCAAAGACGGCCCAGAGACGGCGTCCACGGAACCGCACCCGCAACGCCCGGATGGTCTCCCGAACCGCGGTCGGGTGATGCCCGAAGTCGTCCACCACCGTCACCCCACCCGCCTCGCCCCGGGTCTCCAGGCGGCGCTTCACGCTCTTGAAGGTGTCGAACGCCGACTGGATCTGCGCATCGGTGAGGCCGCAATGACGCGCGCAGGCGGCCACGGCGAGGGCATTGCGCACGTTGAACTCACCCACCAACGGCACGGAAAACTCGGTCGAAGCCAGCGTGAACCGGGAGCTATCGGCCTCGAGATGCACCGCGGTGGCCCGGAAGTCGTTCGACTCACCCAGCCCGAAGCGCTTGGCCGGGTAATGTTTCGCCTCCGGCAACAGCGTCGCCACGTTCGCATCGTCGCCGTTCGCCAGCAGCAATCCGTTCCTTGGAATCAGCCGGATGAAGTGACTGAACGACCGCTGGATGGCCCGGACATCATCGAAGATGTCCGCGTGATCCATTTCCAGGTTGTTCAAAATGGCCACCTCGGGCCGGTAATGAACGAACTTGCTCCGTTTATCGAAGAACGCCGTGTCGTACTCGTCGCCCTCCAGAATGAACCACTCGCTGTCGGTGAACCGGGCGCCCTGACCCAGGTTCTCCGGGATGCCCCCGATCAGGTAGCTGGGATTGCGACCGTTGTGCTCGAAGACCCAGGTGAGCAGCGAGGTGGTGGTGGTCTTTCCGTGGGTGCCGGTCACCACCAGCGACCGTTTGCCCGGCAGGAAACATTCGCGCAGGACTTCCGGGAGCGAGCTGTAGCGAAGCTTCCGTTCCAACACCGCCTCCGCCTCCGGATTCCCCCGCGAGATCGCGTTGCCAATCACCACCAGGTCGGGGCTGTGCGCCAGATTGCCCTCGGCATACCCCGACATCACCTCGATGCCGCGCGAGGCCAGAAACGTCGACATCGGGGGATACACATCCCGATCCGACCCGGTCACGGCGAAGCCGCGTTCCTTCATCGCCACCGCCACCGACGCCATCGCCGTTCCGCAGATTCCCGTGAAATGTACCGATCGAATGGGTGCCAGCACGCGGACGATGATGGACGCCGGCGCTCCGTCGAAAAGCCGAAACACGAATCCAGCGCTCCGTTCCGCGAGGAATGGGGCCACGCCCCCCGGATTGGAAACCACGAAGCGCACGACGGCCACGAAGGAAGGCCGATTCAATTCAGCCAAAGCTCAGGGGTTCGAACCCGATTCCGCACAACGACCTCCCCGCCTTTCCTTCGTGCCCTTCGTGCCTTCGTGGTTCAAACCGCATTTCCGACAGCCCCTGCCGCGGGGATCGTTGCCGCGACACCGGCTTTGACGCATCGCCCTTCCTAGGCGATACAACCGCATCACATGCGCGCTCCGCCTCCCGGTCCGGCCCGTCGTTGGTTGCCAACGTTTCTTACGCTTGTGCTCATGGCGTCCGCAACGGGGTGGCTCCCCGGGTCGGCCCGCGGCGCGCAACCCATCCCGCTCGTCCCCACCAACGCCGTCTGGCGGCTCTTCAAGGGAACCGCGGAACCCTCGCCCGCCAACCTCCCCGCCTGGCGTACCGCCAGCTTCGCGGACACCCCCTGGACCGAGGCCCGCGCCCCGTTCTGGTACGGGGAAGCCGCCCGCTTTGCGGGCCAGGGCACGCAGCTCGGCGACATGCTCAACCGGTACTCCACGATCTACCTGAGATTCCGGTTCTCGGTCGCGAACCCGGCCGCCTTCGAATCCCTGCAACTGAACGCGTTCTGCGACGACGGCTTCCAGGCGTGGTTGAACGGGCGACCCGTCGCCAGCCTCAACCCACCCCCCGGCACGCCCACCTTCAACGCCCTCGCCACGGCCAA
This sequence comes from uncultured Verrucomicrobiota bacterium, assembly GCA_964476125.1. GTDB lineage: Bacteria > Verrucomicrobiota > Verrucomicrobiia > Limisphaerales > CAIMTB01 > CAIMTB01. Next base: position 49,221 of record CAYZAE010000024.1, on the reverse strand, counting down.
CGTTCCCGAACCGGTCAACCTCACCCCCTACCCGCTCGCCGACCCCGCCACCCTGCTGGTGACAGGCGAAAACATCCTCGCCATCCAGGTCTTCAACAACGCCCTCGGCAGCAGCGACCTCGTCTTCGGCGGCGAACTGGTCGGCACTCCCAGTACCCTCGGAGCCCCGACACTGACGCTCATCGACCCCGCGCCAGGCCCGGTCACCACGCTCTCCTCGATCACGGTCACCTTCAACGAAGCCGTCCGGGGCGTGCGCGCCGAGGATTTCCTGGTCAACGGCGCCAGCGCCACCGGCGTCCAGGGCTCGGGCACCACCTACACCTTCTCCTTCCCACGCCCTCCGTTCGGGCCCGTCGGCATCTCCTGGGTGACCTCCCACACCGTCGAGGATTTTGAATCGCCACCGCGACGCTTCGACGCCTCCGCCCCCGGTGCCGTCTGGCGGTACGAACTGCTCGACCCCGAAGGCCCTTCCGCCGTCGGATTCCAGCCTCCCCCCGACACCACCGTCTCCGCCCTGTCCCAGATCGCCGTCACCTTCGACAAGGCGGTCGCCGGCATCGACGCCGCCGATCTCACGCTGAATGGCATCGCCGCCACGAACCTCACGGGACTCGGCGCGGGTCCGTACGTCTTCGAGTTTCCACTCTCCGCCGCCCCAGCCGGAGCGGCCACCGTGGCCTGGGTCGCCAGTCACGGCATCACCAGCGATTCCCTCGAACCGCACGCCTTCCGGGGGGGATCCTGGCGCTACACCGTCAATCCAGCCGTCCGTCCCGCGGCCCTCGTCATCACGGAAATCATGGCCGAAAACCTGACGTCGTTCCGCGACGAGGACCAGGATCCGGAGGACTGGATCGAGCTCTGGAATCCCACCCCCAACGCCGTCAACCTGGCCGGCTGGTCGCTTTCCAACGACGACAGCGACCCCGGACAATGGGTCTTCCCCCCCACCACCCTGCCTGCCGGCGGGCACCTGGTGGTGTATGCCTCCGGCAAGGATCGTCGGCCGGGTTCCACGGGACGCTTTCACACGGGGTTCAAACTCAATCCCAATGGCGGTTACCTCGGGTTGTTCGGACCTGAACTCCCGCGAAAAGCCGTCTCCGAATTCCGCTTCCCGGAACAGGGCCCCGATCATTCGTGGGGACGGGAGAACAACACCGGAGCCTGGCGTTACTTCCGCACGGGATCCCCCGGCGCACGCAACGGCTCCAGTTCGATCGTCTCAGCCGTGGACCCCGTCCGCTTCAGCACACCCCGAGGCTTCTTCAATCAGCCGTTCAATCTCATCCTCACCTGCCCCACCCCCGGGGCCAGGATTCTTTACACCACCAACGGCAGCCTTCCGTCCGGCACCAACGGCTTCGTCTACTCGCAACCGATCCGCATCGAATCCAACCGCATCCTCCGCGCCGCCGCCTACGCCACCAACGCCCTCCCCTCCCGCGTCGGCACCCACACCTACCTGCTCAACCAATCCGGCGCCCGACTCCGCCTGCCCGCGCTCTCCCTGGTCACCGACACCAACCATCTCTACGGCCGCAACGGCATCATGGAGGTCAGTCCCCGCAACACGACCAAACGCGGGGCCGCCTGGGAACGTCCCGTCTCCGCCGAGTTCATCCGGGTCGAAGACAATGGCGGGTTCCAGACCGACTGCGGCATTCGCATCCAGGGCGGCGACTACGTGCGCGGCCAGTACAACTACCGGTCCTCCGCCCTGCCCTTCAGCAAATACTCCTTCCGCCTCTATTTCCGCGGTGAATACGGCCAGGGCCGGCTCGAATACCCGCTCTTCCCGGAAACCACCCAGACCTCCTTCGACACCCTCGTGCTGCGCGCCGGCATGAACGACCACACGAATCCCTACCTGCTCGACGAATTCGTGCGCACCCTCGCCCGCGACTGCGGCCAACCGGCGGCCGTCGGCACCTTCGTCCACCTGTTCCTCAACGGCGTCTACCGGGGCTACTACAACCCCTGCGAACGCGTCGATGTCGATTTCCTCCGCGCCTACCACGGCGGCGGCACAACCTGGGATGTCATGGCCCAGTTCGGCGAAGTGCGCGAAGGCGACGCCACGTTCTTCAACAGCCTCCGCGACCTCGCCGCCACCGCCAACCTCTCGGATCCCACCCGGTACACCGACCTCGCCCGCCGTCTCGATCTCACCAACTTCGTCGATTACCTCTGCCCGCTGATCTACGTCGACAACGACGACTGGCCCCACAACAACTGGCGCGCCGCCCGCGAACGCGCCCCGGGCAAACCCTATCGCTTCTACGCCTGGGACGCCGAATGGAGCTTCGGAATCGTCAATGGCCACAGCCCCACCTTCAACACCATCCTCAACCAGCTGTCTTCCAGCTCCCCACCCTGGGGCGGCACCGACATCCAGCGCATCTTCGTCGGATTGCGCAGAGCCCCCGAGTTCCGCCAACTGTTCGCCGACCGCGTCCACCGCCACTTCTTCAACGGTGGCGCACTGACCGACGAACGGATCCGGGCCCGGTACGCCGAGGTCACCAACCGGCTCAACGGCGTGGTCAGCGGCTTCAACAACACCATCGCCACCACCTGGATCCCCAACCGCCGGCGCAACGTGCTCTCCCACCTGGATCGCGCCGGTCTGCTCGCCTCCTCCAACGCCCCCGCCCTCAGCCAGCACGGCGGCCGCGTGCCCGCCGGGTTCCGACTGGTCATCACCAACCTCACCGGAACCGTCTACTTCACCACCAACGGCACCGACCCGCGTCTCCCCTTCACCAGCGGCCTCCATGCCGACGCCCGTCCTTACACAACTCCGCTGGTCCTTGGCGCCTCCACCCGCATCGACGCCCGAACCTTGTCCGGCACCAACTGGAGCGCCCTCACCCAGGCCTCCTTCCAGATCGACCAACTCCAGGTCCCGCTCCGGATCACCGAAATCATGTACCGCCCACCCGATGGCGATGAATTCGAGTTTCTCGAACTCACCAACCTCGGCGGCACCCCCCTCAACGTCTCCGGGTTCTCGTTCACCGGAATCTCCTTCCGCTTCCCCGAACCCTCCCCACTCATGCCCCCAGGCGCCCGCTGGATCATCGCCAACGGAAATCGACCCGCCGACTTCTCCGCCCGCTACCCGGACGTGACCGTCGCCGGCTGGTACGACGGCTCCCTCGCCAATGACGGCGAACGCCTGGAACTGCTCGACCGCGAGGGAACCCTGGTCACCTCCGTCCACTACCACGACAGCGAACCCTGGCCCACCTCCCCCGACGGCGCGGGACCCTCGCTCGAATTCTCGGCAGATTTGTCCGATTCGGATCCCAACACCCCCGAATCCTGGCAACCCAGCGCCACTCCCGGCGGATCCCCCGGCAAACCCTCCGCCCCAGCTCCAGCCCCGGCCCTCCGTATCACCGAAATCCAACCCGGCGACACCACCCCGCCCGGAGCCGGCTGGATCGAACTGGTCAACACCGGCCCCCAGACCGCCAACCTCGCCGGCTGGAGCCTTTCCGATGACGGCAACCCCCGGAAATTCATCCTGCCCCAGGGAACGTCGCTGAACCCCTCCGCCCGGCTCCGGATCTGGTGCGACGACGCCACCACTCCCGCGGGACTGCACTCCGGCTTCCGGCTATCAGCGGAGGGCGAAACCCTGTCGCTCTACGACCCCTCCTCCCGTCGCGTGGACGTCGCGACGTTCGGTCCGCGCGTGCCCGGATATTCCTTCGCGCGGAACGGCGATGCCGGCCCCTGGACCCTGGCGGACCCCACACCGGAGGCGCCCAACGAACCCGCCGCCCTCGCTCCCTCCACCGCGCTCGGGATCAACGAATGGCTCTCCAATCCTCCCCCCGGCGAACCGGACTGGATCGAGATCCACAACACCGACCCGCTCCGACCCGCCTCGCTCGCAGGACTTCACCTCGGCACCAGCAACGCCCTGCACCGGCTGCTCACCCCCCTGTTCATCGCCCCGTCCGGCTTCCTGAAACTCACCGCCGACGGCGACCCGCTCCCGGATCATCTCGCATTCAAGCTCCCGGCCGCCGGTGATGGGATCATGCTCTACGACCGCGACGGCACCGAACTCCAGCGCGTGACCTACCGGAACCAGGCCCAGGGCATCTCCCTCGGGCGCATCCCCGACGGCACCGGCGCCCCCGTCCCCCTGCCCGGCACCGCCACGCCCGGGGCCAGCAACCAACTTGGCTTCGCCGCCGGCCCGAAAATCAACGAGTTCATGGCCCGCAACACCAGCCGGGTCCGGGATGCCGAAGGCCGGATCGCGGACTGGATCGAACTGCGCAACCCGGACGCCACCTCCCTTCCGCTGGGCGGCTACCGGATCGCCCTCGGGGCCGCGGAACTGGCGTCGTGGACCTTCCCCACCGGCACCGTGATCCCTGCCAACGGCTTCCTGGTCCTGGCCTGTGATCCTTCCCGTCCCGCCAGCACCCGCCCTGTGGCCCCCCTGAACTGCGGCCTGACCCTGCCCGGCGAAGGCGGCGAAATCCGGGTGCACCGTCCCACCGGCCAGGCCACCGATGGACTGCGCTACGGGTTCCAACTCGAGAATCGGTCCGCCGGAAACGCCAACGGCGTGATGGCCCTGCTCGCCGCCCCCACCCCCGGGGCCGCCAACTCCCCCGCCGCCACACTCGGCAACCCCGCCTCCGCCCGGCTCAACGAATGGCACGCCTCCGCCGGCGGGGCGGATGGCCAGGACGATTGGTTCGAAGTCTTCAATCCCGAACCCATCGCCATCAATCTCGCCGGGTTCCTGCTCACCGACGACCCGTCCCGGGCCGGGTTGACCAACCATGTCATCGCCCCGCTCTCCTTCGTCGCCCCCTCGGGATTCGCACGCTGGAAGGCCGATGGCGATGTCGACCAGGGTCCCGACCACGTCCCGTTCCGGCTCAGCAGCTGGAGCGAAACAATCCGCCTGCTCGACCCCACCGGCACGATTCTCGATTCCATCGACATCATCCTGCCCGAGCCCGGCGTTTCCGAAGGCCGCTTCCCCGACGGCTCGGCCAACCTCGTCCGGTTCCCCGGCTCAAGCAGCCCAGGCCAGGCCAACTGGGTGGTCCACCCCGACCTCGTCATCCACGAGGTTCTCGCCCACACCGATCCGCCGCTCGAAGACGCCCTCGAACTGCTCAATGTCTCCGCGCGAACCATCGACCTCAGCGGCTGGTATCTCAGCAACGAGGAACAGTCGGTTCGAAAAATCCGCCTGCCAGCCATGTCGCCCATCCCACCCGGCGGCCTGCGCGTCATTTATGAGCAGGTGTTCGGCAACCCCGCCGAAACCGGCGCCTTCACCCTCAACTCCGCTCACGGCGACGAAATCTGGCTGTCCGAAGCGGACACCGCCGGAACCCTCACCGGACGCCGCGTCCACGCCCGGGTTCCCGCCACCGCCAATGCCGAATCATTCGGACTCCATCGCACCAGCATCGGCTGGGACTTCGCCCCCATGTCCCGCCTCAGCTTCGGCCGCGATCTGCCCACGTCCGTGCAGGAATTCCGCCAGGGCCAGGGGCTGCCCAACCCCTACCCGCGGATCGGTCCCGTCGTGATCTCCGAGATCCACCTCTGGCCCCGTTCCGGCCCCGACGGCACCGAAAACCCCGACCTCGAATACGTCGAACTGCACAATCTCTCGAGTCAACCCGTGCCCCTCTTCGACCCCGGCGCACCGCCCAACACCTGGCGGCTTCGGGGCGGCGTGGACTTCGAGTTTCCCCCGGGCCAAACGCTCGCTCCCGGCGCACGGGTTCTGGTCGTCGGCTTCGCCCCCACCAACACCCCCGTCCTCGCCGCGTTCCGGGCCGGAACCGGCACAGGACCGGCAACCACGATCCACGGTCCATTCCGCGGGCGGTTGAACAACGACGGGGAGGAAGTGCGCCTGGAACGTCCCGACGCCCCGCAGGCCCCCCCGCGCCCGGATGCAGGCTACGTGCCCTGGTTGCTGGTCGACCGCGTCGATTACCGCCCCGCCTATCCCTGGCCGGATCTGGCCGCGAGCCCGGGAAACTCCCTGCAACGAAGGCGTTCCGTCGAATACGGCAACGACCCCGCCCACTGGATTCTGGCAACCCCCACCCCCGGCAACCCCACCGTGCCACCGACCTCCGACCGCGACTTCGATGGCATGGCCAACGATTGGGAAACCACGCATCAACTGAACCCCGACGATCCAACGGATGCGCCGCTCGACACGGACGGCGACGGCCAGTCGAACCTCGCCGAGTTCATCGCCGGCACGGACCCGAGGAATGCCCGGGACACACTCTCCGGGTCCATCGTGATCGACGGTTCCGCCGGCGCCGCCCTGCGATTCAAGGCCGTCGCCGGACGCACCTACTCCGTGCTCCAACGCGACGATGCCGCGCACGGACCGTGGCGGCGCTTCGCCGACATTCCCGCCGTCGCCGCCGACCGCGACGTGACGGTGCCGCTATCCTCCGGATCGACCACCACGCGGTTCTTCCGTATCGTCACCCCGGTCCAGCCATGATCCACCCCACGCTTCCCGGCTCCCGGCCCTTCCCGGCCTGGAGTCTCGCCCTCCTCCTCGCCGGAAGCCTCCTGCCCGCGCTGACGTCAGCCAGCAGCCGGGCCGCGGATCAACCCCAGTTCGGAGCGGCCTGGACCCGCAACATGGCCTCGGAGGAATCCGGACTCCCGGAACGATTCGATCCCAGGACCGGCGAAAACCTCCGCTGGACGGCCAAACTCGGCACCGAAACCCACTCCTCCCCGGTGATCAGCGGGGGCCGGATCCTGATCGGCACCAATAACGGCGAACCCCGCGACGCCCGGCACTCCGGGGACCGCGGCGTCCTGCTCTGCCTGGACGATTCCAACGGATCGCTGCTCTGGCAGGCGGTCGTGCCGAAACGGGTCGAGGATATCTACTACGACTGGCCCAAGGCCGGCATGTCCTCCACCGCCACCATCGAGGGCGACCGCGCCTACCTCGTGGACAACCGCGGGGTGGTCCTCTGCCTCGACCTCCGCGGTCTCGCCAACGGCAATGATGGCCCGTTCCAGAACGAGTCGATCTACTACGCCCCCCAGCCCACCAACGAACTCTCCCAGGGCGCTCCCCTCGCCCTGAATCCCGACGGATCCCTCAAACCCGACGCCCCGGCACCCCACCGGATCGAACTCGGCCCCCTCGACGCCGACATCGTCTGGATGTTCGACCTCAGTTCCGGAGCCGGCATCTGGTCCCACGACTCCGCCCACAGCTCGATTCTCATCCACGGCGATCGGCTCTACCTCAACACCGGCACCGGCGTGGACAACACCCATGTGAAGATCCGCCGTCCGGACGCCCCAAGTCTGATCGCGATCGACAAACGCACCGGCCGACTGCTCGCCCGCGATCGCGAAGGAATAGGCCCCGACATCTTCCACTCCACCTGGTCCCCTCCCTCCCTCGCCCGCGTCCATGGCGCCGACCGGATCTTCTTCAACGCCGGCAACGGCCGCATCTACGCCTTCGAACCCCTCGCCAGCCCGGCTTCCGAAACCCACGCCAACTCCCCCACAAACGTCCCCAGCCTGCGCAAACTCTGGGACTTCGACTTCGATCCCGGCGCCCCCAAAACCAACGTCCACCGCTTCAACCGGAACAAGGCGGAGGGTCCCTCGAACTTCTTCGGCGCCCCCGTCTACGACAACCTCCGGCTCTACATCGCCGGCGGCGGCGACCTTTGGTGGGGCAAGAACGAAGCCTGGCTGAAATGCCTCGATCTCTCCTCCGCCCAACCCACGCTGCTCTGGTCCTACCCGCTCGTCCGCCACACCTTCTCCACCGCCGCCCTGCGCAAAGGCCTCGTCTACGTCTCGGATTGCAGCCAGAACCTCCACTGCGTCGATGCCACCACCGGCCAGGGGCTCTGGACCCACCCCCTCAACGGCGAAACCTGGGCCTCCCCGCTGGTCGCTGACGGACGGGTCTACATCGGCACCCGCCGCGGCTGGTTCCACGTGCTCGCCGAAGGCCGCGAAAAGCGCGTGCTGTTCGAGGCCAACCTCGGCTCGCCCATCAGCGCCACCGCCGTCGCCGCCAACCGCACACTCTACGTGGCCACCATGACCCACCTCTACGCCGCCGCCCTCAAAAACCCCTGAAGGCCCCCGCCCCCGCCGCCCCCGATCCCGCCCCGAATGCACCTGTTTCTCCCGGCTGATCCCACCCCCGACTTCCTTCGGGACGAGATCCGGCGCACCTGGCCCGCTGCCACCGTCGCAGATGCCCCCAACGGACTGCTTCAAGTGCATGACCTCCCGGATTTCACCACGCCACCCGCACCGCTCGCCTTCGCACGCCAATGCCTGCCCGAAGCCCAGGTCATCCACGCCCCCTCCATCCGTGCCCTCGCCGACCTGCTCTTCGACGCCCTCGTTCCCGTCCTCCCCGAATCCCAGCCCTGGCGGCTCCATGGCGAACCCCGTTTCGCCCCTCCGGAAGCGGGCCACCAACGCTGCCGGCTGATTCGCGACGCCTTGATCGAACGACTCCAGCGCCAGCGTCGGCATCTGCTCCGCCGCCTCGAACCGGACGCCGCCCCCTTCCACGCCTCGCATGCCCTCGTTCAACTGCTGCTGACTGAACCGGAACACGGCTTTCTCTCGGTGGCGCGCGCCCCCCTCCCCCACCTGCTCCGCCGGCTGGTCTCCCCGTTTCCCCGGGGCGAACTCCCCGTGGCCTCGGATAAATCAGCCCCCTGCCGGGCCTTCGCCAAACTGGTGGAAGCCGAACAACGACTGGGTCGACCCCTGGGGCCAGGAGAAACCTGCGTCGACCTCGGCGCCTGCCCCGGCAGCTGGACCTACGTCGCCCTGCAACGCGGCACCCGGGTCACCGCCGTCGACCGCTCCCCCCTCCGGCCCGATCTCATGCGGCATCCGCTCCTCACCTTCCATCGCGGGGACGCCTTCACCTTCACCCCGCCGCGGCCGGTGGACTGGCTGCTCTGCGATGTCATCGCCGCGCCCGATCGCAGCATCGATCTGGTGCTCGAGTGGTGCCGGAAGCGCCTGTGCCGGCACTTCGTGGTCACGATCAAGTTCAAGGGAACCGCTGAATACCCCGTTCTGGAGCGTCTCAAGGCGGAACTCGCCCCCCTGACCTCGGACTTCACCCTGACCCGCCTCTGCGCCAACAAGAACGAGGTCTGCGTGATGGGAAGCACAGGCTGAGATTCCCGATCGGTCGGATTAGTCCGATCTGTCCGATCCGTCCGATCCGTCCGATCCGTCCGATCGGTCGGATCGGTCGGATCCGACAGATCAGTCCGATCAGTCAGATCCCACCCGCATCGGCTGGCGTTTCCAGTAGGTCAGCGAGCGCCAGGCCCATTCCAGGGGCCCAAACCGAAACCGGCGAAGCCATAGCGGACTCACGATCAGCTGGAACACCCACAGCGCCAGCACCACATAATAGGTCTGGTATCTCTCCAGGCGGCCGTACAGGCCAAGGCCATATCCGGTGAAGACCAAGGCGCACACCACCGAGTGCGTGACATAATTGGTGAGCGCCATCTGACCCACCGCACCCAGGCGATTCCGCAGGCCCGGAAACCAGCCAGCGCCGGCCAGGAAATAAACCACCCCGAGGTGCCCGCACGCCACCGCCAGGCGACCGATGTCGTACACCGCCCCGGAAAACCCCTGAACCACAGGATCGAACCCCGCCTGGAGCACCACCCAGCCATTGTACGCATGGAGCGGCAGCCCAAGACCATAACCCCCCAGCGCCAGCAGGGCATAGAACCGCGGCGGCCGGCGCCCCGCCAGAATCCCCGACTTCATCAGCGCCATGCCCATCAGCATCATGCTCAGCACATCCATGTTCCACGCGTGATAGTACGGGATCGAACTCCACATTATCACCACGTCGGCCCGAGCCTTGATCACCTGAAGGGGATTGCCCCGCCATTCCGCGGCATCCTTCTCCAACGCCTCCGCATCAGGATTGCGCTCATGCCGGAGATCCTCCCACGCCTTCCGGGCCTCCTCCTCCTCCTCGTCCAGCGTCCCGCCCGAATCCGCCTTCGCCACCGCCGCCTGACCCGCCACGATCTTGTCCTTCGTCTGCTTCGCCTGGACGGTGTAAAAGACGCCACAATAGAGAATCAGCGCCGACGACATCGCCACCAGTCCCCGCACGGACATCCGCCGGAACGGATACAGCACCAGCCCACTCAGGGCGTAGGGATAGAGAATCTCCCCCTGCCACAGGAGGAAGGAATGGGCGATGCCGAACAACAAAAGCCACAACGTCCGACGGTAATAGATATCCGCCCCGTCCAACCGTGAGTCGAGGCGCGAAGTCAGCAGAATCACACTCGCCCCAAACACGAGGGAAAAGAGACAGCGCATCTTCCCTTCCGCCACGACGTGGAGGACATACCAGACCCACAGGTTCAAACCCGTCGACCCACCCGCCGAGGTCGGATTGTCATAGGCCCCATGATAGAAGGCGAACCCCACAATGTTCATCAGCAGGATCCCCAGCAGGGCCACCCCCCGCAGCGTGTCCAGGGTCGTCAACCGCTCCCCGTGACTCACGGGAACGGCCTCCCCGCCCCAGCCACCGTCCGCACGACCCGCTGTCTCCTTAATCATGGACATGATCCCCTGTTATCCGCCGGTTTCCGGGGAGATTGCAACTTTCACGGTCCACCGAATTCCCCCATTCTCCGCCCGCATGCGTCCCGCCATCACCGTCTGTCTCGTTCCCGAAGCCCGCTCCGGTCCGTTCGTGTTCCACGGCGACCTGGAGTCGGGCTGCGCCCAGGCCGCGGCTGCCGGATTCCAGGCCATCGAACTGTTCCCCACCTCGGCCGACGACATCGATGCCGCTCTTCTTCGACAAACGCTGAACCGCCACGGTCTCGCCCTCGCCGCCATGGGCACGGGCGCCGGCTGGGTCCGGCAAAGGCTCACCCTCACCCACCCCGACAGTGCCGTCCGCCATCGCGCCCAGCAGTTCATCGCCGCCATCGTCGATCTCGCGGGATCCTTCGGGGCCCCCGCCATCATCGGGTCGATGCAGGGACGCGCCGACGGCGAGATCACCCGGGACCAGGCCCTGGGCTGGCTGGCCATGGCGCTCGAACAGCTCGGACCCCGGGCCGCGGCCCGCGGCGTGCCCCTGCTGATCGAACCGCTCAACCGCTACGAATCCAACCTGCTCAACACCGTGGAGCAAGGGGTCGAACTGCTCCGCCCCCTCCGCACCCGCAGCCCGCGACTGCTCTGCGACCTGTTCCACATGAACATCGAGGAGGTCTCCATCGCCGACGCCCTCCGCGCCGCCGGCCCCCTCGTGGGCCATGTGCATTTCGCCGACAGCAACCGCCGCGCCATCGGTCTCGGACACACGGAGGTGGCCGCTTCCATCCAAGCCCTCAAGGACATCAGCTACCGGGGTTATCTCTCCGCCGAAATCCTGCCTCTGCCCACCCCCGAAATCGCCGCCCGCACCACCCTGGAAAGCATCCGGCACTTTCTCCCCGCCTGATTCTCCGATACCACCACCCCGCGATGATCCAGCAACCGCGATCCGAAGCCCTCTTCGCCGAATCCCTCCGCCACACGCCCGGCGGCGTCAATTCGCCCGTCCGCGCCTTCCGCGCCGTTGGCGGTCAGCCGTTCTTCGTCGATTCCGCCCGCGGCGCCAGGGTCCGCACCGTCGACGGCACCGAACTGATCGACTATGTCGGGACCTGGGGACCCGCCATCCTGGGGCACGCCGCGCCATCCGTGATCCAGGCGGTGAAGGACGCCGCCGATCGCGGCACCAGCTTCGGCATTCCCAATCCCCGCGAAATCGACCTCGCCGTCCGCGTCAAACAGGCCGTGCCCTCCGTCGACAAAGTCCGGTTCTGCAGTTCCGGAACCGAGGCCTGCATGTCGGCGCTCCGACTCGCCCGCGGCTTCACCCGGCGCGACAACATCGTCAAATTCGACGGCTGCTACCACGGCCACGGCGACTCACTCCTGGTCAAGGCCGGCTCCGGAGCTCTCACCCTCGGGCAACCGGACAGCGCCGGGGTCCCCGCCGATTTCGCGCGTCACACCCTCGTCCTCCCCTTCAACGACTTCGAAGCCCTCGAAGCCTTGTTCGCCCGCGAAGGATCCGGCATCGCCGCCGTCATTCTCGAACTGGTCCCCGCCAACGCCGGACTGTACCTGCCCAAACCGGGATTCCTCGAACGCCTCCGCACCCTCTGCACGCAACACGGTGCCGTGTTCATCGCGGATGAAGTGATGACCGGTTTCCGCCTCTCCCCGGGCGGAGCGCAATCGGTGTTCGGCATCGTCCCCGACCTCTCCTGCTTCGGCAAAATCATCGGCGGCGGGCTGCCTGTCGGAGCCTTCGGCGGACGCGCTGACATCATGGATCATCTCGCTCCGCTCGGTCCCGTGTACCAGGCCGGAACACTCTCCGGGAATCCGCTGGCCATGGCGGCCGGCATTGCCACGCTGGACGCCCTGGCCGCCTTCGAGGGCTATCGATACCTGGAGGAACGCGGAGCCCAGCTGGAGGCGGGTCTGAAGGAAGCCGCCCGCGCCGCTGGAATACCGCTCTGCTCCCAGCGCATCGGCTCCATGTTCTGCGGCTATTTCACCGAAGGGCCGGTCTGGAATCTCGCCGACGCCCTGCGCAGCGACCGCCAGCGTTTCGCCCGCTTCTTCCACGGCATGCTCGAAGCCGGCGTCTACCTCGCCCCCAGCCAGTTCGAGGCCGGCTTCATCTCCACCGCCCACACCCCCGACGACATCGAGACCACCATCCAAACCGCCGCCAGAGTGATGAAGCAGCTCTAAGAATCCCCGGATAAGCAACCCGGATTGCCCCGCCCCTAGTTCGCCGCCGCGGAAGAGCCACGTTTTCCGTAGGCGATGAAATACAACACCGGAACCGCCATCCGGCTGATCAACAGCGACGCCACCTCTCCCGCCATCAGGGAAATGGCCAGGCCCTGGAAGATGGGATCGAACAGGATCACCCCGGCCCCCACCACCACCGCCATCGCCGTCAGAAGCATCGGCCGGAACCGCACCGCCCCGGCATCGACCACCGACTGTCCGATCGACATGCCCTCCGCGATGCGTTGCTCGATGAAATCCACCAGGATGATGGAATTCCGCACCACGATGCCCGCACCCGCCATGAACCCGATCATGGACGTGGCCGTGAAAAACGCGCCGAGCGCCCCGTGCCCGGGAAGAATGCCCACCAGGGAAAACGGGATCGCCATCATCACCACCACCGGGGTGAGGAACGACCGGAACCACCCCACCATCAGCACATAAATCAGCACCAGCACCGCCCCGAAGGCCAATCCCAGGTCCCGGAACACCTCGATCGTGATGTGCCATTCGCCATCCCACTTCATGGACGGCTCGTCATCCGTGAAGGGCATCGAGGCATTCAGAATCCGCAACCCCGAGCTCCCCGCCGCCCCCCCCAGCCGGGACATGTCCAGCGCCCGGAGCCTGTCGTTCATCTTCTGAATGGCATACACCGGGCTCTCAATGACCCCCGCCACATCCCCGATGACATACGTCACCGGCATGAGGTTCTTGTGGTACAGGCTCTTGTCCGCGATCACCCGCTCGATCCGGACCAGTTCCCTCAACGACACCAGCGGTCCCCGCTCCTGGCCACCATGGCCCGGTTCCGGCAAGGCATTGGCATCGCCCGACCTCACCCGCAGCGCCAGCAACTCCTCCGGCGTGGTACGCAGGGAACGCGGAAGCTCCAACACCAGGTTGACGTCCTCCTTCTCCTTCGGAATGTGCAGGAGGTCGACCGACTCCCCTTCCACCGCAATCCGCAGGGTCCGCGAAATGGTCTCCGCACTGATCCCGTTCAAGGCCGCCTTCTCCTTATCAATCACGAACCGGGTCTTCGGCTGATCCGCCTCCAGGTACCAGTCCACGTCCACCACCCCTTCCGTCTCCGCAAAAACCCGTCTCACCTCCGCCGCGACACGGTGGCGGGTCTCCTCGTCGGGTCCGTAAATCTCCGCCACCAGAGTCTGGAGCACCGGGGGCCCGGGGGGCACCTCGGCCACCGCCACCCGGGCCCCGTACCGGGCCGCGATGGAGGCCACGCGCGGTCGAATCCGGCGCGCGATGTCGTGGCTCTGCGCCTTGCGCGCGTGCTTGGGCACCAGGTTGACCTGGATGTCCGCCACGCTCGCCCCCTGGCGCATGAAATAATGGCGCACCAAACCGTTGAAATTGAAGGGCGACGAGACCCCCGCGTAAACCTGGTAATCCGTCACCTCCGGCTCCGTCCGCACCCCGGCCGCAATCTCCCGGGCCGCCTGGGCCGTCAGTTCCAGGGCACTGCCCTCCGGCATGTTCAGGATGATCTGGAACTCGGACTTATTGTCGAAGGGCAGCATCTTCACCTTCACCCAGCCCACGCCAACCGTCGCCATCGCCCCCAGCAGCAACACGCCGTTGAAGGCCAGAAAGGCCCACCGCCAGCGGGCCTTCTCGATCATCGGCACCATCACCCGGCAATAGAGGCGGGTGAAGAAATCTCCCTGGTAACGCGAGGTATCAATGGGGCCCTCGACCCGCCGGACACCCTCCCAAGGCTCTCCCGTCGCCACCAGGGCTCCCCCCGCGGCGCCGGATTCCACGGCCGCCTCCCCGTGCCCATGGGCGCGAAGGCGCTCCTCCCCGCCCAGCCACCGGAGCATCCGCACCGAGGCCCAGGGCGTGACGGTGAAGGCGATCAACAGCGACCAGAACATCGCCGCGCTCGCACCAATCGGGATGGGGCGCATGTAGGGCCCCATCAGCCCGCCGACAAAAGCCATCGGCACCACGGCAAAGATCACCGCGAAAGTGGCCAGGATGGTCGGGTTGCCCACCTCGCCCACCGCCTCGATCGCCACCGCCGTCAGGGATCGCCCCCGGTTCCCCGGCAGGTGGAAATGACGGACGATGTTCTCCACCACCACGATCGCGTCATCCACCAGAATCCCGATGCTGAAGATCAACGCAAACAACGTGATCCGGTTGAGCGTGAAACCGTAGAGATAAAAAACCAGGAGCGTGAGCGCCAGGGTCGCCGGAATCGCCACCGCCACAATCCCCGACTCCCGCCAACCCAACGCCAGCCAGATCAGGATCGACACCCCGAACACCGCAATGCCCATGTGCAGCAGGAGTTCATTCGACTTCTCCGCCGCCGTCTCGCCGTAGTGCCGGGTGATGCTCACCGTCACGTCCGCCGGAATGATCCGACCCTTCAGGCTCTCCACCTTCGCCAACACCCGCTCCGCCACCGCAATCGCATTCGCCCCCGGGCGCTTCGCCACCGTCAGGGTCACCGCCGGTTCCTCCTCACCCGCACCCGCACCGGCGCCCGCGCCGGTGCCATGAAAGACGTAGTTCGACGGTTCCTCCGCGCCATCCACGATGTCCGCCACCTCCCTCAGGTAAACCGGGCGTCCCGAATAAACCCCGACCACCACCGAGCCCACCTCCGCCGCCGAACGCAGAAACGCCCCGGTCTCGACCAGGATCTCCCGGTTGTTGCTGGTCAGGCCCCCGGCCCGATACTCGCGGTTCGCCTGCTGCAACATGGGCACCAGGCCCGCCGGACTCAGGTTCCGCGCCGCCAGCCGCGCCGGATTCAGGAGGACCCGTAACTCGCGTCTCGCCCCGCCGATGAGGGTGGTCTCGGCCACCTGCTCGACCTGCTTCACCGCGTCGTCCACCTGCGACGCCAGCCGCCTCAGGGTGAGATGATCGTACCGGCTGCTGTGCAGGGTCAGCGCCAGGATCGGCACATCATCGATCGACTTCGGCTTCACCAGCGGCGTCGACACTCCATGCGGGATGCGATCGAAATTGGAGGCCAGCTTCTGGTTCAGCTTCACCAGGCTTTCCTCGGGATTCTCGCCAACCTTGAACCGCACGATGACCAGCGACTCACCCTCCCGCGAGGTCGAGTAGAGGTATTCCACCCCGGGCACCTCCCACAGGAGCTTCTCCATCGGCCTCGTCGCCCGCTCCTCCACCTCCTTCGCCGAGGATCCGGGCATGCGGACCAGGACGTCCACCATCGGCACCTTGATCTGCGGCTCCTCCTCGCGCGGCAGCATCACGATCGCGAACACGCCGAGGAGCACCGCCGAAATCACGATCAGCGGCGAAAGCTTGGAATCGATGAAGGCCCGCGCCATGCGCCCGGCCACCCCGAGCTCCACCGGCCGTCCTCCGGCCCCGCGTTCTTCCTTGGATGAATTCATACGCTTGCCTGGGCTGCCTGCGACCCGTCAACGCACCACCAACGGCTGGCCGTCCAGCAACTTCTCCCCGCCCGCCACCACCACGCGCTCACCCACCATCAGCCCGGAGACCACCTCCACCTCCGTTCCCGAACGCTTGCCCGTCTTCACCAACCGCAACCGCGCCCGGTCCTCGGACACCACAAAAGCCACCTCCATCTGACCCCGCACCTGCACCGCCGCCGCCGGGACCCGCAGGACTTCCGCCTCCGCCACCGGAACCGACACCCGCCCGAACGCTCCCGCCCGCGCCCCGGATTCCGGCGGCAGATCCAGCTTCATGCGAAAGGTCCGGCTCGCCGAATCCGCCGTCGGCTCAATCTCCGAAACCACCGCCTCCATCGTCCTCTCCGCCGTTCCCACCACCGTCACCGTCAACCGGTCCCCAAGCTTCACCCGGTCCACCAGCTGCAACGGCACGTCCGCCTCCAACCGCACCGACGCCGGATCCTCGATCTCCAGCAACCCCCGCCCCGGCGCCGCCAGATCCCCCACATCAGCCAGCTTCCGCACCACCACCCCATCGAACGGCGCCGTCACCCGCGTGTAACTCCCCAGGGTCTCCGCCTCCAACAACGCCGCCTTCGCCACCCGCTGGCGCGACTCCACCCCGTCATACTCCGCCCGCGTGACCGCCTCCTGCTTCAACAACGTTGTAAATCGCACCAACTCCCGCTCCGCCTGCTCCAACACCGCCCGGGCCTGCTCGATCCGCGCCCCAATCTCCCGCGCCTCCACCTCCAACAACACCTCGCCCGCCCGCACCGGCCTCCCGGGAACAGCCGTCAACACCACGATCCGGCCACTCACCTTCGCCTCAATCACCGCCCGCCGCCGCGCCCGAACCGTCCCCACCACCTCCTCCACCGCCTGATGCCGGCCCGCCGCCACCCCACCCACGCGAACCTCCACCGACGGCAACGCCACCGCCGGCCCCGCCGGCCCCGACTCCCGATGGCACCCCAGGGCACCCGACAACAGCACCGTCGCCATCAACGCCAGAACCCGGGAACGCCCGGAATTCCCGGACGACAAGGGCCCTCCAACGGCACCACGCTCACCCGCCGGCTCAGCCCTCGGAACCTCACCGTCCCCGCACTCCCCCGAACCCGCACCACACTCCGGGTTCCCCCCCGGCAGGATCGCGCCCGGGCAGGAACCGCAGGGCTGCGACGACCGGCGTTGGGCCAGGACCACGCCCGCGAACCCCGCGAAGATCAAACCCAGGAGACGACGACGATTTTTCATGGTGACGGTTGAGAACCACCGATTCGGACCTTTCAGACTCCCCGACGATGCCCCGTTCAGCGGCAGCAGCCCGCTCCTTCCTTCCCCACCCCCAGCCGCTTCAGGATCATCTCGGCGGGACAGAACCCGGTGATCGCCGACTGGATCAGGTTCACCCCCACGAAGGCCCCGAGGAAGAGCCAGCGCGGGGCCACCCAGTGGGCGAGGGCCAAACTGGTCAGAACCATCGTGCCGGCGAGAATGCGGATGTAGGACTCAATTTTCATGGGGTAATCCAGGTTCCAGATTGATTTTCGAATGGGCCAAAGGCAGCTTGCCTTGGACGCCTATATTCGTATTCACTCATATAGTTGATGTCAATCCCGGTTTTCCTTCGCTCCAACCCTGTCACCACCATGAACCGCCAGAAACTCTCCCCCGAGGCCCTGGAACTCATCGCCGCCCGGTTCCGCGTGCTCGGGGAACCCATGCGTCTGCGTCTGCTGATCGCCCTCGAACGCGACGAGCGCAACGTCTCCCAGCTGGTCGAAGCCACCGGCGCCAACCAGGCCAACGTCTCCCGCCACCTGCAAACCCTCACCGACGCCGGCATCCTCGGTCGTCGCAAGGAGGGTCTGAATGTGTTCTACCATATTGCCGATCCAGGCATCTTCGATCTTTGCGAGAAGGTCTGCGGCAGTCTCCAAAAGCGGTTGGGCGAGCAGGCCAAGGCCTTCCGCTAAGTTCGATCCCCCCGGCATCACGCCACCCACGGGCGCATTCCAAAAGCCACGGATAGGGCGCGATCTCCGAGCGCGCCGCCACGCCAAGGCTCACCGCCACCAACTACAGGCCCAGATACAGGTCCCGCCCCTTCGCCAGGGCTGAGATCTTCCGATCCGCCACGCTCCGCTTCAGCATCCAGAATCCACAGTCAGGATGGATGTAGCGCACCCGGCCAACACCCAGCGCCGCCTCCGCCCGTTCGATGGACCGCGCGATGTCCTCGGCGGTCTCCAGGGCGTTGGTCTTGATGTCCACCACCCCGATCCCCACGCCCAGCCGGGGATCCAGGGACTTCAGCGCCTCCAGATCGGAAACCGGCCGGTGCGCGAGCTCCAGGACCAGATGATCGGCGCGCAAGCGATTGAGAAAACCGATCAGCGACTCCCAGGTGCCGCGCTGAATGGTCTGGCCGCCGTAGTTGCCAAAGCAAAAGTGCACCGCCTTCTCGCCCTTCACCGCGTCCAGGATCCGGTTGATGGCCTCCGCCGCCAGGGGGCCGTCCTCGGGTTTTCCCGGGATGTTCGCCTCGTCGACCTGCACACAGGCGCAACCCAGGTCCCCCACCTGCGCCGCCAGGGCATCGGCCACCGCGAGCGTCAGGGCTTCGAAATCCCGGTAATGCTCATCCAACAGGGTCCGCGCCAGCATGTAGGGACTGGTCAGCGTGAACTTGAACGGCCCGCCCGCCACCGCCGCCGCCCGGGCGCAGTCCGCCGGCAGATTCAGCGTGCCCTCCGTGACCGGCCCCGTCACCACGGCTGCCGGACGGCTCCGGAACCGCATCTCGGGCTTCGCCAGAAAGGTCACCGTGTCACGACGCCCGATCTCGCCCCGCATCCCGCCCAACCGCCGGACGAAGTATTCAATCATCCCGTTCGTGTCGGGGTGGTTGACATCAAACCGGTACAACTCCCCGTCCGTGGGCAGATCAATGCCCGCCTGGCGCTGAAGATCGAACACCACCCGGGTGGCATCAATCAGCGCCTGGTCGCTGGGCAGCGCCGACAGCCAGTCGGGGACGGGATAGGAACCGACGGTGGTGGTGAGGATTCGCGGGGTGTTGGGCATGGGGTTCAGAGTTTCCAGGGGCCACGCAGGGGTTTGGGCTGGAGATAACGGTTGGCCTCCGCGTCGTCCGGCACGGTTTCGCGGACCGGATCCCACTTCAGGGGCCGCCCCAGTTCCATGGAAGCCAGCGAGAGGTGGGCCAGGCTGGCGTTGCGATGGCCCGCCTCGGCATCGAACAGCGGCTGCTTTCTCGACTTCACCGCATCCAGAAAATCCCGCTTCTCCGTGGTTTTGAATGGCAGGGTCAGGTCGTTGGGACCCGGAGTCCATCCGATCAACGACTCCGCCGAGGCCTCGATCTGGCTGGGATAGGTCACCTGAATCCAGCCCTCGCTGCCCTCGAACCGCATGAAGGGCTTGTCCGTGCGGCACACCAGCCGCACCCCGTTCGCAAAACGGAACTCAGCCTCGAAATCCAGCACGATGTTCCAAAGGTTTGTCCGCGGCGGAAACTTCCCCGTAGCCCGCACCTCCACCGGCCCCGTGTGCTCGGTGTCATTCGCCCACATCGCGATGTCGTTCAGATGGGCCCCCCAGTTCGCCATCATGCCGTCCGCATAATCGCGGTTGCAGATCCAACCCGGACGACCCTTGTCGTTGTGGCGCGGATGCACCCGCTTTTCGGTGTACGGCACCTCCGGCGCCGGCCCCAGCCACATCGCGTAATCCAGCTCCTCCGGCACCGGCATGTCCGGCTGCGGCGCCAGCGTGGTGTCCGTCGGGGTGCCAACGATGATCCGTTCCAGCTTTCCGATGCGCCCATTCCGCACGATCTGCACCACCCGATGGCAGGCGCGGATGGAACGGAATTCGCTGTCGGTCCGAAACACCCGCCCCGTCCGCTTCACCGTGTCCGCCAGCAACCGGCCCTCGGCAATGTTCCGCGTCAGCGGCTTCTCACACGCGACATCCTTCCCCGCCCGCAACGCCGCCAGGGCCATGATCACGTGCCAATGGTCCGGCGTGGAAATCATCACCGCGTCGATGTCCGGTCGCGCCATCAACTCCCGCCAGTCCCGATGCACGGCACACCCGCGGGCCTGGGCGCCCGGCTCCAGGCGCGCATAACCCTGATCCACCGCCAACTGCGCCCGCGTCGATCGCCAGGAATCGACATCACAAACCGCCACGATGCGGGCGTCCCGCTCCGCCAGGAACCCCGGGATGTTGGCATGGATCGCCTGCCGCCCTGTCCCCAAGCACCCAATCGTGATGCGTTCGCTGGGCGCCACCCCGCCATCCCGACCCAGCACCCGGCCGGGAACAATCAGCGGCATGCCCAGAATCGCCGCCCCACCGGTCGCCGCGCGCCGCAGAAACCCGCGCCGATCCATGGAACAGGCCGCCCCCGCACCGGAGCCCACGGCAACGCCGGAACCCGATTCATCGGTTTGATGGGAATCCTCCGACGAGGCCACGGCCGGGGATTGGAAAACTTCGCGACGCATTAGGTTTCAGGGGTTCCCCATGAAAATGCGCCGCCCCACCCCCACCCGCAAGCGCGCAGGCAGGGGGAGGTGCTTTGGAGTGCTGCGACTTGTCGCAGCTTTCGATTCGCCGACGCGTCGCCGCCCGAGGTCAGAGCGCGCACCCGACGTTGCTTCCCCAACCCAAACGCATGCCTGTCGTCAGGCTCGAAACCAGGCCCCCGGCCGCATGGCCCAAACTTCAAACCGCAGCGCAGCTGTGCTACCCTCCCCGCCATGTCGTTTCCGTCCCCAGGCCTCCCCACCGGTTCGCGGGCGATCCCCCTGCTTTTCGCCGGACTCGGACTTCTGTCCGCCGCCCCGGCCCGGGCCTACGAGAACGTCTTCCTCACCGGAGTCCCCGACTACCAGTGGCACATGGGCTGTTTTGGCACGGCCTCCGGCAACCTGATCGGGTACTGGGACCGGCATGGCCTGCCGAACTACTACACCGGCCCCACCGCGGGCGGCGTGGCGCCGCTGAACAGCTTCGGCATCAACAACTCCATTCGCGCCTTGTGGGCCTCGGAAGCCGGAGTCGATGGCCGCCCCCTCACCCAACCGGGGCATGCCGACGACTACTATCGGGATTACGAAAGCACCGGCCAGGATCCGCATGTCGTCGCAGGCCGTCCCGCCCACGCGCCCGATTGCATCGGCGATTACCTCGGTCTGAACCAGCTGCGCTGGGCCGATCTCGGGGGCGAATGCCGCGGGAACATCGACGGGTACTCCTTCAATTTCTTCGACCGCGACGGGCACCGGCGCACGAACCACGTCCCACTCGATGCCTCCGGCACCCCCATCCCGGACCTGCAATCCGGCCTGCGCACCTGGTCGGCGTCGCGGGGATACCCCGCCGATTCCTTCTCCCAGCTCGCGGATTTCAATCCGGACAAACCGGCCGGCCGCGGATTCACCTTCGAGGATCTCAAGTCCGAGATCGATTCCGGCTACCCGGTGCTCCTGTTCATGCAGCCCTTCGGACTCTTCTCCCGGATCGTCGAAGGACAGTCCGGACTCAACCCCGAGATCCACGGCATGCTGGCCTACGGCTACCTCATCGACGACAACGGCACGCCTTACGTCCGCTACCGGACCAGCTGGGGGAGCGGCGACCGCGAGTTCAGCCCCTGGACGCCGGAGGACTGGACCCCCGAGCAGTCCCTCAACCTGCCCCTGCGCGGCGTGATCGGATTCCATCCCAAGCCCCGCATCACCCGCATCGTGCCCCGCGAAGGGGGTGTCCGCGTGGAATGGAGCGGCCCGCTCGCCGTGCTGCGGAACGATCTCACCGCTGTCGAGACCCCGGTTCACCGGTACGTGGTCGAACGCGCCAATGCCCTGACTTCCTCCGCCTGGACCCCGGTCACCGAACCCGCTGCCGTGCTCAGCGCCGAGCTGAACGACTGCTGCGGGGATCATGCGTTTCTGCGGATCCGCCTTCTGGAAGGGCCATGACCCGCGTGGGCATTGCAGCCAGGGCGGAAGCTCTGGTACCCAAGACGCATGACGAGGCCCCTCCAGTTCGCACTCGCAACCCTGCTCACCGTGTCCGCTCTCCTCACGGCCGGCTGCCAGTCCGTGGTCTATTCGGCGTACGAATCCTTCGGTGTTCACAAACGGGACCTGCTGAAGAAACGCGTGGTCGCCGCGCGCGACGACCAGAAGGAAACCCAGGAGCAGTTCAAGGACGCCCTCACCCGCCTCAAGGAAATCACCAAGTTCGAGGGCGGCGAACTGGAGAAGGCCTACGCCACGCTCAAGGCCGAGTACGACGGCTGCGTCTCCGGCGCCGAAACCGTGCGCAAACGGATCCGCGACATCGAAACGGTCTCCACCGACCTCTTCGCCGAATGGGAAAAGGAAATCGGGGAAATCAACACCCCGACCCTCAAGGAATCGAGCCGCCGCCAGCTGACCGAAACCAAGCAGCGTTACGACGAACTCCACCGCGCCCTGGCCGCCGCCGAACAAAGCATGGCTCCCGTGCTGTCCCAATTTAAGGACTACGTGCTCTACCTGAAGCACAACCTCAACGCCCAGGCCATCGCCTCGCTCAAGGGCGAAACCGCCGGCATCCAGACCGAAATCACCCGGCTGCTCGAACAGATGAACCGCTCCATCGCCCGCGCCGACGAATTCATCAAGGCCATGCCCTGAGGCACTTCTTCCCTGACAGTTCCCCACGGAACCTCTCGGAAACTCAGGGAATCAGCATCGGCCATTCGCGCCGTACGCGCTCCAAGGTCTCGGCCGTCACCAGGACGTGGCGCCGTTCGAACTCGGCTTCCCGGTCCGCCAGCATCGACTCCGATTCCGGCGGGGCCCCCGGACGCGACATCACCGCCATCAACAGGCGTCCCTCCGAAAACGCAGCCCCCACCGCTGCCGTCGATCCCAGAATCCGCCAGTCGGGCAGAAACATCACCCACTTCGGTCCACGCGGATCCTTCCAGGCCGCCGTGTCCGCCAGATCCGCGGGAAAGCCAATCAGGCTGACCCAGACCGTCGCCCCGGGATTCCCCTCCCGCAGCCGGTCCCAGGCCCCCATCGCGGTGAGAAAACTCAGCGGCGTGGACGCCCCGACGGGGATCGACACCGACTGCGGATCCGACTCCGCCTCGGGACGAAGCCGGGGATGCGCGACCCCCACTGATTCCGCCCCCTTCCCCAGGCCCCGGCGGAGTCCCCGAACCGACGCTTCCTCGGCCGTGCGGATCGAAGCCTCGGCTCCCGGCCGCGCGGCGTAGGGATTGCCCACCACCAGGACCTTCGCCCCGGGCTGACGGGCGGCGATCTCGCGGCCGAGGCGTTCGAACACCAACTCCCGACGGGCGTCGGCCTGCCGGGACTCAGGCGGTGCGCAACCTGCCGCCCCCAGCCCCACCAGCACCCCGAACAGCAACACGCGGATCGCGGGATTCATGGGAAATACCCCGGCACCGTGTCCGTCTCGAACAACCCCAGAATCCCCAGGCGTTCCAGTCGATGGGAGTTCAACCCCTCGACATGCCCATCCAGCAAAAAGCCGTTCGCGACCTTGCCGTGGCGTCCATGGACCTCCTTCTCGCTGGCGGCCCTAAACACGTGGAATTGCTGGGCCCCGATCCCTTCCCGTCCCCGGCTGGTGGTGTCCGCCAGATGGAGATACTCCGTGGGCCGCTCGACGGTATCGATGGCCAGGAACTCCTTGAGAACCCCGCGGGCTGATTCCGCCGGTGGATCCGCGCGAATGCCGTAGATCCGGATCCAATTGGTGAACCGGAACGGCTTGTACGAGGGGCAGACGAAGAGATGGAACGGCCGGACATTGGCGTTGGAGGCGAGCAGGCTTCCCCAGGTGACGCCCTTCTGCAGGGGCGCCTCGAGCTGGAGCAGTCCCTGGTGGTCCTGGGCGTACATCAAGGTCGCCATTCCCAGCTGACGCAGGTTGTTCAGGCAGGCCGTGGCCCGCCCCTTCTCCTTGGCCCGCGCCAGGGCCGGAAGCAGCAGGCTGGCCAGCAGCCCGATGATCGCGATCACCACCAGCAACTCGATCAGGGTAAATGCCCCCGATCCCGGCCGCCTTGGTTTCTGGTTCCTCTCGCTCAAACGCGCCTCACCTTAAACCACCGAAGCCAATCGGCCAAGGGACGCCGTGGCCGGGCGCTTGCACAACGTTTCTGCGATTGATCCGGCCGCACCCAGCCCCGACGCTCGCGCCGCGCGCCGGCCATGCTTTTCAATTCGACCGACTTCCTCGTCTTCTTCGCCGCCTTCGCGCTGCTCTATGCCCTGGTCCGGGGAAATCTCGTCCACCGCAACCGCCTCATCGTGGCCGCCAGCTGGCTGTTCTACGGATGGTGGGACTGGCGGTTCCTCGGGCTGCTGATCCTCTCCAGCCTCGTCGACTTCAAGGTCGGCGCCGCGATGGGACAAGCCCGCACGCCCGCCCTGCGCCGTCGCTGGCTTTACCTGAGCCTCGGCTTCAACCTGGGCATGCTCGGGTTCTTCAAATACTTCGGGTTCTTCCTGGATTCGTTCCACGAACTGCTCGGAAAACTCGGGGTCGCCCAACCTTCCTGGACGTGGGCCGTTGTGCTCCCGGTCGGCATCAGCTTCTACACCTTCCAGACCCTGAGCTACACCCTCGACGTCTATGCGAAGCGGATCGAACCCTCCCGTGACCTGACCGCCTTCCTCGCCTTCGTCGCCTTCTTCCCCCAACTCGTCGCCGGCCCCATTGAACGGGCCTCGCACCTCCTGCCGCAGTTCCTGGAACCCCGGATCATCCGACGGCTCGACCTCGAGGAAGGCCTGTTGCTGGTGCTCTGGGGGCTGTTCAAGAAGGTGGTCTTCGCCGACCAACTCGCCCCCTTCGCGGAAC
Source organism: uncultured Verrucomicrobiota bacterium (assembly GCA_964476125.1). Lineage (GTDB taxonomy): Bacteria > Verrucomicrobiota > Verrucomicrobiia > Limisphaerales > CAIMTB01 > CAIMTB01. The sequence goes on along the minus strand of CAYZAE010000024.1, from coordinate 23,953 downwards.
TCGCCTTCGACCGCGCCCCCACCTCCGGCCCCATGATCCTGATCGGACTCCTGGCTTTCTCCGGCCAGATCTACGGGGATTTCTCCGGCTACTCCGACGTCGCCCGCGGACTCGCCCGCATGCTGGGGTTCGATCTGATGCGGAACTTCGACCGGCCCTACTTCGCCACCGATATCCGCGATTTCTGGCGCCGCTGGCACATCAGTCTCTCCACCTGGCTGCGCGACTACCTCTACATTCCCCTCGGCGGCAATCGGAGCGGTGAGGTCCGCACCTGCCTCAATCTGTTTCTGACCATGCTCATCGGCGGCTTCTGGCACGGGGCCGCCTGGAACTTCGTCCTCTGGGGTGCCTGGCACGGTCTCCTGCTGACCGGTCATCGGCTCTGGAATCGGCTGAATCTCCGGATGCCGGTCTGGATCGCCTGGCCCCTGACCCTGACCGCCGTGGGCTACGGCTGGCTCCTGTTCCGCGCCGGTTCGTTCTCCCAGGTCGCCACCATCCACCGCGCCCTGCTCAACTCCTCGCTGCCTCCCGGTGGACTCCACCTGCTCGTCGCGGTTCTTGCCAGTTGGCTCCCCGTGCTCGCCATGGAAGGGATGCAAGGCCGTCGATCGGACCCGTTCCGCACCGGGATTTCCCGCGGCTGGTTCGGATGGCTGGCCTGGGGCGCCCTGGTCGTGGTCATCGCCGCCTTCTGGAAACGCGAGGCCACACCGTTCATCTATTTCCAGTTCTAACCGGCCATGATCCCCCGGAGTCATTCCTGCGAGTTCGGCGCCCCGGATGTCCTGAGGCTCGCCGCCCGCCTGGGTCTCGGCGTGCTGCTCGCCGCCGCCGTCCTGCATCTGCTCCACCGACTCGAATGGCTCCCCGCCCCCGTGCCCGGGGACGTCGACCGCACGATCCTCGCCGCCAAGGCCCGCCTGGCCCTGGAGGCACCTCCCGCCTCGCTCGTGATGATCGGGGACTCCTCCTGCCTCATGGACGTCGATGCCCCGCTGCTGTCGCGTCTGATCGCCCCTGGATCGGCGCTGAACCTTGGCACGCTCAGTTACCTCGATCTGCCCGCCCATGGGGCGTTGCTCGACCGATTCGTCCGGCGGCATCCGGGGTCAGGTCCGGCCACCGTGCTGGTGCTCCTCCACCCCGAGGCGCTGCGCTGGGGATCGCCCCGTGACGAATTCACCGGCTATCTTCGGAACCGACTGGACCCCACGCGGCCCCGCGAGGCCCTCTCCCCGGCCCGGGGCGTTGCGGACGCCTGGTTGGGCGGCCCGATCTTCCGTGAACGTATTCTCCACCCGCTCCTCCCCGTCCCGCTCCCCGGACCCTTCGGGGTCGGCTATGGCTGCAACCGGGATCTCGGGCAAACCCTGATCCAACGCCAGGGCAGCCTGACCGACCCGGAACGATTCGATGCCGCAGACCTCCAGGGAAACGCGGAGTACCGGCTCGGCAGCAGCATTGAAACCGCCAGCCGCGCCTTCACCCGCTTCCGCCCCCCCGGGGCCCGGCTGGTGGTCGGCATCACCCCGGTGCCTGAAGGCTTCGCCGCCAGGGACCACGACGCGAAGGTCCGCGCCATGCTCGAAACCTGGGCTGGCTGGATGGGCGCCGATCGCGCGCTCACGAATCTCCCGGGCCGGCTTCCGAATTCCCTGTTCGCCACCCACACCCATCTCAACGCCGAAGGCGCCGACCTCTTCACGAGACGTCTGGCCGAGGAACTCCGCCCGACGGCCGACCCTCAAAGGCCGCAGAATCGCTGATTTCCCCGTCTCCCTTCGTGGCCTTCGTGCGCTTCGTGGTTTGTTCTCCGGGAATTTAGGGGCCCCAGCCCCCGCCTTGACCGCCACGGAACCGGCAGCCAAGGCTCGCGAAAGCGCACGTCTCCCCATGAATCCCCATCCCCATCCCCATCCCCGTCGACACCCCCGTTTCACCCCGCTTCTCCTCCTCGCCCTCTGCCTCGCGCACGCCCCGTCGGTCCCCGCCGCCACCGCGCCGTCCACCGACCTGCCCCTGCTCCCGGTTCCCAAGACCTCGAAGCTGCTTCTGAAAGCCGGGGATCGCATCGCCCTCTGCGGCGATTCCATCACCGAACAGAAGATGTACTCCCGCATCCTCGAAACCTACCTCACCGTCTGCACCCCGGAACTCCAGGTCTCCGTGCGTCAGTTCGGCTGGAGCGGTGAACGCGCGGACGGGTTCTTCGAACGGATGCAGAACGACGTGCTCCGCTTCCAACCGACCGTCGCCACCACCTGCTACGGCATGAACGACCACCGGTATCGCCCCTTCGAACCCTGGATCGGCGAACTCTACCGGATCCACATGGACGCCGTGGTCCGCACCTTCCTCCAGAACAACGTCCGCGTCGTCGTCGGCTCCCCCGGCCCCGTCGGCAAGGTCCCGGCCTGGGTCAAGGACGCGGGCCCGACCGTGGAAGCCCTCAACCGGAACCTCTGTGAGCTTCGCAACCTCGCGGCCGACCTCGCCCGCAAACAGGGCGTCGCGTTCGCCGACGTCTTCCGCCCCATGTACGAGGCCGACCTCGCCGCCCGCGCGAAGTACGGCACCAACTACGCCGTGCCCGGCAAGGACGGCGTCCACCCGGGATGGGCCGGACAACTGCTGATGGCCCATGCCTTCCTCGACGGCCTGGGCATTCAGGGCGACCTCGGCACGATCACCGTGGACCTCGCCAGACACGCCGCGCAGGCCACCGGAGGGCATGCGGTCAAGTCGGTCGAGGGAAACACCGTGACCCTCCTCAGCACCACCTACCCGTTCTGCGCCCCGGCGGCGGAACCCGGGGACGACGGGAGCATCCGATCCGGCATGCAATGGGTCGATTTCAACGAACGCTTCAACCGGCTCCGCTTGATCGTGAAGGGCACCGGGGGGCGGAATGCCAGGGTGACCTGGGGCTCCGCGACGCGCACCTACACTCCGGCCGAGCTTGAGCGCGGCATCAACCTTGCGGCGGAGTTCATCGACAACCCCTTCGCCCAGGCCTTCAAGGCTGTGGATGAAGCGGTGGGAAAAAAGCAGGCCTACGAAACCCGCCAGATCAAATCGGAATTCCACGGTGCCGCGGGCAAGGCCGACATGGAGGAAACCGTGCGCCGCACCGAAGCCGAACGCGCCCCGCTCGTGGCCGCCCTCCGCGACGCCTTCCAACCCGTCGAACACCGCCTCGCCATCGAGCCGGAGTGACAAACTCACGCAATGGGGTCGCGTCTAAATTATTGACATTTGGATTCGCTCACGCGCGGCTGCCCCGCCCAGTCCTCCGGGACTGGGCGGGGGGCTGCGCGCGCTTCGCGGTTTCGGATCTAGGGATTGGGGAACGTTCCTTCCACCGCCTCCCCGGGCTTCAACACCACGAGGTAGTCTTCACCCGACTTCCGGACGGTCTCCCGGTTCCATCGCGGGGTGCGGGCGCCGAAGTTGTCGCGGATCCGGACCTCCCCCTGGCCGTCCAGCGAAGGACCCGCGATCACCTTCAGCCATGTGGTGGCCCCATTCTCGCGCCTGGCGGAGACCCGGTGACCTCCCTCCGCGACCAGGTCCTCGAATGCCGCCTCGCGCCAGCGGGCCGGAACCGCCGGGAAAACTCGGATCGCCCCGGCCTCGATGCCGCCCGGCCGCGTCGACCAGCTCTGAATCAGCATTTCCTGGAGGGCGGCCGCCGCGAGAAAGTTCCCCTCCAGCGTGAACGGACGGTAGGTGAAGTCGCTGAGCCCGGACTTGGTCTGGTCGCCGTTGGCATGGAACCCGTTCCGCAGCACGAACGCCCGGACGAACAGTTCGAGGTTGCGGGCAGCCTCGTCCGCATCCCCGACGCGCGCGCGCATCGCCGCCATCCAGGAGAAGCTGTACCCGCACCAGGCCCGGGTCCCCAGGCGGTCATACAACTTGAGCGACGCCCGGATCATCTCCCGGTCGCGGTCGGTGCCTTCGATGGTCGTGAGATTGAACGGGTAGAGGTTCATCAGGTTGGAGAAGTGCCGGTGACTCTCGGTCAGGGATTCGTCGGCATTCACCCGCAGGGTGCCGTCGGGGTCCGCATGAAAACCACCGAGGCCGGCGGCCAGGCCGGCCCAGCGCTCCGCCTCGGTCGGTTTGCCGGTGGCCAGGGCCATTTCGCGCAGGCTGAGGAACAGCATGCGGAGGATGGCCAGGTCGTAGTTGGAGTTCGGTTTGAGCCAGGCCCGGGCGGAATTGTCATGGATCTCGGGTGAACTCGAGGCGGGCAGCACGAGCCGTCCGTCCGCCTCGCGCGTCAGCAGGGCGGCCAGGCTTTCCCCCACCTCCGAGCACCACGGATAGGCGCGGTTCCGCAGGTAGTCCGCATCCCCGGTGAACCGCCAGTGCAGATAAAAGAGATGGGCCAGCCATCCGGCGGAGACCGGGGAGAGACTGTATTGCGCCCAGCCGCCGAGGGGCGCCCCGGCCAGGGTCATGACTCCGGGAACATTGGCACCGGGGGTGCCGAAGAAATCCTTCGCGAACCGCCGGAACACCGGCAATCGCTCCTCCAGAAAATCGAGAAAGCACCGGCCCTCCTCGAACCGGCCCGCGGCCTGGTAGGCCATGTACGTCATCTGGGTGTTCAGGTCGTGGTGATAATCCCCCTTCCACGGAGGCAGGGTTCCGGCATCGGCCGTCCAAACGCCCTGGAGCGGCATCGGCGGCGCCCCGAGTCGCGAGGCGGCCCCGAGGAAGTACTGGACCAGGGTGTAGTGCCGAAGGATCGCCGGATCCGGCACGGTGACCGAGGAACGCGACCAGAACTGCGCCCACCAGGCGGCATGGGGCGCGAACATGCCCGCGTACCCAGTCTTCAGCACCCGTCCCAACCGCTCCCTGGCCTGGATCAGCAGATCGCCGCCATCGACCGAGGACACCACGGTCACGGCCAGCAAGGTGGCCTCCCCCGCGCGTTCCGTGCGTGTCACCACCCCGTACCGTTGTCCCGACGCGGCCTCCTGCACGAACCAGCGTTCCCCGCCCTCGGCTCCGAACACGGCCGCGGGATAGCCCAGCTGCTTCACCGACTCCGGGGCTTTCAGTTCGACATTCGCCGGAGCCGTGCCGGGCAGACGCAGGAGGGCCACGGGTTCGGTGGCGGAAAAGAAAACCTCCACCCGACCGCCGTCCTCCAGCAGGGCCCGGCCTTCCGCCGTGGCCAGGTGGAGTTCAAACGACCGGACCCGCCTCCCGCCTCCGAGCCGGATTTCCACCCGGCCCGCGGGAATCTTCGTCGGATGCTTCTGATCGTAACTGTCCCGGTCGGCGATGCGGGAGATCTCCCCGTTCTTTCCTTCCCGCGCCAATCGGACCATCTCGGCGTAGGTAAAGCGGCTCAGGGGATCGCCCGGGGCCGGCCGTTCGTCCCATAAATCCCCGCGATCCAGGGAAAGCCGAAGCAGATCGCCCTCGCCCCAGAGCAGCCCACCCAGTCGGCCGTTACCCAGAGGAACGGCCTCGTCCCAGGTGCGGATCGGGGCTTCCAGGCGAAGATCGAGCGAAGCGTCGGGCAATCGGGCCCCGGTCGTCGCGGCCCCGGCCCCGCTGCCGGCGCCGGCACCCCCACCCGCCCCTTCGGACGTGGCCCCATGGACGCGCACCAAGGCGGCCAGCACGCCTGCGAGCCAGAAACCGATCCACATCCGGCCCCGATTTCCGGGTCCGTTCCGGGACCTTTCCCAACCCCGGGTCCGCGCATCCATCGGGCAGGCGTTTCGTTTCATGCCGGGAGAATAGCCGCATGAAACGGCCACCGACCACAGCTCGGGGACGACTTTGCGGTATCGGGATGCTCTTACGCAGGGTGTCAGCCGCGTCGCTCCGGGATTCTCCGGGGGGGACGCTGTCTCTTCTCACGAATACGTCGAGGACCCGGATCGGGGGTGGGGCGGTGTCCAGCGTTGGCTGGGGGCGATGGCGGCGGGTCGGGGTGTTCGGGCGGCGGGGGAAGAGGCATCGCGCAGAGGCGCGGAGGCGCGGAGGAAAGGCGGGGAGAAAGAGATACGAAACGGATTTGAATGGATTGCTCGGGACCTCTCCGCCTCTGCGCCTCTGCGCCTCCGCGCGAGAAGAAAAGGGCGTGGGGGATGGGGGTCGCTCCGCAACCTGAAAAGTTCCGCGCAACTTTCGCGGGAGGTCTCTTAAGAAAGGCATGGAAGGAAAGCCCGCCATGCACGAAACACCCGAGGTACGACTGTTGGATCGGTTCCTGCGGCCGATTCACCCACGCCCCGCGCGGGCCGATTCGCCGGGCCTCGTGCCTGCGCTCACGCTGGCGGTGGCCCTGGTCCTGCTCCTCTCACCGGCCGGAGCGAACGCCGCCACCGCCCCGACAACGGTGACCCGGACCCAGACGATCTCGCTGCGGACGGGTTGGAACTCGGTTTATCTGGAAGTCGAACCTCCGACATCGCGGCCCGCTGAAGTGTTTCGCGGCCTGCCGGTGGAGACGGTGGCCAGTTTTCTTCCGGGCAGCGTGGAGGAACGCTACCTCCGTCAACCCGGGGATGCTCCCTGGAAGGAGGAGGGTTGGAGGACGTGGCATGCGCCGCACAAGACCGAGGCGTTCCTTTCCAATCTCCACGCGATCCAGGCCCATCGCCCGTACCTGATTGAGGTCACCCGCGAGGTCGTCTGGCAGGTCACAGGCACCCCCTCGGCCCGGCCCATTTCCTGGGAGCCCAATTCCTGCACCTACACCGGACTCCCGGTCGATCCTGAGAACCCGCCCACCTTCGCGACCTTTTTCGCCGGCAGCCCGGCCCATGCCCAACTTCGCGTCTTCCGGCTCGAGGAGGGACTCTGGAAACGCGTTCGCAACCCGGCCCAGGACCGCATCCGCAGCGGGGAGGCGTATTGGATCCAGACCGACGGCGCCTCGATGTTTCAGGGGCCGCTTGGCATCCAACTGCCGTCCACGGGCACCCTGGAGTTCAACCCGGCCCGGCCCCAGGCGAGTCTTCTGCTGCGCAACGACTCGCCCCGGCCGTTGCGCGTGCGGGTGGATCAATACCCGGGAACGGACCCCCTGCCCTTGCTGCGACGGGAACGCGACCGGGTGAAGCAATCCACGCAGCGCCTCCCCTGGCCGGACCGCCTGGATCTGCCCTCCCTCGAACCCCGGGGGGTTGCTTCGCTTCAGTTCGAGCCCGACCGCCAGGGTGCCTCGACGGTCTCCGGTTCGACGCTGCTGCGCATCTCGAACGACCAGGGTTCATGCCTCTGGATCCCCGTTTTCCTTCGCTCTGTGGACGCCGGCAGCCGCAATTCCCGATGAACTCTTCGAAAAACCATCCCCGCCTCCGGACCGTGCTTCTTGGAATCGCCCTGGCCCTGGGCCTTGGCGTGGCGGCCGGCGCGCGGGTCCACGCGCAAAACCTGACGCCCAATCCTGCCACCGCCGGGTTGTGGGTCGGGGAGGTTACGTTGGCCGAGGTCCTGCACTCCGCCGGTGCCACCAATGCACCGACCGCTGATTCCTCCCAGCTTCGCATCCTTCTGCACGTGGGTGCCCAGGGAGAGGTCCGGCTGCTGAAGGAGGCGATCGTGGCGAAACGGGTGCCCGCTTCGTCGGCCAACGTGATCATTTTCACGGATCCGGCGGCGCTGGCGTTGGCGCCCGGACTCCTTCGGCAAGGCGGCCGGGTGATCGCCCAGCGCATTGCGTCCGTGGCCTATGATTTCGCGGGATTCGAGGCTCCGCTCAACGGTGGCATCGGGCAGGGGTTCCGGTGCGAAGGCCAGCTGACCCTTCCCGCCAACCATCCCACCAACCCGTTCCTCCACCGCTTTCACCCGGACCATTCCACGGGCCTCGAGATCATCCGGACCGTGGCCATGCGGTTCACGCAGCCGATCGGCCAGTTCAATGGCATCGACCGTCTGGCCGGCGAATACCAGGAGACCCTGACCGGACTGAGCAGGGCGCCCCTCACCGTGCGCGGCAGCGTCGTGCTGAATCGCGTCAGCCCCTACGCCCAGCTGAACCGCTGATCCCCGCCTGATTTTCCTCCGACCTCTTCTCCGCCTCCGCCATGAGACTTGAATCCGCGCCCTCCCCCGCCCCGGCTCCGGCCCCCCGAAGGTCCCGGCGGACGAATCCCCTTGTCCCGGCATTTCTCGCCACGCTCGTCCTGATTCTGCTGGGCAGCCTCCCGCTGAACGCCGCGGAACCGTTCGTGCGCACGGTTCTGCCCGTCGTGAACAATTTCCCAAGCCAGGTCTTCCTGGGCCCCATGAAGGCCGACGAGGACGGGTCGCTTTACGTTTCCGGGTATTGCCTGGGTCAGGCGCGGTTCTCGCCCACCCTCACCGTGGGTGCGCCCGACCACAACATCACCACCATCTTCGTGGCCCGGCTGAACGCCGAAGGGGCCTGGGTCTGGGCCTCCGCCGCGGTGACGATCCAGTCCAAACCCCTGGTTCAGATCCGCGACCTCGCCGTCTCGGACAACCACATCGTGGTGGTGGGGGAAACCAAAACGACCAGCAACGCCGATCCCAGCGGATTTGTTGGGAGGCTGCTTAAGAACGGGACCGGGGCGCTGAACAGCACCATCGCCGGTGTCTCCAACGGACAGTATGCCGGCGTCTCGGCCGTCGACATCGACGGGACCGGGAACATCTACATCGGCGGCCGGTTCCGGGGTTCCGCGCGGATTGGCAGCCTGACCGTCAACGGCATCCCGCCTGCCAACGCCGACCCGATCGATCAGGATATCTACGTCATCAAGCTCGACGCCTCGCTCGTCCCGTCGTGGGCCGCGCGGGCCGGAAGTTCGCTCGGCGCCATCGGCGCCTCGCGCATCCGCGCGAACGGCACCCAGGAGGACGTCGTCGGGCTGCGCGCCGACGCCGCGGGGAACATTTACGTCGCGTTCAACGGGGCCGGGTACCAGCTGTATATGACAGGCACCACCACCCCCGTGCTTTCGCGACCGATCATGCTGATGAGTGCGGGCCGGAACGACGCCGCGTATTCCTTCTACACCGGCGCCCATATCAGCCTGGGATTCAACGGGGCGCTCATGGGCGTGGTGGGCGTTCTCTCGCCGCAGGGCGCCTGGACCCGCGCCACGGCCCAGACAACCGCGGCGTTCTACGATCGTCCCGGCCAGCCCGAGTTCGAAACTCCCCGCAATGTCCCGCTGACCCACATGGCCCTGGCCGACGGCAAGCTGTTCGTCGCCGGCCAATACCAGCCCTTCACCTCCACGGTCTTCCAGGCCTTCGCCACACGACTCGGGGCCGATTCCCTTCTGCCGGATGGCCCCACGCTCTACCTCAAGAACCTCGCCGGATCCCCCACCTTGGCATCCCGGCTTTCCGCCAACGGCGGCAAGGTGTTTCTCACCGGCATCATGGGCCCCTCCCTCAAGGCCTACCAACTCACCTCCTCCGAAACCGAACTGGGGGACGTCGACCGCGAAATCACGTCGGTGCAAACCAACCTGTTCGTGCTCGGGACCGACACCGATCTGAACCCGCTCTGGGCGCGCACCACCACACGGCCGAACGACCAACTGCGGCCGTCGAGCTTCACGGCCACCGACGTCGCCTACGACTCGCTGCGACAGGTGGTCTACTGGGGAGGCTCGTTCCATGACCCCCAGCGCAAACTCTGGCTCGGCGAAGAAGGCAATCCCACGGCGCTCGGACCAACCGCAGGACCGACCGGATGGCTCACCGCCTTCACCGACTCCGGAAGCTACCGGGAACAAGTCCTCCTGATGGTCCAGTCCGACTTCGGCCAGATCACCATCAATGGTGCCCTCCACCCCGGAACCCAGGCGGAAGTCACCCTGCTCCGTGACACCCCGGTCACCGTGAGCGTCCCCCCCCTCGTGCCCGGCCTCACCGCTCCCGACGACACCCGCCATCGCTGCACCGGCTTCCGCATCAACGGCAACATCCTCTCCGGCAGCGCGGCCACCTTCTCCCTGAAACTCAACGACGACCTGAACGCGCAGTTCTCCTGGGTGACCGAACACCGGCTGACCATCACCAGCGATCACGACGACGCAGGCATGGGCAGCCACGCCGCCGCCGGACTCGCCGACCCGCCCATCGGCGTCTCCTGGATTCGCAACGGCGAGATCGTGAACGGATTCATCGACGGCCTGGTGCTGCCCATCGATGGATCGTCGGTCGGCAGCCGGTTCGTGGTCACCGGCTACTCCGCCACCGGCGCGGCGGGAACCAACGTGGTCTTCGACGGCATCGAAGCGCGGCAACAGGTCGGCCAGTTCACCATGACCGGCCCCGCCGGGATCGCCTACCACTGGAAGAAACAGCACCGCATCCAGATCAGCACCACCACGGAGGATTCCTTCGCACTGCCCGCGGTCCGACAGCTGAACAACTCCGGCGCAGTCCTCTCGCTCCGCACCGGAGCGGGGGAGTTCTGGTTCGACCAGGGGGCCCGCCTCCAGATCGCGGCCCGGGCCTCCGAAAGCACCCTGGGCCGGGCCCTCAAAGGCTGGCGCAATGCCGATCCCATCCCGCAGGTCTTCCCGACCATCCAGTACATCGCTCCGGACGATGCCACCAACGACGCGGTGCAACTCGCGCTGAACCTCGACCCGATCACGATCGACACCGTCTCGTTCTGGTCCCGGCCCGTGAATTCGCTCCAAAGCCCCATCCGCGTCACCTGGGACTACGGCGATCTCATCGTGCCCCTCGACACCGCCCTCGGAAGCGCGATCGTGATTCCCAGCCAGCACGGGGCCCTCCCCAATGCCGCACCCAAAGCCGTCCGCATCGTCGATGCCCCACCCGGCAGCACCCCCGACGACATGCTGGTGTGGGACGCTGTCGCCCGCCTCGCCTACCCGCTCCGGCCCGGAATCTACTTCGTCGACTGGAACACCGCGGCCGGGGGACGCCTGGTGACGCAGATCTTTGCGGGATTCCCCGGGGACCCCATCCCCCAACGCACCCCGGCGGCGTTCTTTCCGGGCTCCTCCCATTACCGGCACATCGCGGACACCCCGCCTGAGGAAATCCCCCCGGTGGATCTGGATCCCGATCCGCAGGACGCTTCGTTCTTCCGGGGCATCAAATTCCGCACGGGGAATGCGACGGCCATCAACCATCGCTTTGCCGCCTCCGAGCCCGGTCGTTCCGTCCTGCTCTTCTCCCTCAGCCCCACCGCCGGCATTCCCGCCGTCGGGGACACCAACAGCGAAACCGTCCGGGTGCGCGTCGCGGAAACGAGACGGTGGGATGATTCCCGCGCCTGGCAGGGCGGCGGGTCCCTCCTGGTGACGGCACCCTCCGCGACCGTTGGCGAACCGCTTGCCAGCAATCTCGATACAGCCGGCCTGGGCACGGGCTATCTCATCCACCGGGTCGCCAACTACAACGCCTCCCTCTACGACCGCACCACACCACGGGGCCCGATCATTCCGGTCAACCGTCCCCTGGCGACGCCAACCGGCGAGAACCGGCTCATCGTGGTCTGGTACGAAAACCGCGACGGCATCCTCTGGCCGTACCAACCCGCCGCCTACGATTCCTTCGCCTGGCCCCTGCTCCCGGGTGCCACCAAGGGCGCACCCCCGTTTGCGCTCAACCGGATCGTCATCGCCAGCCGCCTGGGCACCGACGGCCTGGATGCCAACGGCCAGCCCCAGACCAGCTTCGACCCGCTCAAGTTCGCGGACGTGAAGGTCTATCAACAGGGCGACACCAACCAGCCCGGCTACAATCCCAACGAGGAACACGCCCGGCTCTATCCCTCGTTCCTCCACGCCTCACACGCCGCCGTTCCACCCGCCGTCTTTGCCCTGCGCAACGATCTCAACATCTCCCGGGCCCTCGTCGACGCCTCCCCCTCCGACGCCCTGGGAACCAACCAGTACACCTCCGATCCCTTCGTGCTCGTCCAATACACCGACCTGACCCTGGGCCAGCCCCGGATGCGCGTGTACCAGGTCCTGCGCGAGGATCCCAACACCCAGGACAACCGGCTGCTCGACCTTCCGGGCACCGCCACCCCGACCTACACCTTCCGCTACCGCATGAAGGCCGGGGAAATCGTCAACGCCCCGTATCCGCTCAACCTCGTGCTCGGCCTGCAACCCTGCGTCAACACCGTCCCCGTCCCCTTCTCCCCGCCGACCGCGCGACCCAACGGTTCGTATTTCCTCAACGGCCAGAGCCGTCAGAAGACCTGGATGGTGGACCACAAGGGACAGGCCTGGGCCGTGTCCGGCGACAGCCACTTCACCGCCCACTACCAGTATCCGCTGGCGGACGATTTCTGGTATCCCTTCGGCCTCGATGCCGACGCCGCTCCCGCCGCCACCGGCGAATGCCTCGCCTTCCTGCCCGCGTTCGATCCGGGCACCGGCCAACGCGGCGTGTTCTCGGCCCAGATCTCCGACCGCTGGACACCCGCTCCCATCCGCTTCGACACCGTCTGGCCCGACGACGCCCCGGTCCTGAAAGTCGGCGAAACACTCACCTACCCGGGGGGCGAAAACAAAGCCGACCAGCCCACCGCCCAGGGTCTGCCCGGCGTGCTCGGCTGGGCGTCCGGCGAAGTGGTGTTTGATTCGTTCAACCCCTCCCTCGCCCCCACCGGCCCTCCCGGACACTTCCAGGAATTCTCCGCGCGCCTCATCGCCCCGCTCGAGGACCGGCTCGTCAGCCTGCCCACCTCCGCACTGCCCTCCACGCTCCAGGCCGGCAGCCCCGAGGTCCGCGTCGAAGGCGACCACTGGTACTTCACCTCCCTCCCGCCCTCCCTCCAGAAACGCGTCTTCTTCCGCCCCCTCTCCAAACTCCGGGCCGTCGACGCCCCCGGCGTGCTCGGCCTTCGCGGTTACGTGAACGACCGCACGCTCGGCGCCTCCGACCTCACCGCCTCACCGCCCCCCGTCTACGTGCTCGAACCCAACATCCTCACCCCCACCGATCTCGACGCCCTGCTCGCGATCGGCGGCACCGACGCGGACTGGCAGAATGCCGTCGACGCCCTCTACGCCCTCAGCCGGAATCCCCGGGGCCTCGATGAAAACGGGGACAACCTCCCCGACCCCGCCTGGCTCGCCGGCCTCGAACCGCAGACCGTCTGGAACTCCGACGGCACCCCCGGCGGCCTCAACCCGCGAGGCGCCGCCCCCCTGCGCGCCCTCGGCCCCGGACTCGCGCTGGTCACCAACCCGCGACTGCTCGATCCCGCGAACGTCCTGCCCTCGGGCTACGTCACCCTCGCCGAAAACAATCACCCCAGCCTCGGCGCCGCCCCCATCACGCTCCACGTGATTCGCATCGACCGCTCCCGGATCTACCGCGGCGCCATCAAAACCATCCTGCCCCCGAACGTCTTCGACGAAAAAATCACCCTCCGCCACACCGCCGACTTCGGCGGAAACGTCGACGAGATCGCGTTCAACTGGTGGTACCACGAGGAGGACGGAACCGTGCGCTCCGGCGATGTCCCCCCGGGCACTCCGCCGAAACCCGTCTGGAGCAGCTTCGGCAGCGCCCTCGGCGCGTCCGGCCTTTCGCAGATCAACCTCGACGCCAATCCGACGCTGCTCCTGGCCGACAACCTGTTCTTCGTCCGCTACCGCCACGTCACTGCCAACCCCGGCAACCCCGCCCATTGGTCCGATTGGGCCGGAGCCGCGAACTCAAGTCCGCGCGACCTCGACGACAACGGCGTCCCCGATTACCGCGCCCAACTCGCCAGCGGCTGGGTGAAACGGGTGCTCGACGCCGTCAATCCCTACGAGGCCCGGATCCGGGACTTCTCGCGGAACGACGCCCCGGCCACCGGCGCCTCGCTGCTCCAACAACTGGGCGCCCCCTACGTCGGGCCCGTCGCCCTCAACGCCGAGGCGAACGTCATCCAGAACGTCGGGCTGATCGAACTCTACGAAACCGTGCTCCGCCGCGCGCGCGCCCTCAGCATCGACGCCTCCCTGCCCACCGCCACCCCGGGCATTCATGCCGCCATTCTCCTCGCGTCCTCGCGGCTGGCGGATTTCTACGGGCTGCTCGCCGCCGAAGCCTCCAGCGACGCCACCGATCCCACGATCGGCGTGGGAAGTTCCGCAGTCGAATCCGCCAGCCTCGGCTCGTCCCGGTTCTGTTTCGAAAACCAGCTGCCCTCCCTGCTCGAGGAGGAACTCAGCCTGCTGCGCGGCCGCGACGAAAGCCTCGGCCGGCCCGTCTACAACCGGCTGTTCTGGAACTTCACCAAGGGCGAAGGCGAGGTGGCCTACGCCCTGAACTACCGGATCACCGATGTCACCGGCGACGGATTCATCGACGAGAACGACGCGCTCCGGCTCTACCCGCAGGGACACGGGGACGCCTGGGGCCACTACCTCAGCGCCATGCGCAAACGCTACGATCTACTCCGCCACCCGCTCTTCCGCTGGGACGCGCGCTCGGAGTTCTACAACCTCCTCGACGTGGTCCTCGGCGTGGATTTCTCGGATGAACGGAAGTTCGCCCAGACCGCCGCCGACCGCGCCCAGGTCGGGGCCGAGATCGTCGCGCAGACCTACCGAAGCCGGTACCTGGAGAATCCGGACAGCCAGTGGCAGGGCTATTTCGACGCCAATCCCTCCCGCGCCTGGGGCGTCACCGAATGGGCCCGGCGCGCCGGCCAGGCCGCGCTCTTCGACTGGATCACCGCCAACAGCCTCGTGCCCGCGGAGGATCCGGACCCGACCCACACCGGAATCCAACGCATCGACCGCAAGGGCCTCGGCGACATCGCGCGCATCTCGACCCAGCTCGGCACGATCCAGACCACGCTCGACGCCTCCAACTCCGGGCTCAACCCGATCGGGCTCGATCCCAACGTGGTCCCCTTCGATCTCGACCCCACCCACATCGATGTCGGATCCACCGCCCAGATCGGGCGCCAGGCCGTCCAAGGACTCAGCCATTTCGAACAGATCTTCGAACGCGCCTTCACCGCCCTCAAAAACGCGCGGGAAGCCCTCGACCACGCCAATGCCCAGAAGGCCCGCCTCGATCGCATCGCCGATTCCGCGGAACAACGCCGCGTCGACGCCGCCGCCAAGGATCTCGAGTTCCGCAACCGCCTGATCGAAATCTTCGGCACTCCCTACGAAGGAACCATCGGCGGCGGAAAACCCTACCCCGCCGGATACCAGGGACCCGACCTCAACCTGTTCATGTACGTCGACGTCAATGCCGTCGACGACGGCACGGTGCCCGCCGCCGCCCCGGATTACTTCGAGGCCTTCGTCAATTTCCACAGCCTCACCAACGACCTGCCCGAGCAGTTCCGCGCCAATGCGACGGCGAACTACCTGCGCTACGAGGGCTCGGTGGAAATCACCGCCGAAGGCAACATGACGGCCGAATTCGTCGACGGCAGCATCCTCCGCCTCACCCTGCCCACCACCGCCGCGGACTACACCTTCGTGGCGCCCGCCGATTGGGGCCAGCGCGCCGCCCCGGGACGGCTCCAACTGCTCGTCGGCGACATGGTCCAGACCCAGGCCCGGCTCGCGCTCGCGGTCGGGAACTACGATTTCCTCCACAAACAGATCCGCGACCGCATCGAGTCGATGCTCGCCCGCGCCAACATGGAGGACGCCGCACTCACGCTGCGCATGAAGAACTTCAAGGTCATCGTGGGTCTGAAATCCGTGATCGCGGCCCTCGACATCGCCCGCGAAACCTCGGACCAGCTCGCGGACGACGTCCAGGAACTGACCGAGGACCTCGGGGAATCCCTGCCCCAGGTGGTGGGCATGGCCAGCGACGTCACCTTCCCGGCCCGCTACGTGATCAAGAGCGCGGGCAACGTCGCCTCCACCCTCGCCTCCATCTTCGCCATCGGCCAGTCCGCGGTCTCCGCCGCGCACGAACTGACCTCGTACTCCCTCGAGCAACTCCAGGACCTGACCATCGACAAGGCGGGGTTCGACGCCGAGATCGTGGGTCTGCTGGGCGAAATCGAGGAACTGCTGGTGAGTGAAGGCACCACGCGGATCTCGGCGTTCGAAATCCAGGAACAGCTGCGTTCCCAGCTCGACCAGTACCGGGCCACGCTCCAGGAAGGCGTGCGCCTGCTCGAGGAACGGCGCCAGGCCAACGCCCGGTTCGCCGCCGCCACCCAGGACGAACGCTACCACGACGCCTTCCTCCGCTCCGCCCGCAACGAGGCCTCCGTCCGCTACCGGTCGCTCTTCGACCTCGCCTCCCGCTACGCCTACCTCGCCGCCAAAGCCTACGATTACGAGACCAACTTCGACCTCGACGACCGCGCCTCCGCCATCCCGCTGCTCAACGAAATCGTGCGGGAACGGTCCCTGGGCGAAGTCGGCGACTCCCAACCACTCCACCTCGGCGGGCTCGCCGGCATTCTCGCCCGGCTCCAGGACAACTTCCGGGCCGTCGAAGGCCGGCTCGGCTTCAACAACCTCCAGCTCGATCACACGTCGTTCTCGCTCCGCTACGAAGCCTTCCGCACCGATCAACCCGCCGACTGGACCAATCGTCTGCATCAAGCCCGGGTCGCCGACCTCAACGCGCTGCCCGAATTCCGCCGCTTCTGCCGGCCCTTCTCCGCCGCGAACGTCGCCCAGCCCGGACTCGTGTTCCGCTTCCCCACCCGGATCCAGGCCGGCAGGAACTTCTTCAACCGCCCCCTCGGCGCCGGAGACTCCGCCTACGATCCCACACTGTACGCCACCAAGATCCGGGCCGCCGGTCTCCGCTTCATCGATTACCCCGTCGGCGCACTCGCCCGCACCCCCTACGTCTACCTGGTGCCCGCCGGCCTCGACACCATGATCATCCCCGACAGCCCCGTGCTGAAGACACGCTCCTGGAACGTCGTCGACCAGGCCATCCCCGCCCCCTTCAACATCGGCGCCTCCGACCTCGGCCGGCCCAACTGGATCGCCTCCCTCGATTCCCTGTCCGGTTCACTCACCGCCATCCGCCGCTTCTCCAGCTTCCGCGCCGGCGTCGTGGACGATGACCCCGACGTGAATGTCACCCGGTTCATCGGGCGATCGGTCTGGAACTCGGATTGGATCCTGATCATTCCGGGGCAAACCCTGCTGGACCAACCCAACACCGGTCTGGATCGACTGATCGAAAACATCACCGACATCCAGCTTACCTTCGAAACCTACGGTTACTCCGGCAACTGAGCCACCCCACCCGCACCCCTCCATGCCTCAGCCCCGCCCGACCATGACCCCGCCTTTCCTCCGGACGCCGGTCCCGCGCTCTTCGTCTTCGAACGCACCCCGCACGCGCCTCCGCCCACTCACGCGCGCTGGCGCGCTCGGACTCGCCCTCGCCTGGCTCGCGCTGTCCCCATCCACCCCCAGTCACGCCGCCCGCATCGCCGAACCGGAAACCGTCCTGTACGGACGCGTCGTCCAACGGTTCGGCACCCGCGAATTCCCCATCACCCGCGGAACACTGGTCTGGACGTTCCGCACCGGCGGTCCCGCCGGTCGCACCCACCGGCTCACCACCCCCCTCCAGTCGCTCGCCGACGGCCGCTTCTCCTACGCGCTCCGCCTGCCCCACCAGGCCCTCGCCTACGATCTCACCGTCGCCACCTCCTCCCTCCCCCTATCCGCCGCTCCCACCCCCATTCTCGATCTCACCGTCACCCTCGACGGCCAACCGCTCTCCCTCCTCCCCCTCGCCACCGACTCGCTCGCGGTGTCCCAGAAATCCCGCGCCAGCTCCCGCCGCATCGACCTGGAATGGAAAAGCTCCGATACCGCCAGCGATTCCGATGGGGACGGGCTCCCCGATTGGTGGGAGGACCAGAACGGACTCGATAAATGGGACCCCGCCGACGCGGCCACCGCCTTCCCGGTCGTGACCCCAACCCCCGCCGGCACCGCACAAGCCCGGACCTTCGCCGAATGGCGCGCCGCCACCCTCCCCGAAGACAACCGCCCCCTGGAAATCGTCGCCGGGGACGACCCCGACCGCGACGGCGTCGCCAACCTTCTCGAATACGCCTTCGACCTGAACCCGACGGCGATCGATCCCGATGCCGCGACGGCCCTGCCCCACCTGGATCGGGGACAGTCACCACCCAGCCTGGTCTTCCGACGCCGATCCCAGGCCACCGACCTCCGCTACGTGATCGAAGGGTCCTCCGACCTCGCGGGCTGGAGCGCCCTCGGTTCCCAACCGGCGGAGGGCACCCCGCCGGATTCCCGGTTCTTCCGGGTTCGCGTGATCCACGACACAGCCGCGTCCGCCACGGCTCCCTGAACGAGGATAACCGACGTCGGCGATCTCCCCCCTCCCCCTTCCATCATGGCCACGCCCCACCCCCACGACGTTCCCCGACAGTCCGGAGGCCTGCCGCGATGGATCGCTTGCGCACTCGCCCTCTGGCTCGCCGGATGCCGCCCCGAACCCACTCCGGTCGCCCAACAAACCGCCCCTCCCGATCCCGGAATTCTCGCCACCGTGGGAACCCGGACGCTCCACGCCACGGACCTCGAACTCGAACTGGCCCGCCGACGCGAGCGCGGCTCCCAACCGGATCCGGCGGCGGTGCTCGAGGAAATGATCCAGCGTGAAGCCCTCCTCGCTCACGCCCGCCAACTCGGCCTCGACCGCGATCCGGGCGTGGTCCGGTCCTGGGAAAACCTGCTGATCGCCAAACTCAAGGACCGCGCCCTCGCCGAAACCCCGCTGCACCAGGAATCCAGCCCGCCCCCCGCAACGGCCACCTCCAACCCCAGAACCACCCGACCCGCCGCAACCCAGATCCGACTCGCCATCCTCCGACAGGAACTGCCCAGGCACTCGTCGGAAAGCCGGCGGACAGCGGCGCTCCAACGGCTCGAATCCGCACGGACCCAGGCCCGGGAACTCGTCCCCGAACTGCCCGGCTTCGGTCGGCTGGCTCTGGAGTTCTCCGACGACGACGCCACCCGTTATCAGGGCGGCGATCTTGGCTGGCTGCCCGAGGATGCCTCCCGGCTCCGTCATGACCCGGCGATGCTCCGGGCGGCGTTTGCCCTTCAAAAGGTCGGCGATCTCTCGCCAGTCCTTCAAGGAAGGGACGGGCTGTACCTGGTCCGCCTGCTCGGCCGCCGGTCCACCCCCGCCCTGGACTCCGCCGAAACCGACGAGAACCTCGCCCCGGACACCCGGGACCGCGCCCGACGCGCCGAACTGGCGCTCCGCGAAACGGTCCGCAAACAAGTCCCGATCCGCCTGCACCGCGATCCCGCCAGCCTGGGCCCGGCCCCGGCTTCCGAACTGCCACCCGATTCCCCCGCGTCCCCGACTCCCGCCCGTCTCGCCCTCACCCCCTGACCGCCATGAAACACCCTGCCACCCATCCACTCGCCCTTTCCCTGGCCGCCCTGCTCGCCTCTTCGACCGCCCATGCCGGACTCGAGCTGAATGCCGGCGCGGGCACCCTCACCCTCCTCCCCAACCGCCCCAACCAAAACATCTTCCTTCAACTCGACAACTCCGAGCCGTTCCCGATCTCGTTCGGAGGAATCGATCTGGCGCTGGAAATCAGGGACCCCAACAACCCGTCCGCACTGTCCCAGGACATCCCGGCCATGACCGGCATCGACTTCGACCTCGATACCGTCTACTCGGGTTACTCGCCGTCGGCAGACCCGGCTCCCGGCAACACCGGCCAACTCCAGTTCTGGACCGTCACCCTCCCGGGATCCGCCGCCTCCACTCCTGAGATCGGAGCCTTCGGCCACGGCCGCCTCGCCTCCCTGATCCTGGACACCACCGGAATCCCCGCCGGAACATTCGAACTCCGCTTCCTCTCCACCGCCTATGGCGACACCACCCTTTACGACGGCTTCAACTCGCCCCACCTGGATTTCTCCACCCTGAACGCGCTGCTGTTCGTCACCATCCCCGAACCACCCGCCACCGCCACCGTCAGCGCCGCCGCCACCGCCCTGGCGCTGGGCGTCGCCCTCCAGCGGCGACACCGCCGCCGCCATCGCACGGCCGCCTGATTCCTCCCCTCTTCCCCCGCCGCCAAGCCCCCCCTGGCCTTCGCCTTCCCGCAGCGGCGCCGTCAGGATCCCCACGGCGTTTCCTGCCTCCGCCCCGTTCCATCCCCATCCGTCGGGCCTGGGTGAGGTCAACGGATAACCCACCGCCGGTCGACCCCTGACCACCCCGAGTCGGCAGGACCTTCTTCACGGCCCCTTCGCTGCCAGTCCAAAGGGCGTCGCGGCGCACTCCGACACCGCAGGCAGGTTCTCCCGGGGCCTTCGGGGAACCGGCGGACTCGGTTTATGACATTTGCAATGCGCAAACCGGCTTTCGGGCCGGGCGGCATTGCAAACGCAATAGCACCCGAGGCAACAGCCTATGAAGGATGTCATAACCCCTGAAATAGGGCCTCAAATCTCTGGCCCGGATTCTGCTTAATTTAAGGGGAGTGAGGAACACGCCGATGGCGTTGAAAACCAACCCGCGCGTGACCTCCGCTACGACAAACCCCTGTCACCCAGGCCCAATCGATTGTTCGAAATGACAAAAAATCTTCGTTCCCTGCTCCTCGGAGCCGTCTCCCTGATCGCCGTCGCCTCCACCCAGGCGGTCACGATCTCCGCCATCGAAATCCTCCGGGACCTCGAACCCGGCGATAATGACGTCGAAATGGAACGGAGCCGCACCTCCGGATCGACCACCAAAACCACGGACGACAAGGACACGATCAGGAAGGACAACTCCGTCTCCAGCCACTTCGGCAAGATCAGCAAAAAGGAGGTCACCTTCAGCCACCTGACCAGCTGGATCACCCACGGAAAACTGACCAGCGCCACCCTCGAAATCACCGCCCGCGGCGCGGATGCCACCAAGGACTTCGTTTACGTTCTGGACCCCAACCCCGAAACCACCCTCGGCTGGCTCATCTCCGGCAGCGGCGCCACAGTGTCGAGCTTCAAACTCGATGTCGCGGACCTCGCCGACGACATCATCAACATCAAGGTCCAGAAGAGCTCCGACGACTCGATCGAAATCATCCAGTCGAAGTTCACCTTCACCTGGGAGGAGAGCTTCAAACCCGCGCCTTCCGTCAAAAACGTGCCCGCCATCCCGGATTTCTCCCCCACCCTGCCCCTGCTCGGCATCGCCCTGGTGGGCCTCGCTTTCGCGCGCCGGCTGTATTCGGTGTAACGCCCCCACCTTGATTCACCCGCGCCTTCCCCCTCCCGGACACGGCCCCGGCACCCCGTCGACCCGTGCCCGGGAGGACCGCGCCTACGTAAAGAATACGAAACTCAGGGCCTTGGCGGGGTTCCAGACCCCGATTGAATGAAGCCCGCGGAGGCCGGCGCATGGATCACATCGCCTTTGCCTGGCTGGCAGTGGCGGGGAAGCGACGGAGGCGAGGGTCTCAGCTCGCTCCGTCGAACAGCGATATCGCCGGTCTCCGCATCTGCCCTTCCTGCCCCTTCCTCATCGTCGACCCCAGGCGATCCGGCGCGTCCCCAATTCCCCGGAGAAGAAACCACGAAGGGCGCGAAGGCCACGAAGGAAGGCTCTGCAAAAGCAACCCGACCCAGGGCGCCGGAGGCGCAGCTCCCAGTCTTCTCCGCTCCCCGGATTCCCTTCGTGCCCTTCGAGCGCTTCGTGGTGCCAACCGCCTTTTCCTTGGATCCGATACGTGGGGATCGGGAGAGCATCTGCCGTCTTGAGCCGAACCCCGTAACCCCTTCATCCTGACACCGCCATGCCGCATCCTCTTGCCGGACAAATCGCCCCTCCGGACCTGCTCGTCGACCTGGCGCGACTCGAGCGCGATTACTACGAACTCCGCCCCGATCCGGCCGACCCCGGACAGGCGGTCAGCTTCGGCACAAGCGGCCATCGCGGCACCTCGTCCAAGACCACCTTCAACGAAGCCCACATCCTCGCCACCACCCAGGCCATCTGCGACTACCGGAAGACGCAGGGAATCAACGGCCCGGTGTTCATGGGCATGGACACCCATGCCCTCTCCGCCGCCGCCCAGCGCACCGCACTGGAAGTGCTGGCCGGCAACGAAATTGACGTGCTGCTCCAATCCGGCGGCGGCTTCACCCCCACGCCCGCGGTTTCCCACGCCATCCTCACCCACAACCGCGGAAAAACCTCCGGCCTCGCCGACGGCATCATCATCACGCCGTCCCACAACCCGCCCGCCGACGGCGGTTTCAAATACAACCCGCCCTACGGCGGTCCCGCCGACAGCGACGCCACGGGCTGGATCCAGGACCACGCCAACGAACTGCTCCGCCAGGGATTGTCCGGGGTCCGCCGGCGCCCCTACGAACAGGCCCTCAAGGCCTCCACCACGCATCCCCACGACTTCATCCTTCCCTACGTCCGCGACCTCGGGAACGTGATCAACCTCCCCGCCATTCGTGAGGCCGGAATCAAGATCGGCGTCGACCCCCTCGGCGGCGCCTCCGTCGGATACTGGGAACCGGTGAAATCCGTCTGGGGCCTCGACCTGACGGTCGTCAATGCCGGCACCGACCCGCGCTTCGCCTTCATGACCGTCGATCACGACGGGAAGATCCGGATGGACTGCTCCAGTCCCTTCGCCATGGCCGGGTTGATCGGGCTCCGCAACCGGTTCCGCATCGCCTTCGGCAACGACCCCGACGCCGACCGTCACGGCATCGTCACGCCCTCGGGATTGATGAACCCGAACCATTACCTGGCCGTGGCCATCCGGTACCTGCTCCGTCACCGACCCCACTGGCCCCTCGCCTCCCGCATCGGCAAGACCGCCGTCAGCTCCCGCATCATCAACCTCGTGGTCGAGAATCTCGGCCGCGGCCTGCTCGAGGTGCCCGTGGGCTTCAAATGGTTCGCCCCGGGTCTCTTCGATGGCTCCCTGCTGTTCGGCGGCGAGGAAAGCGCCGGCGCCAGCTTCCAGCGCTTCGACGGCACCGCGTGGTCCACCGACAAGGACGGTCTCATTCTCGGTCTTCTGGCCGCCGAAATCACCGCCGTCACCGGCAAGGATCCCGGGGAACACTACCGCGAAATCACCGGGAAATTCGGCGCCCCCGCCTACACCCGCATCGACGCCCCGGTCTCAAACACCCAGAAGGCGGCCTTCAAGCGCATCACCCCCGCGACGGTCACCGCCACCGAACTCGCCGGCGAAGCCATCACCGCCAAACTGACGCACGCCCCCGGCAATCACGCACCCATCGGCGGCATCAAGGTGGAGACCGCCAATGCCTGGTTCGCCGCCCGCCCCTCCGGCACCGAAAACCTCTACAAGCTCTACGCCGAAAGCTTCCTCGGCGAAACCCACCTCGCCTCCGTCGTCCAGGAAGCCCAGCAACTGCTCAACCACACCCTCGGCGCCTGACCCATCTCCGAACTCCACTCTCCGAACTCCACTCTCCGAACTCCGATCTCCGAACTCCCTACTCCTCACTGAGATGAGCCAAGTCCTAATCGTCGGTTCCACCGCCCTCGACTCCATCAAGACCCCGAACGCCGAGAATCCCCGGCTTCTCGGCGGCTCCGCCAGCCACGCGGCGGTCGCCGCCTCGTTCTTCGCCCCGGTCCGCCTGGTCGGCATCGTCGGCGACGATTTCCCCGGGAAATACCTGTCGCTCTACCGCCGTCACGGCATCGATCTCGAAGGTCTCCAGATCAAGCCCGGAAAGACCTTCCACTGGGCGGGCGAGTACGAGGTCAACATGAACAACCGCCGCACGCTCACCACCGAGCTCGGCGTGTTCGAAACGTTCTCACCCGACCTCCCCAAAGCCTGGCAGAACACCCCGTTCGTCCTGCTCGCCAACATCGGCCCCGACCTCCAGCACCATGTGCTCGACCAGATGAAACGCCCGAAGTTCGTGGTCGCCGACACCATGAATCTCTGGATCAACATCGCCAAGGACTCCCTGCTCCGACTGCT
>CAYZAE010000023.1:50445-51757 GCA_964476125.1 uncultured Verrucomicrobiota bacterium | reverse complement strand
CGCGGAAGGCGCTGAGATGGGTGCCGCCGTCGCTGGTGAACTGGCCGTTGACGAACGACCAGAAGGTTTCGCCGAAACGACTGTTGGAATGGGTCAGACAGAATTCGAGGGTTTTGGAGGTGTAATAGAGCGGGGCGTAGATCGCCTCCTCCTTCACCTCGTCCATGACCAGGTCCAACAGCCCCCGCCGCGAAATAAACTCACGATCGTTCCAGCGGAGTTTCAGTCCGCTGTTCAGATAGGCGTAGTGCTGGAGGCGATGCTCGATGTGCTCGGGCTGGAACTGGTAGGCCTTGAAGATCTCGGCATCGGGCACGAACTTCACCAGCGTCCCGTCGGGTTCCGAAGTCTTCCCCTTCTTCTCGTCGACCAACCGGCCGCGGCGGAAGTGCGCCTCGACGAACTGTCCTTCGCGGTGGCTGCGGACGAGGAAACGGTCGGAAAGCGCGTTGACCGCCTTGGTGCCAACGCCGTTGAGCCCCACCGAGAACTGGAAAACCTCGTCGTTGTACTTGGCGCCGGTGTTGATCTGGCTGACGCACTCGATGACCTTGCCCAGGGGGATTCCCCGGCCGAAGTCACGGATCGTCACCTCCCCTTCGCGCGTGGTGATCTCCACCTGCCGACCATGGCCCATGATGAATTCGTCAATGGCATTGTCGACGACCTCCTTGAGGAGAATGTAGATCCCATCATCGTAGTGGGAGCCATCCCCAAGCCGGCCAATGTACATGCCGGTGCGTTTGCGGATGTGATCGATCGACGAGAGCGTCTGGATCTTGCTCTCGTCGTAGTTGTGCGGTTTCGGATCGGCCATGGCCATGTCGTGGGCCGCGGATTGTTGGACGCCTTTCCGGAGTTGCAACGCGATTCGTGCCGTAATCTCCCGGCCGGGCTGGGCGAGACGGCTTGCGGCTCCGGGAACGGATGACCGTATTTCCTCGAAAACCCGTTTGCGCCCTCGGAAAGCCCACCGGAGAATGGGCGCCCATGGCGGAGCCAGCTCCCGAATCCCAACCCAGCCCGTCGCCGCGATCGCTGCCGATCCCGACGACGTTTGGTGGCGTGGCGACGTTGGCGGGCGGGCCTGTGCGATGGCTGGGCGCCTGGCAGACCGCCGTGGCCCTGGTCTCGGCGATCGTGGTCTCCTGGAGCCTGGGCATCACCTGGGGGCGTGCGCTGATCTACGCCGCTGCAGGCCTTCCCGATCAGGCGGAAATCTCGGGCGGTGAACTCCACTGGGCGGGGCCGGTTCCGACGATTCTCCATCACGGTCCCTTCCTGGGCATCGCCGTGGATCCTCTCGGGGTGC
>CAYZAE010000023.1:5383-50435 GCA_964476125.1 uncultured Verrucomicrobiota bacterium | reverse complement strand
ACCGACTGCTGCCGCGGGGTGCGCGGCTCCGCGTCGGGGGCGGATCTCACCCTCTCCATCGAGCATGACAGGGTCGCGATACGTTCGGTTCTGGGATGGCTGGAAGTGCCCTACCCTCCCGATCTCACCCTGTCGCTGGCCCGTTTCGATGTTGTGAGTGGTCTGGGCGCATGGATGTCACCAGCCCTGATCGCGGTGGCTCTGGGGGTTTTTGCCGGGCTGTTGTTGATCTGGGCCCTGTTGGCGTCGGTGTACGCGGTCGTGCTTCGCTTGATTTCGGGTGCCGGGGGACGGCTGGGGAGTCTGGCGAATGCCTGGAAACTCGCGGCGGCTTCCCTGCTCCTTCCGGCCCTGCTCATGACCGCGGCGGTTGGACTCTACGCCATTCGGGAGATCGGACTTCCGGGTCTGATCATCGCCAACGCCCTGCATCTGGTGGCCGGTTGGATCTACGGACTGGGCGGCCTGGCGCGGCTGCCAAAACCGCTCCCCAACCCGTTCCTTTCCGAATCAGAGGAGGAACCGCCTGCGGGTCCAGTCCCCGACGAGAATCCATTCCAGCGTTCATGACTCCCTCCCCAGCCTCTCCCGAATTCGTTCCCGCCGAGCCCCCCAGCCCTCGGACCTGGCGGATTTTCGCCATTCCAGGACTGCTCGCCCTCCTTGGCTACGTGGCCCTTTACTCCTGCGACGCCCGGCTCCGGACCCGCCAGGGCCCCTGGGAGGTTCGGTTCCTCCAGACGGAGGAGGGAACGCCGGCGTTGCGCATCACGCAACCAGGCCTCGGGATCGAGAACGTCGAGGTCCGGTTCGAGGGCGAGAAGGTTCCGGCGGAGACACGCGCTTTGCCGGCCGACGTTCGCTTCGACCAACCGCTGGCGGGCATCCCGTTCGGCAGGACCGCGTTCGATGACCTCATGTACCTGCCCGGGACCGTGGTTCTGCATTGCTTTGGCCACGAGGTGCAACTGGTGCCCCGCACCCTTTATCTCAATCGCAAGGGCTACGAGTGGACCAACAACGTCCGCTACGATCTCCGGGGATCGGAGAAGCTTCCGTCCCTGGACCCACCTCCGAAAGTGCGACGCAGACCCGGGGGGTGAGATCGGCTCGGGACGCTGTGGGATCAGGCGTGCGGATACGGACATTGAGGCCTGATCCGGGCTTTGTCAGGGTTTGCTACGCCGGCCCGGACCGGCCCGGCCTCAGTTGACCAGCGAATCGCGGTACTGCTTGTAACCCTCCTCGCCCAGCGCCTTGAGCAATTCGGTCTCACGATCGCGCTCGATGGTTTGGAGACCGACCTGACGTTGTTCCGAATTCAGGGCCGAATTGTTGAGCACCTCGCGTCGGCGGCTTTCATGCGCGCTGAGAACCTCGTAGAACGAAAGAGTCACCCTTTCCGGAAGACCCGCGCGTTTGACCATGAGCTGGGCCTGGCGAAAGAGCGGATAACGTCCGACGAGGTAACGCTGGTAGCGTTCGGGGGGCAGCACCTTCTTGATGGAGTCCTCACGCTGCCGTTCAAATTCCTCGCGTTGCCTCGAACTCAGCGAATCGATCGCTCCAAACTCAAGCTGGAGCCGGTGCTCCAGGGCATCCACGCTGCGAAAGATGGCGCGAAATTCCTCCGGAGTGGGCTCCAGCGCAGTCAGTTCAAGGCGGAGCCGATTGGCGTTGTGCGAATAGCGGAGCAGGAACTCCTCCAGCTCATCGCCGTTCAGGACCTGCGTCAGGTCGGCCCGGGTTTGTTCGCGAAGCCTGGCAAGATCCCCCTGGTTCAGGAAGACGCCCTCGTTCTGGCGGTTGTTGTAATACCCCAGCTGGCGGTCCATGGAACGGCCGCAGATTTCCTGGACGGCGTTGAATTTCTCCCGGGTCAGGGCCCCAAGCACCGGCCCGCTCAGGTTGACCACAATCGGAGTCTCCTTGGCCACGGGCTCCTTCTCCTCCGGCAGCGCACCGATCAGCTGACGGACGAGTTCATCCCGGCGCTTTCGCAACTGCTCGAACTTTTCCCCGAACGACTCGCCGCCCGTGACCGGAGGTTCCGCCTTCCACCACGGAAAATCCCCCGCCACCGCCTGGGCCACGCGCTGCTGGAGGAGCCAGTCATCGGCATCCGCGAGAACAATCAGCCGGATCTTCGCTTCCGGACATCCCGCGACCCGAAGCCGTTCCAGATAGGCGGGATAATCGGCCGTGCCCAGTTTCTGCCAGTCAACCGTGGACCGCTCCGAGCTGGCGGCGCGCGGAGTGCTGGAAGGAGCGGGGGCATCGGCGGCCAGCCCCGGCGCGAGCGTCGCCAGGGAAAGCATCGCAGCACAGGTCCCTCGTAGGAAAATCGACTTCGACACCGGGCAAATGTCGCGCGCCGGGACCCGGGCGCAAATCCAAACTCGTTGGAAGTCGTCCCTTCGCGGGTATGGATCCTCGCGTCCGGGGAACATCCACCCCGGTCCGAGTCGCCCCTGGAAAGATCGGGCGGCCCGTGGCGCGTCGAGAAACCCGCCGGGTGAACCGTTTGACTTGGCCTCCCGCGAAAACTAGAGTCGACTTCGATGTTGGCCGCCGACACCAAGCCTGCCGCGGGGTCCGAGGCGTCGCCGCGTGCCGCCTCGGTGAACGGTCTGGCCTGGAAGGAAGTTGCCGATCCCATCTCCCCATTTCTGGAGGAGGTTCGGTCCTACTTGGAAGCCCAGCTCGAGACCTTTGAACCCGAGGTGGCCGAAGGCGCGCGTTACGCCCTGTCCGCGAGCGGCAAGCAACTACGTCCCGTGCTCGTGGCCCTGGCGGCCCAGGTGGCCGGTCAGGTGGGCGAATCCCATGTCGTGGGGGCCTCGATCGTGGAACTCGTCCACCTCGCCACGTTGGTCCATGACGATGTCATCGATGTCGCCGGCGTCCGCCGCAAACGACCCACGGTCGCGGCACGGTTCGGGAACCAAACCGCGGTGCTGCTGGGCGACTGCCTGTTCGCTCACGCCCTGAAGCTTGCGGCAAGCTTTCCCACCCCGGAAGTCTGCCGGATTGTCTCGGACGCAACCAAGGCGGTTTGTTCGGGCGAGATCCTCCAGACGCTGCGCAAGGGACGGATTGATCAGCCTCTCGACGAGTATTTCCGGGTCATCCGGCTCAAGACTGCCGAGCTTTTTGCCCTGGCTTGCGAGCTCGGGGCCCTGCTGGCCTCGGCTCCTTCCCCGACGCGGACCGCGCTGAAGCGATTTGGCATCACGTTCGGGACGGCTTATCAGGTGTTTGACGATTGCCTGGACGTTTTCGGTTCCGAGGAGGCGGCGGGCAAGACGCTTGGGACCGATCTGGCCAACGGCAAGGTGACCCTGCCTCTGCTGATCGCGTATCGCGAGGCCTCACCGGCTGATCGAACGATTCTCGAACAATTGCTGGGCCACCCCTCCCAGGGGCACCCGGGCTCGATCCGCGAAGTGCTCGCCCGTTATTCCGCGGCTGATCGCTCCCGGGAAACCGTGGAATCAATGCTCGAGAAGGCCCGGGAAAGCCTGCGAAACCTTCACGGAACAGCCCCCCTGCTGGCCCTCACCCGGTTTCTCGGCAACCAAGTAACCCGGCTTTCCGCAACCTGACCCCGGTTTCCCACCGGGATGGACTCCGGGACCCCTTACCATGCGCCGGACCGATTTTCCCCAGGAACGAATCCTCGAGTTTGCCCCCGGGCATCCGACTCGCCTGGAGGACCTCGACGAGCCCAGCCTCGTGCGTGGGGCCCAAGGCGGCGACCTTTCCGCCTTCGATGTGCTTGTCCGACGCCATCAGGAGCGTGTCTATGCAACGGTCTACCACATGACCGCAAATCATGAGGACGCCGCGGACATCACCCAGGAGACCTTCATCAAGGCCTACAATGCCCTTCGCGGATTCAAGGGAGATTGTGGTTTTTTCACCTGGCTCTACCGGATCGCGGTCAACCGGACCCTGAATTTTCTCAAGCAGCGGCGGAACAGGGTCGCCCACCTCAGCCTGAATGACCTCGATTTCAACGCGGAACACGACCCCGACTTGGTGGCTTTCGTTTCCGAACAGACTCCCCGCCGCCAGATCGATCTGACCGAGCTTCAGCAAAAGTTGAACGTGGCTCTGCTGAAGCTGTCCGACGTACATAGAATGGCGGTGATCCTCCACGATATTCAGGGCCTGCCCCACGACGAAATTGCAGCCATCATGGACTGCAACCCTGGAACCGTTCGATCCCGCCTCTTTTACGCCCGCCAGCAGCTTCAGGCCCTCCTCGGCGATTACCTGAAATGATCCGCATGGAACCTTCCGCTCCCAACAAGGATCCCCTGCTCCGCCTCCTCGCGATCAAACGTCACGAAGTGCCGCCTCCCGGCTTCTTCGACCGCCTGCCCAATCGAATCCTGGTCAACATCCGGGCTGGCAGCGAAATCCCCGACCTGCCCTGGTGGAGTCGGTTCTGGGAGTTCCTGATCCGGGAACCCATGGTCGCAAGCTCCTACACGGCCCTGGCCATGGGGGCGCTCCTCTTTGGCGTCAGCGTTTTCAAGACCGCCGTGGAAACCGAGGAGCCCGTCGGTTTCGCTTTCCAGGATCCCCTGGTCCCACTCGAAACAGCCGTCCCCGCCACCGCCAGCCTTCCTCAGGGCGTCATCTATCGGACGACCGTCCCCCAATCCCTCACCTGGATGCGCACCGACCCCTTCTACGGAGCCGGAGCAGCCCGGTTCCAACACCCCCCCGGCGATGCAGGGACTGTCAGGGCCTCGTTGGTCGCCGAAACAGCCTTCCTACGATCCTCCCGCTGACCTGGATAAGGTTGGCCCCCCGACGAACCGAGGGGCTCAGCCTCTAAATCCGATCGAAAACCAGGGTCCGACCTTCGTGCTTCGCGATCAGTTGGTTTTCCTTCACGACAGCCTCCAGCACCAGCTCCTTGCCGTCCTTCGAGACGGTGATCTTGTAGCCTTCTCCCGATTTGGCCCAGCCGCCTTCGCCCGTGGACATCAGGGGCCCGAGGGCCGTGGAGGTCTGCTTCGGGGGTGCTTTCGGGGCCACACCGACAGGCGCGACGCCCGACGACAGGGGCTGGGCCAGGGCGGTGGCGCCACCGCCGCGGGGCCCGCCGCCCAGACCGTAGCGCTGGCGAAGCTCCGGGCTCATTCCGCCCCCGGGAGCCGTGGCGGGAGGGGCCTGGGGAATGGCCCGGGCGACAGTCGCGCGGGATGCGCCGTCCTCGCCCGGAGCACCAGGCGCGGGAGCGGTGGAGGCTGAAGCGCGTCCGACCGTCTGAAGAAGTTTCTGTTCATCCTTCGCCTTCACCTTGACGAGGGTTTTGTTGTCGGTGGTGAACCCGAGCATCATGTCCTCAAGATAGACGTTCAGCGCCTTGCGGAGCAGGTTGAACTCCACCGGGGGCAGCTTGTCGGTCGAGACCATCTTCATTTCCGCGATGCTCCGACGCACATTGAGGCGCCAGCGTCCGAGAATGTGCTCGTCCTTGTACTTGCCCGAGATGCCGGTGCGCAGGTAGGCGTCGAGATCGCGAAAATCGAGTCCGAGCAGTTCATTCACCAGATCGGGGTTGTCGGTCACGGCCACAATCTTGGGATGTTCCAGAATCTGATTCAGCCCGGCCTTGGACTGGATCAGGCTGTTCACCTCGGGATCCTTGGCCAGATCGCCGATCTCCTTCTTTTCGGCCAGGCCGAGGAACGGAGGATAGCTGGCGAGCCGGCTGTGGATGGCGGGGTTGTTGTAGATCAGACCGAGAACATCCGAGGCGATGAAGTGTTCGGCGCTGGCCGGGTTGAATCGTTCCACCATCCGGTTCAGGCCGGAGAGTTCGAGATCATGGGTGATCGAGTTCGCAACGCGCAGGGGGGTTGAAGCCTCCTCGGTGTCGGCGAGTTGGGCCACCAGATAGCCAGGAACGTAAGCCACCGTGGCGACGAGCAGCATCCAGACGACCCCGATGGCGGCCCCCACCGCGATCCCACCGCGGCGGTTGAGTCGGTCCCAGCGCTGGTACGAGTACTCGTCGGTATTGTTCTTGAACCGCTTTTGGACCAGGTAATGCACCACGAGCGCGACAATCAGGAACACAATCGACGCCACAACGAAGCCAAGCAGCGGGGGCAGGTAGAACATCCAAACCGGATTCTTGAATCCCAGCGAAGGCACGAGCCCGACCAGGAAGCTTCCGACCCATTTGGCCAGCATGGCGGAGGCGATGATCCCCACCAGCGAGACCGAGGCGCGGATCGCCCCGAGAAAAAAGCCCAGCAGCGCGGCGAAACCAATCAACACGCCGCCGATCAACCAGATTGTCATGCCCTCAAGAGTAATCCTCCCCGGTCGCATGGCACGCAGAAAATCGGTTCACGGAGCAATCCATCCCTGGTTCGGGATCTCACCCGCCCCCCCACTGGCCGGCATCCCTCCCGCTCCGCCGCCGCCCTCTCAAGCAACCCATTATTGTGTTTCCATCGCCTCCCCCGCCGGCTATCCTGCGGCGCAACGCCCTCTTTGGAAGGCACCTGTATGGCAGTCATCATCTCCAAGCCGAACAAGGGTCCCAGTCGCGCCGGCGTCCTCGCCGCGGGAAACTGGATCGTGGACGAGGTCAAAATGGTCGACGTCTACCCATCGGCGGAGAAGCTGGCCAACATCCAAAGTCAGAGCCTTGGGACCGGGGGTGCCCCGTACAACGTGCTGGTGGATCTTTCCCGTCTGGGAGCCACCTTTCCACTGATGGCTGCCGGACTGGTGGGGAATGACACCTTTGGAGAACGCATCCAGACGGATTGCCGCGAGCTCAAGATCGACACGCGCTGGCTTAAGTCGACCTCCAAGGCCCCCACATCCTACACGGATGTGATGACTGAGATCGGGAGCGGGCGCCGCACCTTTTTTCACTACCGGGGTGCAAACGCGCTCTGGGATGGCAGCGATCTCGATTTTTCGAAATCCAAGGCCAAGCTGCTTCACCTCGGTTACCTGCTTCTGCTGGATGCCCTGGATCAGCCCGACAAGAAGTACGGCACGCGCGGGGCGGCGCTGCTGGCCAAGGCGCAGGACGCCGGGCTGAAGACCTCCCTGGACGTCATCACCGAGGATAGCGATCGCTACGCAAAGTACGTTGTCCCGGCGCTGAAATACACGGACTACCTCATCGTGAATGAGCATGAGGCGGGAAAGATCTCCGGCTTCAAGATCCGCTCGAACGACGGCACTCTGGATACCGTCTCGCTTCGCCATGCCGCGGGAGCGCTGCTGCAGATGGGCATCCGGGAGCTGGTGGTGATTCATTTTCCGGAGGGAGCCTTTGCCCGGACCCGCAAGGGCGAGGACGTGTGGCAATCCTCCCTCAAGGTCCCGCAGAAGCATATCGCCGGCACAGCGGGCGCCGGGGATGCCTTTGCGGCCGGTATTTTGTTCGGGCTCCACGAATCCTGGGACCTTGCCAAGTGTCTCCAGACCGGCATCTGTGCGGCGGCTGCGTCGCTCTCCGAACCCGGCTGCACCGCCGGAGTCAAACCCCTCCCCGTCTGTCAGGCGCTTTTCAAGAAGTACGGCGTGCGCCCCTCCCTCGAGCCGGCGGACTAACCTACCGGCGCCCTGCCCTGCTGTCGCTGCTGCGTCCCAGCCGGATCGCCTTTTCGATCGGCGGACGTTGACTGCCAGGTCCTCGCCAAGCCCGCGATTCGTGGCCGGGTCGGCTCCCGGGGCTTTCGCAAGGAGGGCAAAAAACACAAAAGATCCGGGACGCCGGCGGAAAGCCGTTCATCCCGGACCTGAATCGTGTCGGGCCAATGCCCGAGCAAAGTGGCATGGGACCAAGCGCTGGCGACGGGAGGCGGTCGGGGTGCCGGAGGCGTTCCGGAGGGGGACCGAGCTCGTTCCGAGTCAGCAGCCCTACCAGGACCCGGTCAGGCCTCGACCAAGCCCCGGTCAGGCTCGTTCCATGTACTTCCCGGACCGGGTATCCACCTTGATCTTTTCGCCGTTCTTGATGAAGAGCGGGGCCTGCACGGTGATACCGGTTTCGAGGGTGACAGTCTTCATGACGTTGTTGGCGGAGTCGCCTTTGACGCCCTCGGGTGCGTCGGTCACGGTGAGGATCAGGCTGGCGGGAAGTTCGACAATGATGGGCTTTTCACCCACGAACGTGATCGTGACCCCCTGGTTTTCGATCAGGTAGTTCTTCCCGTCCCCCACG
This sequence comes from uncultured Verrucomicrobiota bacterium, assembly GCA_964476125.1. Taxonomy (GTDB): domain Bacteria; phylum Verrucomicrobiota; class Verrucomicrobiia; order Limisphaerales; family CAIMTB01; genus CAIMTB01. The sequence goes on along the minus strand of CAYZAE010000023.1, from coordinate 42,220 downwards.
ATTTCGGGCGTCAGATTGACGGTGTCGAACGTCTCGGGGTTGGTGAACACGAAGTCTTCGCCATCCATGTAGCTGAACTCCATCTTGATGGTCTGGAGCGGGATGACCTCGACCTTTTCGGCGGAGCTGAACCGGACATCCATGGATTTGCCGGTGCGCACGCTGCGGAGGCTTGCCTGGACGAAGGCACGAAGGTTGCCAGGGGTGCGGTGCTGGGTTTCGAGCACGACACAGATGTCCCCGTTGTAGTCGATCGCCATGCCCTTGCGCATGTCGTTTGCCGAAATAGCCATAAATCTTGAACTCTCGATCTGCTTGCGTTGTCGACGTCACCGCCGGCGGCGGCGTGCGTGCGAAGGGTGGGGAAAGTAGGCCCTGAACTAGCCGAAGCAAGTGCGGATTTCGGGGATCGTTGACTTTGCGGCAGCGTCGGGCTACGTCCACGGACGAATCAAGCAGCCATACGAAAGAACATTCCATGGGCGCCATGCACGAAATCGACTACGAGATTTTTGGCAACGAAATGCAGTATGTGGAGATCGAGCTTGATCCACGCGAGGCCGTGGTGGCCGAGGCGGGGGGCATGATGTACATGGACGAAGGCATCGAGTTGGAGACCATCTTTGGAGATGGCTCGCAGCAGACATCCGGATTTCTGGGATCGTTGTTGAGCGCCGGCAAGCGCCTGGTCACGGGGGAATCCCTCTTCATGACGGTCTTCCACAACCAGGGAGTTGGGAAGCGGCGGGTGGCTTTTGGCGCGCCGTACCCGGGCAAGATCGTCGCCTTGAACCTCTCCGAGCTGGGCGGGGACATCATCTGCCAGAAGGACGCGTTTCTGTGTGCCGCGAAGGGGGTCAGCGTGGGGCTCGCGTTCCAGAAGAAGCTGGGGGTTGGGTTTTTTGGCGGTGAAGGATTCATCATGCAGCGCCTTCAGGGGGATGGCTGGGCCTTCATCCATGCGGGAGGCACCCTGCTGCAGCGCGATCTCGGGCCGGGGGAAACCATCCGTGTCGACACCGGATGCGTTGTCGGCTACCAGTCGTTCGTAAACTTCGACATCCAATACGTCGGCAAGATCAAGACCGCCCTTTTCGGCGGGGAGGGTCTTTTCTTCGCCACGCTCCGCGGACCGGGCCGCATCTGGTTGCAGTCCCTGCCCTTCAGCCGCCTGGCCGGCCGCATCTTTGCGGCGGCCCCGCAGACGGGAAGAGGCGGGCGGGACGAGGGCTCGATCCTGGGCGGCATGGGCCGACTTCTGGGTGGCGACAACAGCTAAACAACTTTCTTGGCATTCCGATGAACCTTCCCCAACACAGCAAAGGCGCGAACCGATTCTGGGAGGAGGACCCCTGGCGGGTTCTCCGAATCATGTCTGAGTTCGTGGATTCCTTTGAAGAGATGTCCCAGGTGCCGCCCGGCATCACGATATTCGGTTCGGCCCGAACCCCTGAATCGGACCCCTTCTATCGGGCCGCCTCGGAAATGGGGCGCAAGCTGGCGAAGCAGGGATTTCCGGTGATCACGGGGGGCGGACCGGGAATCATGGAGGCGGCCAACCGCGGGGCCGCGGAGGTGGATCGGAACCTCAGTGTCGGCTTGAACATCAAGCTGCCGCACGAGCAGGCCCCGAATCCGTATGCCGGGGTCCAGGTCGACTTCCGCTATTTCTTCGCCCGCAAGGTGTGCCTGGCGAAGTACAGCATGGGATTCGTGTTCTTTCCCGGAGGGTACGGAACCCTGGACGAGTTCGCCGAGATCATCACCCTGGTGCAGACTGAACGCATCCCCCGGTTTCCGATGGTGATGTTTGGGCACTCGCACTGGGATGGGTTTATCCGGTGGATTGAATCCACCCTGATTCCAACCGGCATGATTTCGCCGGGGGACGAGAAACTTTTCCTTGTGACGGACAGCATTGATGAAGCGGTGGAGCGCTTCATCGATTTCCGGCGCGAGACGGGAACCCCGCGACGGGCGCCGAGCGCCTTCCGCTGAAACTGCGCCTGTGGCTGTCCCAGCGGTTCATCGCCTTACCCGCCTCGAGAACGGTCTGACGGTCGCGACGGCAGCCATGCCTCACATGGCGAGCGCGAGCGTCGGGCTGTGGGTCGCGGCCGGAGGTCGTCACGAAACCCGTTCACTCAATGGGGTGGCCCATTTCATCGAGCACATGCTGTTCAAGGGGACCCGGCGGCGTTCGGCCGAGCGGATTTCCCAGGATGTGGAGGGGATCGGGGGATACCTCAATGCCTTCACCAGCGAGGATCACACCTGCATTTACTCGAAGGCTCTCCACGAGCGGCTGGATGATCTGGTCGATGTTCTCTTCGACATGCTCCTGAATTCCCGTTTCGCGCCCACCGACATCCGGCGGGAGCGGGCCGTGATCCGGGAGGAGGTCGCCATGTACCTCGACCAGCCGCAGCAGCATGTGCAGGAGCTGCTCAATGAAACCATGTGGCCGGGCCATCCTCTGGGCCGTCCGCTCACCGGCACCTTCCAGTCCATCCGCCGCATCGGACGCGAGGAGATGCTGGCGTTTCTGAAGTCGAACTACGCGGCGCCATCGGTGGTGGTCGCCGCCGCAGGCGCCCTGGACCACGACACGGTGGTCGAAGCGGTCCGCAAACGCTCCGGCCGCATGCGCATCTCGCCCCGCCCGATCGGGGAGCCTGCCGGGGCCAAATCGCTGGACACCACGGTTCGCCTGGTTCGCAAGGCGACGGAGCAATCGCAGATCGCCCTCGGATTCCGGACCTGTTCCCGGCTTGATCCCCGGCGTTCCGCCGTGCGTCTTTTGAACATTGTGCTGGGGGAGAACATGAGCTCCCGGCTGTTCCAGATCGTCCGTGAGGATCGCGGACTCGCCTACTCGATCTATACCACCCCGAGTTTCTGGGAGGATGTCGGGGATCTGGTGGTTTCGGTGGGGCTGGATGCCGGCAAGGCGGAGCCTGTTCTCCGTCTGGTGATGCGCGAAATCCGGCGCCTGGTGAACACTCCCGTCGGCCGGGCTGAACTGCGCCGGGCGCGGGATTACGCCATCGGCCAGATTGATCTCGGGCTGGAGAACACCGAGCACCACATGATGTGGCTGGGCGAACAGGTCATTGCCTCGGGACAACCCACGCCGGTGGAGCAGCTCAAGGCCGAACTCCGTGAGGTCGATGCGGCCGCGATCCAGTCGGCGGCCCGCGAGTTTCTCCGACCCGACCGTTGTGTGCTGGCCTCGGTGAGTCCCCTGCGATCGGACCGCTGCCTGTGGCGGGGACTTGGGCGTTGATCGGAGCATGAAGACCCTGGTGGAAGCGGCGGGGACGGGGCTTTCCCCGGATTTGCTGGCCAGCCGGTTGCGTGGCGAGCCGGGGCTGGTTTTTCTTCGAAGTGACGGTTTCGAGCATGCGCAGGCCCGGTACTCGTTTGTTGCCGTGCGGCCATTCCTGGTGCTGCGCAGCCGCGGCTCCCGTTGCGAACTCCACCAGGAAGGCCATCCCGTGCAGGTGCACTTCGGCAATCCCTGGCGATTGCTGGATTCGTTGCTGGCGCGATTTGAGATGCCGGACGAGATCGACCTCCCTTTCCCTCTGGGAGGTGCGTTCGGATACTGGGGCTACAACCTGCGCCGCTTTGTCGAACCCCGGCTTGGGCCCGGGCCGGAGGACGACCTGGAACTTCCCGAGTGCTGGATCGGCTTCCATGACAGCCTGGCGGTCTTCGACCACCGCGAAGGATGCACTTGGGTGGTCTCCACGGGGCTCCGTCCGGACGGGTCGCGGGATCAGGCCGCGGCGCGAAGGGCCGCCGACCGCTGGCATTTGCTCCTGAGCCGGCAGTCTACCCCGGGGGAGGATCCTCCGGGCCGGTCGGGATCCCCCACCGGGATTCGACCGGCGGCAGGCGATCCCGGGATCACCTCTTCCTTCTCCCGCGAATCCTTTTGCGACGCCGTGCTCGCGGCGCAGCGCTACATCCGGACGGGGGACATCTACCAGGTCAATCTCTCCCAGAGACTGTCGGCGCCCCTCGCGGAGGATCCCTGGCTCTTCTTCGAACGGCTGGCCGGCCTCTCGGCGGCTCCGTTCGCGGCTTATCTGGATGCGGGCGATTTTCAGGTGGCCTCGGTGTCGCCGGAACTTTTCCTGCGAGTCAGTGGTCAGCATGTTCTGACGCGCCCCATCAAGGGCACGCGCCCCCGGTCCCCGGACGCGACCGCCGATGCCCGGTTCACTTACGAATTGCAGACCAGCCGCAAGGAACTCGCGGAACTCCTGATGATCACCGACCTCCTCCGCAATGATCTCGGCCGGGTGTGCGAGTTTGGTTCCATCCGTGTTCCCGACCTCATGCGTCTGGAGAAATTCCCGCAGGTCCAGCATCTCGTCTCGACCGTGGAAGGGCGCCTGCGTGCGGGGGTGACGCATCCGGCGGCCCTGGAGGCCTGTTTTCCGGGGGGCAGCATCACGGGGGCGCCGAAGATCCGGGCCATGGAGATCATCGACGAACTTGAACCCGTGGCGAGAGGGCCTTACACCGGTTGCGCGGGCTACCTTGGTTTCAACCGGGAGAGCCAGCTCTCCATCCTCATCCGCACGGCTCTGATCACCCAGGGTCGGGCGTGGTACCATGCGGGCGCAGGGATCGTCGCGGACTCGGTGCCGGCTGAGGAATACGCGGAAACCCTCGCCAAGGCCTCCGGGTTTGCCGCGGCCTTGCGGTTGGCGGGCGTTCCGGCACCCAGGCCATGAGAGTCCATCTCAACGGATCCCTGGTGCCCGCCGAGGAGGCCCGGATCTCCGTGTTCGACCGTGGGTTCCTTTACGGTGACGGACTCTTTGAAACCTTTCGCGCCTATCGTGGCCGGCTGTTTCTCTGGGACCTGCACCGGGAGCGCCTCCGTCGTGGGTTGGAGGAACTCCGCCTGCCCCTTCCCCACGGGCTGGAATCGATTCCCGCCGCAGCCCTCGAACTCCTCAGGGCCAATCAGCTTTCGGACGCCAGCCTCCGACTCAGCATTTCGCGCGGGCCCGGCCTCCGGGGCTATTCAGCGCGCGGCTCGGGGCCTTCGACGATCGTCCTGATGGCTGATGCGGCTCCGCCCTTTGACGGTCCCCAGGCCCAGCCCGTCCGGTTGCACACGTCCGGATTCCGGGTTCCCTCCAGGGGATCGCTGGCCGCGCACAAGACCGCGTCGAAGCTTCTTCACGTCATGGCCCGCATGGAGGCCGAGTCGGCGGGCGCGGACGAGGCCCTGCTTCTGAACGAATCCGGAGCGATTGCGGAAACCGTGGCCACCAACATTTTCTGGTTCGACCCGGACGGCCTCACGATCTCGACCCCGGACCTTTCCCAGGGGGCCCTGGCCGGGGTGACGCGACAATTTGTTCTGGAGCTGCTGCGTGGATTGGGCTGGCCGGTGAGAACAGGCGCCCATCCGCCCGAGGCGCTGCATGCGTCGATGGGGGCATTCCTGACGGTGAGCACCCGGGGATTGATCGAGGTGGACTCCCTCGACGGGCGCGTGCTCCGACGGGATCCTCGATTCGAACGTCTGTCGGTGCTTTATCGCGACGCCGTGTTGAACAGCATTTCCGGTTGAAGCCACGCCGAGCCTCCTTACAGTGTCCCATCACCCATGCTTGGGTTTCTGGCGGACATCGGATCAAGCGCGATCCCCGACCCCTCCTTCGAGGTTGAGGCGGCGGACGTTGTGCCGGCACTTCTGCTCCTCCTGATTGCGGCCGTGGTCGTGCTGGGGGCGGCGTGCCTGGTATTGGTTCTTCATTTTGTCGGGCAGAAGCGGCGGGACCTGCGTCTGGAGGAGACGACCGTTCCGCCCGTGTCCCCCGCCGTGGAATGGCACACCGGGGGGGTGTTGCTCGTGCCCGCCCGCTGGATGGCGGTGCGCGCCAATTCCGTGCGGGAAGTGCGGCAGGCCCTGGCGCTCTCGGATGTCACCCCCTGCAGCATCGAGGATGGACTGGCGGGAAACCACCGTCAGGCACTGTTCCTGGCGCCACCGGTGAACGGATGGGTGCTCGTCACCGGCCCCGGCATTCCTGACCCGGCAGAGGACATCGACGAGGTTTATCACCTGCTGCGGGCGCTCAGTGTCCGCCTGGGTTCCGCCCAGTTTTTCTGCTTCAACCGGGTTCTTGGCCACCATGGCTGGGCCTGGGCGCGAGGGGGCGGGGTGGTCCGGGCTTTCGCCTGGGCCGGGGTGACGCTTTGGAATGAAGGGGAGCCGACGCCGGCCGAAAAGACGTTCCGCATGCGATGCCCGGACTACACGGATCCTGCTCCGCAATCGGCCATGGCCCGGGAATCGATTCTTTCGAACCTCGACAAGGTGCCGATCCTGGCGGCGCGTTGGAGTGTGGACCCGGTCAGCGTTCATCAGCAGATCCCGCATGGGATCGGAGTCGCCGGCGAGTTTCCGCGCATCCGGTCCTCCTGAAAACCACGGGCTCAGTAACCCGCCGCCTGGCCGTCCTTTCGGAACTCGCTCGCCCCGAAATAAACCCGCTGCTCAGCATCGACACGAATCGCCTGATAACCGCCGAACGACTGGGGCGACGTCCTGCCGAGGCGGTGGCCCAGGGTTTCCAGGGCTCGGACCGACTCGGGGGGAAAGCCGGATTCCAGATTCACGATCCCGGAGCCCGTACTTTTCTCGCCGGTGGGTTCCGAGGAGCCTGTGTGATAGATGCGGGGTGCGTCGCCGGCCTCCTGGAGTCCCATTCCGAAATCGATCAGGTTCATGAGAATCTGGACATGTCCCTGAGGTTGCATGTCGCCGCCCATGACCCCGAAGCTCAGCCAGGGCCGCCCTTCGCGCGTCACGAACGCCGGGATGATGGTGTGGAAAGGACGTTTGCCGGGTGCGAACGCATTCGGATGGCCTTCAGTGAGAACGAAAGCCTCGCCCCGGTCCTGAAGGACGAACCCCAGGCCGTCCGGCGTCATTCCCGATCCCATGCCCCGGTAATTGCTCTGGATCAGGGAAACCATGTTGCCGGCGGAATCCGCGGCGGTCAGGTAGATCGTGTCCCCCTGCCCCAGGCCGACGTCCCCCGCCTCGTAACGTTCGCCGGCCCGGTCCGCGGCAATGAGCGTCCGTCGACGGGCCGCATAGCCCTTGTCGAGCAATTCGCGAACCGGGATCCGACTGAAGGCCGGGTCTCCGTAGTGTTTGGCGCGATCCTCGAACGCGAGTTTCTTGGCTTCGATGAAGGCGTGCATGGCCGCCGGGGTTCCCCAGCCCATGGCCTTGAGATCGTACCCTTCCAGAAGGTTCAGCATTTGGAGCACCGACAGCCCCTGGCCGTTCGGCGGCAACTCCCAGACGTCATAGCCCCGGTAGTTTGTCGTGATCGGTTCCACCCAGTCGCTGGTGTGGCTGGCGAAGTCCTGCTCATCCAGGAAACCTCCGGCCCGCTTCAGATACGCTGCGATGGTGGCGGGGATCTCCCCTTGGTAGAAGGCGTCGCGTCCGCCTTCGGCCAGACGCCCGAGGGTCCGGGCGAGCCCCGGGTTGCGGAAGACCTCGCCCGCGCGCGGTGCCCTCCCACCCGGCATGTAGGTCTCGGGAAAATTGGGGTACTTCTCAAGCTTGGGCGCGTTTCTTCCCCAATCCTCGGCGATCACCTCGCTGAGCGGAAATCCATCGCGCGCGTAGCCGATGGCGGGGGCAAGGATCCTGGACATCGGGAGTTTTCCGAACCGTGTGTGCAGCGTGAACCAGCCATCCACACAGCCGGGAACGGTGACCGGAAGCGGACCGTAAGAGGGAATCCGCGTGATACCGTGTTCCCGGAACCAGGCCAGATTCAGTTTTCGGGCGGAACGCCCGCTGGCGTTGAGTCCATGGAGCCTCTTTCCGGACGCCTCCCAGACCAGCGCGAAGAGATCGCCGCCGATGCCGCAGCTCGTAGGTTCCATGAGTCCCAGGCAGGCGTTGGCAGCGATGGCGGCATCCACCGCCGAGCCTCCGGCCTTCAGCACTTCGATGCCGGCCTGGGTTGCCAACGGATGGCTGGTGCAGATCATGCCTTCGCGCGCCACCACCTCGGAACGTGTGGCGCGAGATCTGCCCCCGGGCCGTTCGACCGCCTGGATTGCCGAGGTTGTCATGGTCACAAGAGTCAGAATTCCCAGTCTCCCGAGATGCCGTTTCACTTCCCTGTTCTAGCCGGTACCGGCTGCCGTTGCACCCGGTTCCTCGAAAGCCCGTCCCCGGCGACCGCCCACCCGCCCCATGGGAGGGGGCATTGGTCACCAATGGGTCGCAGGAACGTCACGAAACTCGGCGTCATCACTCCATGACGGATGCTCGGACCGCCGTGCCGATTGCCCCACCCCTGCCCGGGGCGGCCCCGCTGTCGGCATCCTCCCGTGGGCGCCCTGTGCTGGTCACGTTTGCCATCGCCACCGCGGTGGGGTTGGCATTGGCGATCCAGACAGTCCTGGCCATGGCCAGCTTTGGACGGACGATCCCCTGGTTTGCCGCGATTCTGAATCTGGTTCGCGAGAGCTGGCTTTGGGCGCTCCTGGTTCCCCTGGTGTTCGCCCTGTCCCGGCGGTTTCCGCTCCATGTCGAGGCCTGGTGGAAATCCCTGACCGCCCACCTGTTCGGTGCGGCGGCCTGCGCCCTGATCTTCTCGGTGCTCAACACCGCGATCATCGAATGGCTCACCCCGGAACACCTCCATCCCTCCAACGTTTTTGGTCCCCGGCGAACCCAGTCCACGCCCAGCCCAACCGCCCCGGGAACGGCACCGGCCACGGCGCCGACGACCTCTTCGTCCACGTCCCCTCCTCTCTCCCGCCGGTTTTGGTTCGGCTTCGCCAGCCGCATCCAGCCCAATCTCTTCACCTACGCCCTGATCGTCGCGATCTGGCACTGGCTGGATCACCAGCGCCGACTGCGCGAGCGGGACCGGCAATCCCAGGAGCTTTCACGCCAGCTGGCGGAGGTGCGGCTCCAGGCCCTGCGCATGCAGCTGAATCCCCATTTCCTGTTCAACACCCTCAATGCGATCGCCACCCTTGTGCATCGGGATCCGCATGCCGCCGACGAAATGATCGCGTGCCTTTCCGATTTTCTTCGGCTCACCCTGAGCTCGCAGAACAGCCCGCAAACCCCGTTGCGCACCGAACTGGAATTCGCCCGACGCTATCTCGACATCGAGAAGGTCCGGTTCGGGGATCGCCTGGAAGTGCACGAGGACATCTCCCCGGAGTGCCTGGGGGAACCCATCCCCACCCTGGTGCTCCAACCGCTTCTCGAAAACTCGATCCGCCATGGCATCGAACGATCGGAGGACAACGGACGCATCGATCTGAGCGCCCGACAGGAGGGAGGTCAGATTGTTCTGCGAATCGGAAACACGGGTCCCGAATTCGACCCGCGGGCGGACGGGTCGCGTGGAACCGGGGTTGGGCTGGCCAATACGCGGGCGCGACTCCGGGAACTCCACGGGGACGCCGCCTCCCTGCTGTTGGCCCACCGGCCCGGAGGTGGGCTCGACGTGGAAATCCGGCTGCCGCGGTCGGAATCGCCCACTCCGCTGCTTCCCGCCTGAAGAAGGATCATTCCATGCCGCTTCGCACCCTGATAGCCGACGACGAACCCCTGGCACGGGAACGAGTTCGGGGATTTCTTGGACAGGTCGAGGACATCGAGATCGTTTCCGAATGCGCCACGGGCACCGACAGTCTTGCCCAGATTGCGGAATTGAAGCCCGATGTCGTCTTCCTCGATGTCCAGATGCCCGGATTGACGGGGTTCGAGGTGCTGCAGGCGTTGCCGCCGGGTGTTGCGCCAGCGATCGTGTTCACCACGGCCCACGACAACTTCGCCCTGGAAGCCTTCGAGGTGAATGCTGTCGATTACCTGCTCAAACCGTTCAAGCTCGCCCGCTTTCAGCAGGCGGTGGAACGCGCCCGCCGCGCGGTGGAGGCCCAGACCCCGGCCACGTCGAACCGCAGGCTGACCCAATGGCTGGAACAACGCGCCCCCCTTCCCCCGGGACAACGTCGGCTCATGGTGAAGGACCCTGATCGCGTCGTGTTCGTCCGCTTGGACGACATCGACTGGATCGAGGCTGCGGGGAACTACGCCGTGCTTCACACCGGCAAAACCAGCCATGTTCTCCGCGAAACGATGGTCAACCTGGAAAAGGAACTTCCGGACGAGCTGTTCTTCCGCGTCAGTCGCTCCGCCTTCGTTCATCTCCAGCGCATACGCGAACTCCAGCCGATGCCTGGAGGCCAGCACGTCGTATTTCTCCAGGACGGCCAGAAGGTCACGATGACCCGGCCGCTTCGCGAACTTCAGGCGCGCATCGCCTGATCCTCTAGGGCAGTCGCTGGATCCGGTACAACCGGAACGGACCCGAGAACGGCACCATGGTGCCGTCGTCGATGAACTCGAGGGTGCCCGTGACGGAAGTCACCGGCCCGCCCAGCGGCAGCCAGGCACCCATCGGGGCGTCCGAGTAGAACATTTGATACCGGGCCCCGGCGGATCCGCTCCACACGATTCTCGGACCCCTGGCGGTCATCTCGATGGCATCAATGTGCGGAATCGGTTCCACCACACTGTTCACGCGGCGCACCTGGAAATAACGCCACTTCGAGGCCAGCGACTGACAGAAACTCAGGGTGGTGGAACTCGCCTTCGAAATGGGACTGATGACCGACCAGGAGGGATCCGCGATCCGTTCCTTGGCTTCCACGAAATATTCCCCTCCCAAAAGGGTGTCCCAGGTGAGGCACAACTGGAAGGCACCGTCCACGGCAAGCCGGACGGCCGGAACCGGCACGCTGGCCGGCGGGGCGAGAGGTATGGTGACCCCTTCGATCACCTGGAAATACCGGAAATCCGTCAAACCGCTGAGACAGAACGTGACCGGCAATCCGGTTCCCCGCAGCGCCTCGGAAACAACGGTCCAATTGGCCTCCAACGTGTCACGCTTCGCCTGAACGATGTAGTCGAGCCCCGGCTTGCTCGGGAAGGTGACACAGACACCATCCGGCCCCGGGATCACATCCACCTTGTCCGAAGGCACGGGTGTCGGGACCGGAACACCGCGATCGCCGACGCCCACCCGGAAGAACCGGTAACCCAGGACGATCGGGTAGCAGAGTTCCGTGGTCGTTCCCTGGGCAGTGATGACGGGCGTGAGAACTGTCCAATCCACCTCGGTGAACGATTTCTTGGCCTCAACGAAGTAATTCGTTCCAGGAACCGAGGCCCAGCTCACGCAGATGTCGGTGCCATTGAGACGAAGCACCGGGACGGGATCGACGATGGGAACCAGCGGAGACTCCCCGACCAGCACATCAAAGACCCGCCAGGGGCCGGGCGGCTGCAGGCACCAGGTTGTCGTGGTGTCCGTGGCAGTGAGTGTGGGTGAAACCGGAGTCCAGGCGGCCGACAGCACATTGCTGCGGGCCACGACGTAGTAGTTAGTGCCCGGGATCGAGATCCACGTCAGACACACGCTGTTCGTGGTGACGACGATGTTGGTGATCTGATCCGAGGGCGGAGGCACGACCACCCCGAACTCGGTGGCGGTGATTTCGTAGCCCACCGTCGCCGCCTCCTTGTTCGTCACCGACAGATACCAGATCCCGGGGCTGACCGGGACCGGGGCCGAGTTCGTGCCCAACCGAATGACTTCATCCCCGGTGCCGGATCCCTGGCCGGCGTAGTGGAAGTTCGAGGCGTCGGGCAGCGGAGGTCCCTTGCGAACGAACAGATCGAGATCACCCGCCCCGGCCGACGTCAGCTTGAATTCGGCCGCGGTGGCGCCGGGACTAACGGTGAACTGGAAATAGTCCAGTTCGCCACCGGCCCGCAGGCTCGCATTCTGGGGAATGCCGTTGGTAAGGGTGACGATGCGCGCGGTCTGCTCGGAGGCCCTGACCGTGTAGGTGGCGTTGTTTCCACTGTTGTTGACCACGCCCAGGTACCACGGACCCGGCGTGAGATTCACCGGGAACGAGAACGGCGTCAGTTCGATGACCTCCTCCACAAGCCCAGGATTCCGGCTCGCATAGGTGAAGTCGTTGTTGTTCGGCACGGGCAGATCCCTGCGCAGAAGCAAATGGACGTCGTCCGACATCCCGTACACTTCGAACTTCGCGGCCAGGGCGGAAGGACTGACCTGGAACGAGTAGTAGTCCGGGGCGGCTCCAGCGGCCACCACGTTGGTGAACGGAATGTCGTCCGCCAGCGGAATGATGTTGGCCGGAAACTCGGTGGCCCGGATCGAGTACGCGACGTTGGCCGCATCCGAGTTCTCGACCGTGAGGAACCACCACCCAGGGGACAGCCAGACCGGCGAGTCGGTGTTCACCACCGAGATCACTTCATCCAGATTCCCCGGGGATCGTGAGGCGAAGTGGAAGTCGGAGGGAGTCGGAATCGGCAGTCCCCGGCGCACGTAGAGGTTGATGTCTCCATCCGCGCCAAAGGTCTCGAATCGTGCCCCGATGGCGTTGGGTGAAACGAAAAACGCGTAGTACTGGAGGTTGGTCGATCGTATCCCAACCAACGGATCCGTGGGCCCGATGAGGTTCGGGTACGCCACCGCATTCGTCAGATTGACGATCGTTGTGTAGCTCTCGGTCGCCGCGGTGGTGTAATCGACCGCCCGGGTGTCGGAGTTCCGGATCGCCACATACCACACCCCAGGCACAAGGGGCATCGGCAGCGACACCCGCTCCACGGAGATCCGATCGACGACGGCGGGGTCGGGATTGTCCGCCAGATAATCGAACACATTCGGCGAGGGCAACGGGAAGTCATCCAGTCGTGCGTACCGGACATACATGTCGACATTGCCATTGATCCCGGTGAGCTCGAAATCGGTCTGGACGGCATTGGTGCTCACCACGAACTGGTAGTAGTGCAGCTGGGGACCCGGCAGGATCTGACCGACCGTGGCCACCGAATTGGTCAGGGAAGGCACGACCGGCAGACCGGGATCCTCGCAGTCGAACTGCACCCGGATTCCAAAGGAGTTGTTGGTGCGGTCGAACTGATAGTTGCGGACGGCGAGGTAATATCGCTGACCCGGGATCAGGGGGGCGGCTGCCGGGAAGTTCGTGGTCAGAGTGAACTGTCCGATGCCTCCAGCCTCGACGTTCAGGTAGGGGCCGTAGTCATCCAGAAACTCCGACTGACTTGCCTGGGGCAGCCCCGCGCGGTCCCCGAACAGCATCAGCGACCCGAGTTCGCCGGATACCACATTCGACGAGAGGGTCGCGCAGAACGGCACCTCCACATAGAAATACTTGATCTCGGTCCCGTCGATGACCCCGAAGTAAGGCACGTTATTGGTCAACCGGACCGCTTCGACGGCAGGCCGCGCGTAGATCATCTCGAGGCGCCACTCGAAATCACTCAGTTCGGAAGACAACGGCCCGGCCCGGGAATCCGTCACCTCGAGTTTCCAATCGCCGATCGAGCGCTTCCCCACCAAACTGCGCAAGGTCTCCTCCGGCTGGAAGTAGGCGTTGAGCGGCGGATCAGCCTCCTCGATGCTGACATCATCCACGGCGTAGGCCGCGCCCGAGGCCGGAGTCCGGAACTCGATCAGGGTTCGGGCGGCGGGCGCCTTGAAAAGGTAAGTCTGCCGGTACCATCCCGCGCCCAGCGTGTCGTTCTTGAGCTCCAGTCCAAGCACTCCCCCGATGTACAGACGCAACCCCTGATTGCCACCGATCCCAACCCGGCCGGCAGCGAATCGGACGCGATAAAGTTGATCCGGACTGAGGACCACATTCGTCCCGATGCCGGAACTTCCCCCCACAAAACTGATGTATTTGGAGCCATCCGCGACGTTCGTGACGCCCGGCGCCACCTGGACCACGGCAACGTTGCCCTCCGTGACCTGCCAGCCGGGCAGGACCACCGAGCCGGCCGCATAGACTCCAGCCGCGGCCCGTTCGAAGCTGTCGGCCATGATCACCCGATTCGAGGAACCGGAGATCGCCGGGTTGTTGGTGAACGGAGCAATGCCGTCCTTGATCGCGATGTTCGCCAGGTTGGTGTCGGACGGAAACGTGGTGAAGATTTTCTGCCCAAAACGCAGGCCTCCGTAGGCCTTGCCTGAAGGGCCGCCGCGATTTTCCGCCAGCAGCAATCGATCGCCGAAGGGGCTGACCAATCGGAACACGAGATCGGAGATGCGGGGATGCTGGGCCCGGATGCCCACCTTGATGTCCGCGATCTCCAGATCCTCCCCGATCAGAAGACGGGAAACGAATCGGGCGTCATCTCGAACGGGCAGAGGAAGATCGAGCCCATAGGTCGATTCATTGCTGGCCGACGGATCGAACCCGAAGGAGAACCGGATCGCGTATTCCACCCTGATCTCATTCGGGTTGTAGACGGTGATGAAATAGCGCCCGGGATTCAGCGGAGGAACGTCCCGCAAGCCAATGGACAGGTCGCCACCCGAGGGGGGGATTGTGGCATGTTTGTCGCCGCCACCGGGAGGGGCGGCCTCACCACGCTGAACGCTCACCTCCAGGGGTCTCGCGGGATTGATGGACGCAACCCGCACCGTGAAATTCGTCGCACCGACAGGAACATCCTTGGTGTAGACCACGGACGCGAACGGCTCCAGCGAGCCAAAGATGAAACCGTTATCCGGGGGCTGGGGCACGATCTTGAGCGTCATCGCCACGTTGGTGGAGGTCTGCGAAATCGCGTTGTCCACCACCGTCAGAATCCAGACTCCCGCCGCCGGTTGTCCCGTGAAACTGGTCAGATGACCCGGACCATCGGTGCGCCGGGGGAAGAGTGTACCGAAACCCGAATCATTCCCGTTGCTGTCGTCGAAGAGCAGTGTGAACAGCCCCCCGGACCCCTCCGGATTCAAGGCATGATTGTTGAGCACCGAAAATTCCCCGGCATGGCTCAGATTCCAGAGGATGTCGCCCGTGCTGTCGTAGGAAACCGTGTTCGTGACCGTCACCGTCTGGACATTCAACTCCTTGGTCACGATGCCATAGACATAACCCGCGCTGGGCTGGTCCGGGGACCCGTCAGGAATCGGCACACGAAATGGCAGACCGTTAACAATCCGGTTTCCGTCCTCATCATCCTGGTCGAAGGGAATGTTGCTGGAGAGAGAAACGAAACTGAACTCCGCCGCCTGCTGATCCTCCGACTTCACCCCGACATAATAGACCGTGCCCAGGACTGAATTCGTGTAGAAAACCAGTTCACTGCCCCCCGGATTCCGGGACTTCCTGGCGGCGGCAATGGCGACGGGGGACAGATTGGTGAGGGACGGGTCGGTGGAAACGTACAGATCAATGTCGGGGTCCCCGGCGCGAGGCGCCGAAAGGTTCTGCTGCGGTGAGGTGAGGAACGCAACATACTGACCGTTCGTGATCCCAATCGAGTCCGGGGTGAACTGCGTCAGATTGGTGAAGACGTAAAATAGCCACTGGTTGGTCGCGCCGGACCCGGCTCCGAACTTCGGGGAATTGGCACCGACACGTTGATTGAACAACCCCAGTCCGTTCGTGGGAAAGCGGAGCAAGGGGACATTGATCGCCAGATCGACGGGCGTGGAAGCAATGGTCAGGGCATTGGTCAGCGCCGTGTTTTCCAGGGAGGCGACCAGCGCGAAATCCTGGGCGATGCCGTCGGGATGACTCGTGACGGCATTCACGTGCACCCGGCTGCCGCGGACCGTGACGGTGTAATTCGTGCCGAGGGGCGGACGGATCAGGATGTTCTCCACGTTGTTGACCACATCATTGGTCATCGTGGAGGCATCCGTGTGCACCGTGTTGAAGTCACTGCGATAAGGCATGTCGTTGCCGGCAATCAGCTCGCCGGTGGCGACATTGCGGACCTCAAGATCCAGATCGTTGACCAGTTTGACGCCGGCGTTCGGATTGCCGGGAGGATCCGTCCACACGAGGGTTAACTTGAGGATCTGGTCCTGCGCCGTCGGGGAGACCTTCACATCCCAGCTCCGGCTTTGCCCGGTCACCAGGGCGTTCGAGCCCGTCTGATGCGTGTACTGGATGCCAAACACACCGCCCGTCGGGGAACCGATTTCGCCCGCCGGTAGAGTGTTGGAAAGGTTCACAAGGCCCCAACCCTGGAGATTGATGACATCGCGGACGCTGAAATTGTACATCGACCCCAGCGACCGGGATCCGTTGATCAGCAGGGCCTTGAGCAGGGCGGGGCTGGAGGACCGTTTTTCGCGCTGCAGCCAGTCCTGGAAGAGGGCGAGCATGTCAGTGACCGCCGGCGCGGCCATGCTCGTGCCCGTTGCGAACACATAGTCGGGCCCCACGGCATCGTTGATCTTCTTCAGTTCGGTGAAGTAGGACTCCGATTGCGCGGCCAACACGGTGCTGGTTTGGATGTCGAACGAGATCGGCCGAGCGGTGGGATTGGCCACCGCGTAGACCCAAATTCCCGGCTGAAGCACGGCGTCGGGTGGAACCTGAATCACATTGCTCGAACCCGCCTGGTCGGCCGCACCGACGGAAGCATTGAACTTCAGGAACAGTGGCAGCGCAGGAAAAGGACGAGGGGATCGCTCGTTCGGGATGATCCGGATGCTGAAACGCGTTGCGTTGTTGGGCACCAGGAGCGTGTAGGAACTCTGCGCACCCGGACCGATTTCCTGGTTGGTAAGGGTGTCCGTCTGCGGCGACGAGTGCTCGGTTGGATCGGTCCAACCGGCGGACCGGGTGGAAAGGATGAAGGATCCCGGGGCAACCACATCGGGCTTGAACCGACCGTAGACGCCCTCGATGCCAGGTTCGACGTTGCCGCGACTGGATTGTCCGATGACTTGGAAGGAGGTGTCTGTCTCCGCTTCGAAAACGCGGTTGGTGCTGAGGTTGCCCAACTCATCCAGACCGACCACCTCATTGGTGATACCCCGGGGGCTCTCGATGGCCCCGACTGCGATCACGTTCTTGCCGGTGGCGGGTGACGCCACGGTCGAAGGCTCTCCCGCCTGCCCACTGCTCGCCCCCTTCCCATCATTGCCGGCCGCAAACACGTAAACCACGGCCTGCTCACCGGCCATCTCGGGAAGAGAATCGCGGACGGCGGCGTCGAAGGTCGCGGACGCCGTGGTGTACTCCGCAGAATTGGGATACCCCCAACTGTTGTTGACGATCGGAATGTTCGTGCCGCCGAGGGTGATGAAGTAGTTCGTCGCAAAATTCCCAACGAGATAGGCGTCACCCGTGGCGGGACCAATGTCGGGATCCGTGAATTGCGAATAGAGCTTTGCGGACGGGGCCATGCCCCGGAAGTCCGCACCACGCACGGAACCCGGGGGGACGTTGGAGACGCTCGTCGACCTGAGACCGCTGCCCGCGATGATTCCTGCGACATGGGTGCCATGCCCGAACGGATCCGTCAGATTTCGAGGGAGGTCCGCGGTCACCCGCCCTTCGAGATCCGGATGCGTCGCATCGATGCCGCTATCATTGACCCCGACGAAAACGTTCGTGCCCGTGAGACCGAGGGTGTTTGTGAACGCTCCTGGAGCATTCGTCCCGAACGAAATGCCCAGGCGCGGCCGGGTCAGGTCGCTGAGCATCTGCCGCTGACGAAACAGTTCGATTCCCTGCACCTCCGGAAGCTGGGCCAGGGCGACGAGCGAGGCTTGCGCCGGATCGACGGTGACCGCAGGACCGAACGGGGTCGGAAACTCGCCCACCACGGCGGCACCCATCTCCTCGAGTCGAGCCACGCCACGGTCCCGGCTTCCAGGAAGCAGGGTAAGATTGAGACGGGCCCCTGCGCCGACGGGTTCCTGCTGGACGGCCTTCGGTAGCAGAGCGGGTTCCAGCTTGAAGTAGGGTTCGAAGGCAAAGACGGCGCCGACACCCGCGGAACGGGCCAAACGTTCGGACTGGGCGGCGGTGGCGGCCACCAGAAAGGCGTTGTTCGGCAGGTAGGACACCACCGAGGCCCCGGCGGAGGTGATGGCCTCGCGGAACTTCTCCGAAACAATACCCCGGGCCTGAACAACGTAGGATCCGGCTTCGGCTCCGGCACGAAGATGGTCCGGAATGGGAAGCGCCGTCCCGGAGGTGGTGTCGATCAGCGCGTTGCGAAGAAGCACGGCTCGGTCGTCGCGGGCGAGTTCATCGATGGAACGCGTCGTGTTGCGGAGTCGCAGGGACGCTCGATTGGTCGCCGAGGGCGCAATCAGGCTGGCAGCCGGGCTTGGCGGGGCGGACGACGCCGTCGGCTGCGCCGGCGAGGTCGTCGCCGACGGGGATGAAGGTGAAAGTAACGGAGTGGCGGCGGAGGGTACGGCGGCGGGCTGGACGGTCGGTACGGAAGTCGTTCCGGCGCGTCCGGCCAGGCGCTGCTCCCCCAGGCGCCAGAAGACCGCGGCTCCCACGAGGGAGAGCACGCAGATCACCAGCCAGGTTCGGGTTCGCAGCTGCATAAGTCTAGGAATCGATCGTACGTTGGCACACGCCGGAGGCCTTGGCGAATCCTCGGCCCACGTCATTCCGGCGGCGGCACTTCATTGTAGGACTCGATGACCGGCTGCACCCGCAACCGGCCGTTCTCGAGAAAACCTTCGAGACGCATCAGCGTCTTGGTGACGTATTCCCCGGTGATCACGTAATTCGTGGGCATCTGGAAGTACGGTCCGGGCTCCGTCACGACCGAGCCGGGCGCCGGCCTCAGGGACTGGCCGAAGGCGTAGATGGCCATGCGGGCCTCATCGCGCTTCAGCAGCGACATCACCATCTGGGGAATGCGCTCGACGACCGGATCCGCAGGGGTGCCCAGCGGTCCGGTTCCCAGCGTGAAGAAGGGTGAACCCAGCGACAGCTCGGGGGCGCTGAGCACTTCGCCGAGGTAATTGTAGCGGCCGCCAAACCGCGTCGACCGGGTGGCGTTGACACCCGCCACAATCGACATCAACGCGGGTGAATTCGGCTCGACCAGAACGGGAACGGGATTCGTGGCGCCGGGGACCAGCACGGGCACGCCGCTGAGCAGGGCGGACCAGCCGGCAATGCCCTCCTGATTGACCGAGAGCAATCCCCGGGCCGCATTCTCATTGATCGCGGTGGTGAAAACATCGAGCAGGCGCCAATCGTTGGTGGGCTGGGTTCCCGGAGCGATCAGATTGCCAGGCCAGATCCGCGTCGGATGCCCCGACCACAACTGCCACTCCTGGAACCCGACCGGCTTGGATTTCAGATAAAGGGTCTGCCAGGGTGTGCCGCGATGGATTCGTCCCAGCCAGCCGACGTTGGGCAGCGCATTGGTCGGGAACGTCCAGTCGTCGGAACGCGTGACCTGGGGATCCTTGAAGGCCGGATCAAAATCGGTGGCGTCCCCGCTGCTGTAGAGATTCCGCTGCCAGGGCCGGTAACGGAAATTGATCTTTCCGAGATTCGAACGTTCGTCGGTGACCACGAACAGGGGAGGCAGGCGTTCGATGTTGTTGGTGCGGGCCGGGTCTTCGAGATCCCAGTACATCCGGTTCACCAACGGGTCGTTGACCTGCCACGCCTTGTTCACGAACAGCTTCATCCCCGGAGAGAAAGGCAGCTGCATGCGCAGCGTGGGGGAGGCGGCCTGGGATGTTCCCGTAAGCCCCAGGAACTCACGGAAACGCTCCACCGACTTCTGCTTGTCCTGACCCTGACTGGGCTCGGAGGAGGCGCTGTTCCACTGCGCCACGTTGATCGCCCCGAGCGAAGCCTGGATCTGGTTGAGAATACCCTCGGGCACGCCACCGATCCGGTTCGTCTGCCAGAACGACCCGAGTATGGAGCTCTGGCCCACATCATCCTTGAGACCGAACAACTCCCGCGTGATGTCGATCTGCGTGTTGAGATTGTCGAGATTGACGTAATCCACCAGCCGACCGCCCGGGTACTCGGGATCGCTGGTGATATCGATCAGCGCCGCCTCGACCCGGTTGGTGATGTTCAGGCGCCAGACGGGAATGGGGAAGCCGTTGGCCGGCTCGAACATGGACTGTATGACGCTGCCGTTCCGAAGCGGGAGGAACTGTCCCGTCGCGAGCCGGTAGGCCGAGGTCGGAAGAAAAGCGACATTGGTGCGAATGGGAATGCGGAACCCCTGCCCCGGCCAGGAACCCGGCGGGAAGTCGATGTTCGCGGTGTAATTCGTGATGTAGGTCCGGAGCACCCGCACCTCGTTGGAAAGCACCATCTCGGTGCTGACCCGCGCGAAGAGCCGGAGCGCTCGTGGATAGGCAGCCTGATAACTGTTCCAGAACTCCACCCCCATCACATTGGTGATGCCCACGACGTACAGCTGGTTCGTAAACGCGGGAGGACTGGCGGGCGAACGCTTGACCAACTCCATCTTCCGCGAGGCGACCACGGTGGTCTGGAACTCGAACTCATTGAAGTTCGGAAAACCTTTGCGGGCGCCCAGAACAAGGGGAATGCCGGAAACCAACCCGCCCGGCACCACATTCGGGGTGGCACCCAAAGGAAGTTCGTCGAGGTCGAAACGGACGGAATCCGCGCTGGCGCCAAAGAACCAGCCCTGTTGCGACCAGGCGTCCGCCGTGGCATCGCGATACCCGGTGATTCGAACCCCCCTGCCATCGGAGGTGTAAAGAGGCCGGAAAACCGACGGGAAATAAGGATACGGAACCGTGCCGCGGTTGGTGGTGGCGTCGTAAATGTTCGCAGCCACCTGAAGCGCCCGATGCACCGAGGGCGTGTACTCATTGGTCGGCCAGACCGGGATGTTTGTCACCGCCAGCAGAGGAACCCCACGGCCGGGCGGCGGATTGAGGGTCTTGAGAATCTGATCAGCCGCGTTGGTGAAGAAACCCGAGGCCGTCCAGCGCACGAAATTGGTCGCATGGTACCCAATCTTCGGATCGGGCGTCAGACCCACCAGCCGCGGATCGAAATCCAGACGGTTGTCGTAATTGAGATGAATCTGTCCGCGATTCGCCGGCACGGAATCCGTCCCCAGCTGTCCAAGCAGCCGGTAAAACGTGTGGCGATCATAGGTGCTGCGACCGAGGCCGGCTTGCAGCAGGCGGTTGGTGAAGCTGAAGATTCCTGAACCCGGGGTGTCGAAAAGTTCCTGCGGATCGAAGTATTGCGCGGGATTGTCCGCTCCCGGCCAGGGACGCGTGGAATCATCGTCATCCAGGGCCTGGATCGCCGCTCCGGCGCCGGTGTAGGGCGGGTTGATGTCGAATTGCAGCGGGCCGTCCGAATAGCCATCGATGAAGTCGGAGGTATAGGCGCGCGACCCGTCCGTACCGTAGAGATTGGCGATGGTCCGCAGACTGCCGGGAGACCCGCGATACCGAAGCCCAAGCAGCGTCTGGGCATGATCGAAGGCGATGAGGCGACTGGGGCTGAACGCGTTGGTGATGTACTCGTAGCCGTTCCAGGCGTTGGTGTTCAGGTCCCGCAGGAATCCCGCGAGATTGAGTTCCCACGAGCCGACCCCCTGGTTGCGCAGGTAACCATCGAAATTGAGCCCCAGGCGCTTGGCGTGATTGTGGATGAAATTGAGATCCAGGCTCTTCCCCAGCGGGAGCACCATGAAGGCATAGCGGCCGACGAAGAGGTTGGAACCGGAGTGCGGCTGGTCCGGACGACGGAGCACGCCGATCCATTCGGGATCGCCAATGTGAAAGTTGGTGAATCCAAGCGAACGTCCGGCCTGGTCGAGTTCCACCTGGACGCCATTGGTCTCGAACAAACCATTCCGATTGAAATCGAGGAAGTAACGGAAGTCCTCGGCCCCCGTCGCGACATTGGTGACGATGAAGACCGGCACGCGGGCATCCACCTGAAGGTTCCGGTACAGGGCGAACAGATCATCCCCAACCACCGGCCGGCCATCCGGATAAGCGAAGCTGACGTTCGCGATGTTGGTGTTGCCCGGTAGGAACCCGAAGGGACTCTGGTAATTCGTCGAGACGACAAGGTCGTAGGCCAGGATGTTGGTCGTGGCCAGGACGCGGGAGACGATCTCGGCCTCGGCCCGCTGATAGGCCGCTTCCGTGAGCGCCCGGGCGTCCAGCCGGTCACTGCTGGTGGTCACCGCGGCGCGTTCACGGCGGCTCACCGCGAGGAAGGCGACGGCCATCACCGTCACCACCGACAGCATGATGAGCGTCGTGATGAGGGCGATGCCTCGCTGGTTCTGGCGGAGGTTCATCACGTTACGTCAGGACGAAGGCGAATTTCGGAGCGGAATCCGGTGCCGGAAGAGGTGAATCTTCCCGGCGTTCCGGGCCAGGTACTTCCGGGCTTCCGCAGGCGCCGGAATCGCGTTGTAGCGCGTCACCACCTGAGGCTCGAGAACCCCGATCTCCAATTCGAGATACGCGGGGAACCGGGGATAGGTGAAGCGCCGGAAATGGTAGGCCGTCGAGGACGGGCGGGCCGGATCGGGAAACCAGGAACGGGGAAACCCGAGCGAGGACGCAGGCATTCCGCGGAAGGTCGCCTTGTTCATGTCCCCGGACTCGTCGCCCAGCAGAAGCGGAAACCCCGCGGCGTCGTACGCGACCATCCGGAAATGAACCACGCCATCCATGACCGGATGGGACGTGGCGAGACGGTCGACGCTCGCGAACCGGGTGAACAGGTTGGAAACCGCGAACGCCGCGCTGTTGGTCTCGTAATTGAACCGGTACAGCCGGCCGACCGAGAGCGGGCGTCCCAGCTGGTTGGTGTTCGGCGGCCCCACCCAGTAGCCGATCGCCGTGTAGAAATCGTTCTGCTTCTTGACGAAATAGAGGTCCTGAATGTCGGTGCGCAGCAGCGGCAACCCCGAGGCGGCAAGACCTTGGAGATCCACCGGCACCGACACCGGATTGGCGGCCACCGCCATGCTGGTGAGGTTGGTGTTGGCCATCCGCACCGGAACCGCGCCTTCAATGTCGCGGACCACCAAGTCCGAGGTTGCGCGCACGTTCTCAAGCACGTCCACCTGCGACATCGTCCCGCGCAGGGCGCGCTGGGTCTGGTTGAAGACGGTGTAGAGGCCGATGATGATGACCGTCATCAGCGAGATGGAAAGCAGCAGTTCGAGGATGGTGAACGCGCGGACCCGGGCGGGTGGTCTTGGGGCGGATCCGCAATCCGGAAAAATCGACCGATCCGACCGATCCGACCGATCGGACAGATCCGACCTGAAGGCTCCGAACTGGGGCTGCCCCGAAATATGGAAGTGCAGGCGCATCGGTTCGGTTCAGTAGAGTGACGGCTGGAAGTAGTAAACCAGGTGCTCGCCCTCGACGAAGTTGGTCGGGTAGAAGATCTGGGAGCCGCCCACCAGGGCGCGGAACGTGCGCCGTTTGGTGCCGACGCGGGCGTTGTCCGGGGCATTCACGCTGTCGCGGTACAACGGCCAGCGCATGGTGAGTCGGACTTCGTACAGGCCGTTCTGGAGACGGTTCAAGCGGGCCAGATCGTGCGCGGAGAGTTGATGGGTGGCATCTGGAGGCAGTGCCGTGAAGGGGACCACCTCGGTGATGAGCTGGTACCGAAAGGCGATATCGCGGGCGACCGGGTCGCGATCCACCGCGGTGCCGTTGAGGGCCCGAACCCAGGCCACCACATTGCTCACACCCGCTTCAGTCCGGCTCTTGGGCGTCGCCAGCAGACCAAGCAACCGCTGCCCGTCGAGATGCGCGTCCTCGTTCAGAAAGGTGTCCCGGGAGCCGTTCTTGAATCCGAGTGAGAGGAAATAAACGTTGCTGGAGAGCAGACTCAGCCGGTCGTTCCCGGTGCGGATCGCCTCCAGCAGGTAGGCGCCGTCGGCATTGATGATGGTCTCCTCCCGGTTGTCCTTCTGGACCTGAAGCCCGGTGGGAAGGACACCGACGATGGCCACGAGGGCAAAAGCCACCACCGCCATGCTGATGGCGATTTCCACCATCGTGAAGGCAGCTTCACCACGATTCGACCGGCGCTGGAGAGAAAGCCTCATTCGGGTTGTCCCGCGATGACGGTTTTGCCGGCGTCCGTGGTGAGCAGATCACCCATAACCTGCGCCCGGCCTGTGAGCCAGTTGACCCGGACGTAACGCCTGTTGCCCCGGGGTATTTCAACCAGATCCGGCGAACCCGTGAATTGCCCGGACTCATTGGCAGGGTGGAACACGCTGCCCTTCACGATGGGAATGAATTCGTCGCGACCGGTGATCTGGCGTCCGGCGCCGTCGAACCGCACCACCTGTCCCTGCGGGTTGAAGGCGATATAATACATGCCAAGTGCCGGATAGAGACGGTTGGTAACCACCAGCGGAAAGGTGTTCGTCCACGCGAAGGACTGATCGAAAAGGTTCGTGGTGATCGGATTGCCGGCGTCGAGGAACTTGCCCGCGGAAAAGAAGGTCTTCTCGGGAAGCGTACGCCACGGAATGAGCTGCCGAGGATGATGCCGCCCCGGCTGCTCGCCGATGGCGCGCCGGGAAAACAGCGTGTACCCGGTGTAACGGTACGGGGCCAGATTGGTGGCCTGGGACTCGATGTTGGGCGGAACGAAGAGCATGTACACCGTCGATCGATCGTTGATGGCACGCAGTCGCGCATACCCGAGATCGTCCACCATCTGACGGGTGGCGGCATCAATGCTGTTGGATTCCCCAAGCCCTCGAAGCGCCGGCAACCCGATGGCAGCCAGGACCCCGATGATCCCGATCACCACCAGCAACTCCACCAGGCTGAAGCCGAGTTCGCCGCGGCCGGTGGGCCCGGAGACTCGTGCGTTCGCTGCCGTTTTGGAGTGTGCGGACTGCATGGAGGATGCTCGTGGGTTGAAGGTGACCAATCCTATTGCTTCCAGCTCAGGACATTGTCCTTGTTCACACCCGCATTCGCCTTGACCGTGGCGTCGGCCAGACCGTTCGGGCCCATGGACCAGACCATGACCGGCGAGCGAACCTCCCAGGTATCCGCCGCCGCGCCGCTGGAGGACAGACCGACAAACCCGCGGTTGCCCGCTTCCTGGGCCACGGAACCACGGCGATAGAAGCCGTCGCGGCACAGGTTGTCGTAGTTCAGGTCGAGCGTGATGATGTAGGGGTTGCCCCAGGGATCCCGGTAAAGCAGATCACCGCCGAGCCCGGGTCCAACGTTCCTGGAGTTGGGCGTCCCGCTGAGGAAGACGTTCTTCTGGGGATTCTGGGAATGATCCTTGTTCACCGTGAAGTCGCTCGTGTCGGGGCGACGGTCGGCATCCAGGAGAATGGCCATCAACTCGGCGTTCGAGGCCTGAAAATCCACGCCAAGATTACCCACGGCCGGAAGGGGGCCATTCTTGCGATTCACCAGATTGGGCCTTTGGGAACCCTCCGGACCGTTGTGCAGCGTTCCGAAGGTGAAGTCCGGCGAATTATCGTTGACGCCATTTTTCCGCAGCAGCGGGGCGGCCGGCAGGCGTCCGTAGGTCGCCTGGTACTGAAGGATGGCGCCCTTGATCGATTCCATCTCCGTGCGCGCCTTGGCGATCTGGGCCTTGACGTTGGCGCCGGAGAGCGCGGGAAGGATCATGCTGGCAAGGATCGCGATGATCGCGATGACGACCAGCAACTCGATCAGGGTGAACCCGCGGGAGCGGGAGGTTGGACAAGGACACGTCTTCATGGGCTTACCGGCGATGGCGTTGAGCGCGCGAAGGTTGCGAAAATCGCTTGCGGGTTGTCACTGCGATTCTCCGCCCCGGGCTGTTTTGTGCCTCGACCGCGGCACCTCGTCCCTTGCTCCGGGACACCTCCTGGGATGCCCCCGCCGGGGGTTCGGGCGAGTCGACGGCGCCCACCTCGACGCTCCATGACCGTTCGATCCAACGGACGGGGATCTCGCGAGACACCGATGTCTGGATGACCTGATCGCGCATGGGATCTCTACCAGTTTTTGAACAGCCGGACCTTGGGTCCTTTGGCGGCCTTGGGATCGTAAATCTCGGCCCAGAGGTCGAAGCTGCCCGGATTGTTGGTGGGGGAAGTTGAAACGTAACGCCAGGGATTCGCCCGGCTGTCGGACAGTGGCGGCGCCGGATCCGTGGTGCCCGAAGGCCAGTCGAAGGGAGTGACCAACAGTTCCACCTCAACCCCCTTCACCCTGACCCGCTTCACCTCGGACGCCTTCACATCAAGGTATCCGCGGGCCGGCTCGGCGGCATCGATCGAGGCATTCAGGAATCCCCGCCGCCCGAACACCTGCTCCAGGGCATCGGGCCGCAAAGCCTCCGCCGCCCCGGCGACCCGAAAGGCGCCGTTCACAACCTCGGTTCCGCGGAGCTCATAATAGAGCGGGCTGATCACCGGATTGGCCTTCCGCACGCCGGCACGAAGCAAACCGTCCGGCGGATAGGCATTGCGGTCGGCCTTGTAGGCCTCGATCGCGGTCTGAAGCTTTCGCAGATCACCCTGCGCCCGCGAATTGATCCGTGCCGCCTTGGCCGCACTGGCCATGCCCACGGTCAGCGAAGCCAGCACGGCAATGATCGCGATGACCGTCAATAGCTCGATCAGGGTGAAACCCTTCGGGACTCGGCGGCGTGAATGGGAGAGGGAATCGATCATGGAACCAGGTACGGGTCAGTTCGGTTCAGGTGGGTTCGGTTCGGGTTCGAAAATCGTCTGTCCAACTCAGGCTCCGCGCCCCCGGAGCTCCTGCTCCATGCGCTCACTGAGCCATTGTTTGATCATGCTCTGGTAATTGAGATAACGCGTCCGGGCCAGCCTCTTGATCCGGGCCAGCATGCGGGGATCCATCCGGAGCGTGATGGTCACCGACTCCCCGGATTCGTTTCCCGAGGCCACCGCCGCCTCCATCAGCCGCAGGTCAATCCGGTTCTCCTCCCAGAACGCTGCCTCCGCCTCTTCGCGATCGAAGAGCGGCACATCTTCCCAGGAGGTGATCGGGTTCATGGTGTCGGATTCCTTCGTTCAGCCGAATGCCTCAACCGTCATTGCTGCAGCGCCTGGCTGACCTTGCGCTCGTAAAAAAACGTCTCCTCGGCCGTGAACGGCCGCGCCAGAATGACCCGGATCATTCGACCGTTGGTCCGATACAGGGTGAAGACCCCCTTCCCCGCAACCGTGCGACCCAAATTGAAAAACCGAGCCTGCACGTTGAACCGGGACGAGTCCGGGAGCAACTTTATCGCAAAAGGATCCTCGAAAGTCTCCTCCACCTCCTGCTGGGAGAGCGTCCCAGCCAACTGAAACGGCGGATTGGACCAATCGAACTCCATCAGAGCACCCAGCTGTATGGCAATGGACCATGCAAAGTAACTACTTTGTATTTACACGCCGGCCGTCGGGCCGTCAAGCGATCTGCCCAAGAAATCCTTTACTTTCACTTTCAGGCCCCCGCGAAAGGTCCCGGCAAGGCCGCGCACCCCCACCGCCCACGCCTCCCGGAGAAACACCTTGGCTTGCGATCTTCCGCCGATAAATTTGCCGGGTGAAGGGCAATTCCGTTGTCGTGGGCATGGCATTCCTCCTCGCGGCGATCTCCCTGATCGTCGCGTGGTACTCCTTCCAATTTGTGCAGCTGACCCGGACCCTCGGCAAAGCCCAGTTCACCCTCACCCAGGTTGAACTGAGGCAAAACCGCCTCAAGGCCCTGGCGAACGAGTGCGCTGACTACGCCCAGATCAACCCCGCCATCAACCCCCTGCTCCAGTCCATCGGCGCCCGGCCACCCGCGCCGACTCCCTCGATCCCGGAGCCGAAGACCGGATCCCCCGGCCGCTAATCCCGAATCCCTCATGGATTTCCCCACCGGCAGCTCCGCCCCCCGCCCCTCGCCCGGCCCCGTGATCGATGTTCCGGCGGAACTCCGGGTGCTCCGCCTCGCGGTCAGCCTGATGCTCGTCGCCCTGATCATCAGTTCGGGCAGCCTCGGGGTTTTCCTGTTCCGCCAGGTCACACTTCTCCGACGCCAGGTCGAATCCGCCACCCGGCTGGCCGCCCAATCCTACCAGACCTACAAGGAGCAGGTGGAACCCCGCGCGGCGGCCTTCGAACGGCAGATCAAGGATTTCGCCCGCACGAACGCCGACTTCCAGCTGCGGATTGCCCGCTATTTCCCCGAAGGTTTCGAAGCCTCCGTCAGCCCGGGCAACCCCGGAACCACCACGCCTTCGACCCCCTCCGCGCCCGCGACCTCACCCGGACGGTGAATCGGCGGACGCGCGGCAGGCCGAACTTTCCCCGGGGACCCTGGGAGTAGATCGACGGCTCTCCGTTCCCCATCACCAGATCGGAGCCGGCCCACGCCTCTTGACGAACCCCTCGCCGTGGCGGGAGCGTTGTCCGAACGAGCGAACTCGCCCATCGCCCGCATTGCACCGACTCGAACCCGCATGAATCCGTACCTCCAACTCGTTCAGCAGACGTCGCAGCTCCGTGACACCGGCCGCAAACTTCCCCTCGGCGGACTCCCCGATTGCCCGCGCACCCCGATCCCTCCCAACGCTCCCACCGCGCTCATCTTCAGCCCGCATCCCGATGACGAATGCATCATCGGAGGTCTGCCCCTCCGGCTGCTGCGCGAATCAAAGTGGCGGATCATCAACGTCGCCGTAACCCAGGGCAGCAACAAGGCCCGCCAGGCCGGCCGGCTTGCCGAACTGGAAAACGCCTGCCGCCACCTCCAGTTCGATCTGGTCACCACCACCCCCGGCGGTCTCGAAAAGATCAATCCCAAGACCCGCAGCGGCGACCCCGATCACTGGGCGTTCTGCGTCGATACCATCGCCCGCATCCTCCTCCAGCACCGTCCCCGCGTCCTCCTCTGTCCCCACGAACTGGACTGGAACAGCTCCCATATCGGCACCCATTACCTGGTCACCGACGCCCTCAAACGGCTCCCCGCTGACTTCTCCTGTCATGTGGTCGAAACCGAGTTCTGGGGGCAGATGCCCACCCCGAATCTGATGGTCGAAAGTTCGATCCCCGATGTCGCCGACCTCATCGCCGCCTGCTCGTTCCACGTCGGCGAAGTGCAACGGAACCCCTACCACCTCAGCCAGACGGCCTGGATGCAGGACAACGTCCGACGGGGGGGCGAACTGGTCGGCGGCCAGGGCGGCGCCGCCCCGGATTACCTCTTCGCCACGCTCTACCGGCTGCGACGCTGGAAGGCTGGCCAGCTCACCAAGTTCTACGAAGGCGGCCGGAACCTATCGGCCACCGACAACCCGGCCGCGCTCTTCGCCTAGGCGGGGCCAGGCGCGGAACGAGGGTTGTTCTCACGGGGCGGGAACCGCACGTTCCCGCCCCTCCCTGCCACCCGATCCTTCGGGAACGTCCTGAACCTCCGCCTCGTCGGGCGCCAGAGCCCCTTCGAGTTGCAGATCCGCCAGCGCCCGACGGTATTTCCGCTTGGCCCCCAGCATCGTCCAGTCGCTCTCGCCCCCACGAAAATCGAGGCCCACCGCGACGAGTCCATAGCGCGCATACGCAATGCCGTCCGGCACACCCTCGCGCAGGATCAACTGCGCCATCACCTCCGTGGCCGAACCCCGGAGATGGAGATCGCGAATGACCAGGTTGGTCGAGGCCAGCCGCACCTTCGCCGAACCTGCAAGGTTCTTGAGCGTCGGCATCAACCGCACCCAGCGCGGCGATTCCTCGTCCTCCCGAAGCAGCGCGATCAACGGCCGGGTGTCGAGCAACTGAAGCCTGAGATCAACCCCCAGATCGGTCGGGCCTGACGTCGAAAGCGTCCCCCGCTCCACCTCCAGCCGCGCATGCCAGCCATCGGCCTGGCGCGCCCTGATCCCGCTGACCTGCACGTTCGTGGCCCACACCGCCGAAGGATCCAGGGTGACCAGTCCGTTGGTCGCCAGGCGAAAGGCCGCATCCACCCCGACGATTCCCCGGTAATCGCGCGTCCCCAATTTGAAATCGAGATCCCGGCCGCCCAACCGGAGGATCCCCTCTCCCGTTCCCTCGCGCGCCCGTGCATACTGGGCCGACACCTCGAACGCCCCACCCAAAAACACGCCCGCGGTCTGGGTCGGAATGAACCCATTGAGGATCCGCGCATCGGGCAGCCGCATCGGCCCCACCTGCAAATCCACCTCCACTTCCTTGAATCCATCCGGCACCTCCGGATCGTGCGCGATCGCCCGCAGTTTCAGATCCCCAAACTCCTCCGCCCCGGCCTCCAGGTCCCGGTGCCGCACCCGCAGTCGCTTCACCGCCGCCGAAAGGGTGCTCACGGGCCGGCTCTCCCCCACCCCCGAACTCACCGCCACCCGAACCTCGGAATCCCCCCTCACCAGCACGTCGCCCAGCCTCACCGTGAGCGCCGGCGACAGCAGCTCCACCCGGCTCGACTCCTGCAATACCCCCTTCCGAACCACGAACTCGGCCTCAAGTTCGCCCGATCCCTGCAACTCCAGGGAATCCGTCCTCCCCAGATGCCGGCTGAGAATCTCCCCCGTCTCCACCCGCCCCTTCAGGCCCAACCGAAGCGAAGTCCGGCGAAAATACTCCGCCCCCTTGCACTCGCTGAACCGCAAAGGTCCCAGGGTTCCGGCCGCACTCACCGCCATTCGCGTCGCCGCAACGCTCTCCCCACGGCCAATCTCCGCGGAAGGAATCGACAGTTCGAACAACTCAACCTCAAACGGACCCCCAAGCTCATAGTCCATCCGCCCACGAACCAACCCTCCCCCGCGCAGGCGCAGCTCGTTCACCCACACCTCCCGTAAATCGTCCACCCGGATGTCCGTCAATCGAAGGGCCCAGTGGCTACCGGAATCAGGTCCCGACGCCGCACTCTTCGGCGGCGCCACCTGGGGCGGGTTCTCATAGCCGGGAATCTCCGGAAGCCGCACGGGATCAACACTGCCCGCCTCGACAAAATCCAGTCGGGGTCGCAGCCGGAAGACCACCCCGCGCAAATGGACCTTCGTTCCCTCAATCTCCTTCCGCAGCAGAGGCCCCAGGCGCACCTCGAGATCCGCATGCTCCGCTTCCCCATGCCATTGGTCCTGATCGTCCTGTCCCCGGATGCTGAATCCTTCCAAACGTATCCGCCCCGGAATCCAGCTCACCGCCGATTTCCAATCCGCGAAAAGCTCCTCCGGATGCGCGTTGAGCACAGAACGCAGCGCCCCGCCTGTCAGGGCCATGCGCGCCGCCACGATCCACAAGACTTCCACCCCCGCAGCCAGCAGCAGAGCCGCAACGGCGATCCGGCGGATCCAAAGGCTCGCGCCTCGCTTCGGCCGCCTCTCTGGGGAGTCGCTCACGCGGGACATTTCCCCGAACCGGGACCCGGGCGAAAGCCAATCCTCACCCGCGTTCGTGGTCTCGACGAACGGGCCTCGGCCGGGATAAGGTCTCGCAATGTCCCCGTCAGGAATCCACCTGATGCGGACCACCGTTCGCCCCATCCCGTGAGCTCTCCATCTCAACCCTGCCCCGGCCCACTCCCTTCGCGCCGCGAATGGCTGCGTGTCGGAGGTCTCGGCGCCCTGGGACTGGCCCTGCCCTCGCTTCTCCGCTCCTCCGCCCGGGGCGAAGGCATCGGGACAGGCCCAAGCCCTGGCGTGGCCCTGCCCCGGTTCGGGCGCGCCAAATCCTGCATCCTCCTGTTCCTCGCCGGCGGCCCGCCCCAGCACGAGACGTTCGACCCCAAACCGGACGCCCCCGCCGAAATCCGCGATGGGTTCCGCTCCATTCCCACCCGGGTGCCCGGCGTCCATTTCTGCGAAACCCTGCCCCACACCGCACGCATCGCCCACCGGCTGTCCGTGATCCGCTCGATGACCACCGACATCGATGCGCATTCCACCAGCGGCGCGTTCATGCTCACGGGCTACGAACCCTCCACCAAGGCCGAGAACGTCCCGCCCGGCCCCCAGGACTGGCCGAGTCTCGCCGCCGTCGTCGGCGCCCTCAAACCCAGCACCCGCTCCCCCATGTCGTCGGTGGTGCTCCCCGAAATCCTCGCCAACGACGGCAACATCGTCTGGCCGGGACAGGACGGAGGATTCATGGGACCCGCCTGGCATCCGCTGGTCATGCGCTGCGACCCCACCACCCTGCCCATCCGCATCGAAGGTCTGACCCGGCTCCAGGAAGTTTCGGAAGTCCGACTCGAAGATCGCCGCGCGCTCCTCCAACAAATGGAGTCCCATTTCACCGCCGGGCTGCGCAACGAACAGGCCGACGCCTGGG
Organism: uncultured Verrucomicrobiota bacterium; assembly: GCA_964476125.1. Classification (GTDB taxonomy): domain Bacteria; phylum Verrucomicrobiota; class Verrucomicrobiia; order Limisphaerales; family CAIMTB01; genus CAIMTB01. Next base: position 10,011 of record CAYZAE010000023.1, on the reverse strand, counting down.
ATCTCTCACACCGCAAAGCCTTCGAAATGCTTCACGCCGACGCCAGCCGGCGCGCCTTCGAACTGGAACGGGAATCCCCCGCCCTGCGCGACGCCTACGGACATCACAAATTCGGCCAAAGCGCCCTGCTCGCCCGCCGTCTCGTCGAAGCCGGCACCCGCCTGGTCCAGGTGAACTGGCCCCGCGAAGGAAAGGCCGAAGTCGCCGGAAGCCCGCTCTGGGACACCCACGCCAACAACGCCGGCCGCGTTCGCGATGTGCTCTGCCCCCAGTTCGACCGCACCTTCGCCACCCTGGTGGAGGATCTCTCCGACCGTGGGCTTCTCGACGACACACTCGTCATCGCCATGGGCGAATTCGGTCGGTCGCCCAAAATCAATGGCGTCGGCGGCCGCGACCACTGGGGCTCCTGCTTCTCCATCGCTCTGGCCGGCGGTGGCGTTCCGGGCGGACAGGTCATCGGCTCAAGCGATCGCATCGGCGCCTACCCGGACTCGCGCCCGTTCCGACCCCGCGACCTCGCCGCCACCGTGTTCCACCTGCTCGGGCTCTCACCCAGCGCCGAATTCATGGACACCCTCGGCCGGCCCCGCCCCCTCACCGACGGCGGCACACCCATCCGCGAAATTGTCGGAGCCTGATCTCGGCAACAACCCTTCCGCACTCCCACCCTGCGTAACCTGGGCCACACCGCGCCCTCCCTGCAGGACGGAAGTCTCCGCACCATCCGGGAGGTGTTCGCGTTCCACGACAACCTCGGCGGGCCTGGCTTCGAAACGATGCCGGATTCATCCTGCCGTCTTGAAATCGTCCTCCCGGTAATCCATCCGGGGCAACCCCAGCGACCCGTGATAGGCGGCTGTGAACGGCAATCCCGGCAATCGTTCCCCGGTGATGCGGTGCCATTGATCGGAATCGCATAGGTGCACCCTGGTCGAGGCGGCCCTCGGGAGGTCCCAGGCCTCCGCGGCCCAGGAATCCGCACAAAGCCCCTGACATGGGCGCGATTTCAACGCCGCGACAACGCCCTTTGCCGGACGGCCGGGGATCACGGAACTGAAGACCGAACCCCCGCTGATCAGCTCTCTCAGTAAATCCTCAAAACTGTGAACCAGCTGGGGAGCCAAAAGCTTCTCGAAATAGGCCTCCGCCGCGCAGGGAACAACCTCGATCCGGAGGCCAGCCGCCTCGGGCTCCAGCCCCGCTTCCTTCCTCCCCGCAGACTCCCCGGTCCAGCCGGGAAGGAACTGCTCCATCCCGCCGGATTCCGTGTGCCAGCCGTCCAGGTTCGGCTGCTCGGGCACGACCACGTACCCCTGCGGAACACGCGGGAGCCCCGGACTCCATGGCTGCCCGTTGATCGCATTGGTTCCTCCCACGGCCACTTTCACCGCAAACGAGTATCTCGATGAGAAAACCAGCCGCATCGCCTCCGCACGATACATGGGAATCAAAACCCCGGCACCCCCAGGCCACCCCCCTGAAACCCGGTCGTAAAACTCATCCGTTCGGCGCAGGGGGAAATAGCCAAGATGGGCTGGCGAGGGAGTCATCCAATCCACCCTCGCGTGGCGGACACTCCGGGCGAAGGCCAGAGCCAGACGCACAGGCAGGTTCGTGATCTGATTCCGCACTGTGTCCCGGAGATGCTCCGCAACACGCTGCGCCGTCATCCCACCCAGCCTCGACTCCCACTGCCGGACGGCTTCGGCGGGAACCCAGGTGAATTCCCGCCGGATCAGCAAGGCCAGGGACGCCACCAGCTTTTCCTGGAGAATTCGAGGCAGCACAGCCTCAGCGTGGCGCTCGCCCAGCTTCTGCAGGGCATTCTCAAGCTCGGGAAACTCGAAGTGAATGTAGGAATCACCCCTGACAATTGTTGGCATGGTGCGTTGGTTGACTCAGCTCCACACAGCACATCCCCGGTCGCGCGGAACCTAACGTCGGCAGAAACAAATCATCCCATGAACTTCAAACCTGTCCCGGACAAGCCTCTCCGACACACACAGCCAAATCCCTGGATTTCTATCATTCAAGGACTAATTCATCCCGAAGAGATAAGTGAATCTACGGATATCCTGGCACCATGAACCCTGAAGCCAGTCAGAGCGCCACTGTCTCCCCCCCAAACCGACGGCCACGCTTCAGACGGTGGACTTGATTCCCTCCGATCCGCGGGGGAAGGTGGACCCTCCACCCGATGAATGATTCCGAGCCCCTGGCCCACCTGGCTGCCGCCCCGCAAGGGGGTGGTTTCCTGACCACCCATTGGAGCCAGGTGCTGGAGGCTGGGCGGAATCCGCACGGGGACGGACACGCCGCGCTCGAGGAGTTGTGCCGACGCTACTGGTTTCCCCTGTACGCCTTCTCCCGAAAGCGAGGGCGAACCCATGCGGACGCCCAGGACCTCGTCCAAGGCTTCTTCGCCCAATTGTTGCAGCGCGATGATCTGGCGACGGTCGACCCTGAACGGGGCCGGTTCCGTACGTTTCTCCTGACTGCGCTGACCCACTATGCCGCCAACGACTGGCGGCGAACCCGGACTGAGAAACGCGGCGGCTCGATCTGCTTCGAATCGCTGGAGGCGGATACCGATCTCGACGAGCGATATCGGGAGGAGTTTCCCCGCGAGGCTTCGGCGGAAACCGTCTTCGATCGGGCCTGGGCGGAACAACTTCTGGGGGTTGTCCTCGACCGTCTGCGGGAAGAGTTTGCGCAGGCGGGCGAGGGCGAACGATTCGACGCCTTGCGGGAATGTCTGTTGGGAGCATCGCAGGGTGTCCCGTACACCGAGTTGGGGGAGCGACTGGGCCTGACGGAGGCGGGCGTAAAATCCGCGGTGCACCGGATGCGACGACGATTTCGCGAGCTTTTTCGCGAGGAAATCGGGCGCACCGTCGCACGCCGGGAGGACATCGACGGCGAACTCCGCTATCTCGTCCAGGTCATGACCCGCTGAAACCCGAAAGCTTCCTCGAAACCTCGGCCGCTGATTCGTGCAGAATCATGGTACCGATGGCCGCGATAACACCGAACTTTCTGCCGCCCGAAGTCTGCCCTCGTTGCGGCAGCCTCGTCCGAAGCACCGTTGCGGGCGGACTTTGCGCCCGCTGCCTCATCCTCGCCGCGGCCGAGGAAATGCCGTCAGACCACCCCTTCGCTCCTAGCGCCCCGCGCTCTTCCGCGGGCCGAATTCTTGGCGACTACGAACTCACGGAGGAAATCGCGCGCGGCGGAATGGGCCTGGTGTTCAAGGCTCGCCAACGAAGTCTCGGCCGCTGGGTCGCGGTGAAGGTCGCCCTGGGCGGCGCCTTCGCGTCGTCGGATTTCGTCAAACGTTTCCGCACCGAGGCGGAAGCCGCCGCCGCGCTCGACCATCCCAACATCGTCCCGATCTACGAGATCGGGGAGGACGACGGCCATCCGTACTTCAGCATGAAACTGCTGGAGGGAGGAACGGCCGTGGCGCACCGCGCGTACGTCGGGCTCGACCCGGCCCGGGCCGCACAACTTACCGCCAAAGTCGCGCGGGCACTCCATTTCGCCCACCAACGCGGGGTCCTGCATCGAGACGTCAAACCCAACAACATCCTCCTCGATTCCACGGGCGAACCGTTCCTGACGGACTTCGGCCTCGCGCGACTGATCCAGCACGACAGCTCGCTGACGCGGACCGCCGCCGTGTTCGGCACCCCCGCCTACATGTCGCCCGAACAGGCACGTGGCGACACACGACGGGTCACCACCGCCGCGGACGTCTATGGCCTCGGCGCCGTGCTCTTCGAACTCCTGGTCGGCCGTCCTCCGTTCGTCGGCGATTCCCCCATCGAAATCGTCCGGCGCGTCGTCGAGGAAGAGCCGAAACGCCCGTCGATCCTAAATCCTGCCGTCGATCGGGACCTTGAAACGATCTGCCTGCGGTGTCTCGAAAAGGAACCCGGCCGCCGCTTCGACTCTGCTCTCGCCGTAGCCGAGGATCTCGAACGCTGGCAGCGCCACGAACCTATCCTCGCCCGGCCAACAACCCCGACGGAGCGCCTCCGAAAATGGATCCGACGTCGTCCCGCAGTGGCCGCCCTGACCGGCGTGGCGCTTCTCGCCATCGTCGCCTTCCTCGTGGTCACCACGATCCTGACCGTCCGCCTGGACGAAGCGCGTCGCCGGGCCGAACGACAGGCAGAACCGAACCGCCAGCGCGCCGTCCGCCTGCTCGTCTCCGAGGCATCACGCCTTGTCGAGGCAGGGGAGCCGTATCCGGCTCTGCCCCTCCTCGTCGAAGCCCTCCAGCGCGATTTGGGCCGTCCCGACGGTGAATGGGCCCAACGGGAGCGCATCGGTTCCCTGCTCCGGCAATCGCCTCGACTACGCCGATTGTGGGTCCACGAGTCGGGTGTCCAACACGCGGCGTTAAGCGCCGACGGCCGGTACCTCGCCACCGGCACCGACGACGGCACGGCTCGGGTGTGGGACGTCGAAAGCGGGGCCGCGGTCGGTCCGGGATGGCACCATCCCAAGCGGGCCAGGCAGGTGGCTTTCAGCCCCGACACCCGACTGCTGGCGGTGCAAAACGACGAAGGCTGGGCGCACCTTTACGACCTCGCCTCCGGCCAACCCGTCGGTCCACCACG
>CAYZAE010000023.1:0-5283 GCA_964476125.1 uncultured Verrucomicrobiota bacterium | reverse complement strand
GTCCGCGTCTGGGATGCCGAATCGGGAAAACTCGTGCGAGAAACCGAGCCCGACAGATCGGATATCATGGCCTGGGCCATGACCTCCGACGGCCGCCAGATCGCGACGGGCGGATTCGACAACGTGCTGCGGATCTGGGACGCGACCAACGCCGGACCGGCCCTCCGCTGGATCCCGCACCGGCACGCCGTCGGGGCGGTGGACTTCGCTCCCGACGGTCAACGAATCGCCACGGGCAGTTACGACGGCTCCGCGCGAATCTGGGCCGTGCCGGACGGTCGACCGCTGACCCCGTCCCTTCCCCACTCGGGTCAGCTCAACTTCGTCCGCCTCGAACCGCGCGGCGACCGACTCCTGACCGCCGGCTTCGGGGGCGACGCCCGACAATGGCAACTCGAGCCGGACGACGGTGCGAAACGCGCGTGGCGATTCGGCGCCGAGGCGGTGTTCGCGAGCTTCGCCGGAAACAACGACCTCGTCTTCGCGGCCGCAGGCGATGGCGAAGCGCGTCTCCTATCGGCTAAGGATCCGCCTTCCGCGGAGCCGCGCTGGCGCATCCGGAATCCGACTCCCCTCTTCACCGCAACGATAAGTCGCGATGCCAAACGCATCGCGCTCGGAGGCACGAACGGCGTGGTCACGGTCTGGGAAATGGGAGCCTCCCGCCCTTCGCTCGACTTCTCGGCACATAAGCTTTTCATAAGCCAACTGACTTTCTCCACCGACGGACGGCGTCTCCTCACCGCCAGCGCGGACCACACGATCGCCGTTTGGGACCTCGCCACGGGCGCCGAGGCGATACCGCGAATGACCTTGCGCGACGGCGTGATGTGCGCCGAGTTCAGCCCCGACGATCGATTGATCGCCGCCTCAGGCATGGTCGGTCATGGCGCGGTTTGGGACGCGAGAACCGGGCGAAAACGATTCGATCTGCCAACGCTCGAGTTTGCCGTGAACCAGATCCATTTCAGCCCCGAGGGTCGCGAACTTCTCACCTCGAACTGGGACGATACGACGACCCCGCGCGCAGCAAGGCGCTGGGACGCCGCCACCGGAAATGAAATCCTGCCCGAACTCTGGCATCGCGACGGCGTGCGCTGCGCGCAATACAGCGCCGACGGACAATTCATTGCCAGTGGCGGCAAGGATTTCCTCGCCCGCGTCTGGCATGCCAATACCGGGCGTCCCGCCACGCCATTCCTCATCCACAAGGGCTACGTCGTGGATGTCGCGTTCAGTCCGGACGGGCGCCGCGTCGCCACCGCCAGCCGCGATCGGTCCGCGCGGGTGTGGGCCATCGCGGACGGGCAGCCGATCACACCGCCCCTCGTCCACGGCGGAAGCGTCACCCGCGTCGAGTTTTCGACCGACAACCGCACCTTGCTCACCGCCTCCGACGACGGTTCGGTGCGGCTCTGGGACCTCACGCCGAACGACTGGCCGATCGCCGACCTGACCGATCTTGCGGAGCTTTTGGCGGGACATCGACAGGAGGCGGAGGGTGATCGGACTGTCCTTTCGCCACGCGAGCTGGAAACACGCTGGAAGGCTGTCCACGCCAAGCATCCCGAAGCGCTCGTCGGGCAGTAGGCCACCTCGAATCGACCGCCGAGGACCGCAGCCGGGTGGACCCGGACCCTGCAAAATTGGCAGGAGGATAAAAAAAGCGAAACCCACCTTCACGGAGCGTTCTTACCTTCGTGAATGAAATCACCCAGGCCCGAGCCTCCTCCACGCCGCCCCGGACCGGTGAATTCTGCCGATCCTCATTGTGAGCCCGACCCGAAGGAATCCCTGCTCTCACGTCGGCACGCCATATTCCGAGCCCTTGCGCTCGCCGGGGGTGCTGCCATCACCCTCCGTGGTTTTGACACCCGCGGGGCCGATCTGGATTCCACCCCCGAAAACGTCCTGGGGCCGTTCTATCCCCTCGAAAAGCCGGTCGATCGTGACGCGGACCTCTCGCGTGTCCGAGGCCGCAAGGGTCGCGCTGCGGGAAACCTCATCGAACTCTCCGGCCGGGTAGTGAACCTCCGGGGCGAGCCGATTCGAGATGTTCGCTTGGAGATCTGGCAGGCGAACACGTACGGCCGCTATGCCCATCGGTACGACGAAAGCGGTCTACGGGAGGATCCCAACTTCCAAGGCTTTGCCGTTCAGAAAACCGACCGGGAAGGCCGTTTCGCCTTCCGGTCCGTGAAGCCGGGAGCATATCCCGCCGAGCCCGGATGGGTGCGGCCGCCGCACATCCATTTCCAGGTCCAAAGCCGGGTGAACCGCCTCGTCACCCAAATGTTCTTCCCCGGTGAACCGTTGAACGAAAAAGACCGGCTTTTCCTCAGCCTGGGAAAATACGCGCCCGCCGCCGTCGCTCGCCTTCTGCCTCCCGACTCCAATTCCGAACCGAGCGCGACTCATCTCGGCTGGGACATCGTCCTCTACGAGCGATGAGATCTGAGCCCCTTTCAATATGATCCCATCCGGCGCGCTCGCCGATACCGCCGTCCGATGGTCGCTTGAACGAGGGATTCCCGAAATCCCCTCGCCGCTGCTCTACCGTGGCCGGCTTTACACGGTCCAGGACGGTGGCCTGCTGCGTTGCCTCGATCCCGAAACCGGCCGCGAATTCTACCGGGAACGTCTCGGGCCGCTCGGCCGGTACTCCGCCTCACCCATCGCCGCCGATGGCCGAATCTATCTGGTCTCCGCGACCGGCACCGTGGTGGTCGCAAAGGCCGGGGACACCTTCCAAAAACTCGCGCAATCGTCCCTCGGCGAACCGGTCATGGCGACCCCTGCGCTTGTCGGCGACCGCATTTACCTCCGCTCCGGGAAACATCTCTGGGCGTTCGCGACGCGTCATTGAACCTCTTTTCCCGATACCAACATGACCCAGCATCGCCAATCTCGCAGGAGCCGGACGATTCTCGCCCAGCTCCTCGGGCTGCTCTCCTTCCTTGTCCTCGCGGCTGCCACGCTTCGCGGCGACCCGCCGCCCGAAGCCTGGTTCTCCGGTTTCCGCCTCGGCCGTTCGGCTGCGGAGGCCGCCCAGACACTGCACACAAATCCCGCACTGGCAAAGGCACGGGATCCACTCGGCAACACGGCCCTCCATCACGCGGCGTTGTTCGGGGATGCGTCCCTCCTGAAGGCCCTCCTTGCCGCCGGCTGCGAATCGAACGCCACCAATGCGATCGGCGCCACCCCTCTGCACTACGCGGTCGACGACGCCGAAAAGGTGAAGTCGCTCCTGGCCGCCGGCGCCTCGCCCAACGTTCGGACTTCGAGCGGCAGCACGCCGCTGATCGTGGCCGCCAAACGCACCGCTTCCACGGCCGTCGTACGGGCGCTCCTCGCGGCTGGTGCCCAAGTCGACGCGCGCGACACAGAGGTCGGTGCGACGCCCCTGGTCGCGGCGGCCTACCTGGGAGACACCGAAACGATTCGCCTGCTTCTCGAGGCCGGTGCCGATCCAAACGCACGATTGAAGCCGTTCGAGATACCCGGCCTCAAGACTCCCCTACCCACCCCAACGAACGCGACGGGTCTCACCCCCTTGATGCAAGCCGCCTACGCCGGCGACACCGAAACCCTTCGTCTCCTCCTCGCTCGCGGCGTCGACGTCAACGCCTACTCCACGGACGTCGGAACCGCGCTTCACCTGACAGCCTACCTCGGCGCTCTCGAAGGCACACGCGTGCTGCTCGATGCCGGGGCCAACCCGAATGCGCGCGACGAAGGGGGGCGAACACCGCTGATGTGGGCGGCTCTCGACGAAACCGGGAACCCGGCGGTGGTCGAACTGCTCCTGCGTCGTGGCGCGAGGCCCAACGATCTTGCCGCCGAGGATGACGAGCGTCCGGAATGGATTCGGAGCGCCCTCGGCTGGGCGAGGCAGCGCGGCGATACGCCCATCGTGCGAGCCCTGGAAAAGGCCGGAGCCACCAATCAAGCCACCCGCGAACCGCGGGTGTTGAAACGACTTCCGGCACCGGCGTGGGACGCCGCAGCCAGCCGGGCGATCGCGCGCCGCAGCCTGGATTTTCTCCTTCAAGCGGACACGCGGTTCCAGACCGTGCGCACCTGCGTATCGTGCCACAACCAGGCCATGCCAGCCCTGCTCCTCGAACCCGCTCGTCGGATGGGCATCGCCTACGATTCCGCCGCCGCTTCCCGGCTCGCGTCGCGCGTCGAGACATTCTGGTCCAACCGCATCGATGCCCTGCTTGAGATGAACGAAGGTCTGCCCGACACCCCGGTCGGCGGCGGCTACGAAGCCTGGGCCATCGACGCACTCGGCCGCGGGCCGAACCGACTCACCGACGCCCTCACGCTCTTCCTCGCCGGAGTGCAACGCCCCGATGGACGCTGGCGTGCATCAGATCTCCGGCCGCCGCAGGAAGGCAGCCACTTCGCATCGACCGCTCTGTCCCTCCGCGTCCTCGCAACCTTCGGGCCGCCGGCGCGCCGCGCGGAATGGAGCGAACGGATCGCCCGGGCACGTGCCTGGTTGATCCGAACCACGCCCATCACCACCGAGGACAAGACGTTTCGACTTCTGGGACTGATCTGGTCCGGCGCCGATGCAAGCGCCATTTCGGCCGCGGCGGCAGCCTTACAGCTGGAACAACGCGCGGACGGCGGCTGGGCCCAACTGTCGTCGCTCGACAGCGACGCCTACGCCACGGGACAGGTCCTGTGGGCGCTCCAGGCGGCCAAGCTCACGCCCGCCGATCCGGGGATTCGCCGAGGCCTTCAGTATCTTGTCGAGACCGAGGAGGACGGCGCGTGGCGAGTGCGAAGCCGGGTATTCGCCTTCCAGCCCTCCATCCACGGATTCCGGTACGGGAGAGATCACTGGATCTCCGCGGCCGCCACAGGGTGGGCCGCGGGTGCGTTGCTCGAGGCGGCATCGACTTCCCGGTGAAACGCCCCATCCCGGATCAGGCGATGCGACGCATACGCGCGTCGCCTGGCGTACGAAACGAGGCGCGCCGCATGGAGCGTCTCCCCTCCTCTAGCCGCCCCTCCACACCTCACCCAGGGTTGGCCCGCCCGCGGGCGGACCAACTCTGGGCAGGAGGCCGCAACGCCGTTGGCGTTGAGGAGGCTGCAAGGCCGTCCGCGATGGCTGTTACCGTGAGTCCATAAAGATGGCCAAACTCCAGGGCACGAAGTGCCGAGGAGGAGCGGCAACCGCGGTTCGGCTCGGCTTGCCGCCAGGGCACGAGGATTGGCACTACCGAGGGGCACCTCGAGTGGGAAGACAGGCGTTGCCCGAAG
>CAYZAE010000022.1:53425-54864 GCA_964476125.1 uncultured Verrucomicrobiota bacterium | reverse complement strand
GTGCATCCCGCGGTTGTTGGTAGCGGTTGTCGCGCTGCGACAACCCCGCCCGCGTTGAGCGGGCGGCAGCCTTTGGGTGGTGCGCTTTGGCGATGCTGTTGCGCCGCTGGACGCGGCGCTACTCGTCGCAGCGCGACGAGTTCCACCACCACCAAACTGCGGATGCCCCGGGGGGGCTGGGGCGAGGCATGGATCACGGGCTCTTCGCCGGGGTCCCTGAGCGTCGGAGCGGTTTGCCGCGGAGGGTGGCCAGCTTCGTCTTCTGATCCGGGGTGAGCACCTCGCTCTCGAGCCGGGAATCCCTTCGTTCGGTGGCGGTTCGCAGGGCCCGTTCGGAGGCGGCACGGACGGCGGGGTCTGGACTTGGGCCGGAGCGGGAGGAACTGCTGCGACTGACCGAGGTGCCATCGGGACTACGTTCCTCGCGGTTGCTGGACTCGATCACGACGGTTCCCTGGCGGATGGCTTCCTTCATGTCCTGCTGGAAATCCATCAGGATTTTCCGGGCCCGGGCGATCTGATCGGGGGTGAGTCCCAGCGCCGCGGTCAGTTCGGCGTCGGGCATGGCGATCACCAGCGGGTTCTGGAGCCGGATTTGTTCAAGGCGCGCGAGTTGGGCGGGGGTGAGGGTCCGGAGCGCCGAATCGGCGAAGCCTTCGCATTCCTTGGAGGATCGGTCCTGGGTGATCTGGAGGTTGCGTTGGGAGGCGGGGTTGACGTTTCCGGAGCCGAGGGTTCGGCCGAGGGTATCGTTCATTCGGGCGAGGGAGGCATCGAGCCGCTGTCCGGCGGAAGCGATGGCGGATTTTTGATCGGGTCGAAGTCCGAGGTCGGCTTGTACTTCGGGATCGCGGGCGAGTTGGAAATGGAAGGCTTTGCGGGTGCTGGCAAAGCCCATGGCGGTCATGTTTCCGCCGCCCCCGGACCCGGAGCTTGAGCCGCTTCCAGAGCCGGAGAGGTGGGGGGGGAGCATTCCTTTTCCAGGCCCGGCATTGAAGCCCCCGTTGCCGGTGCCCCCGCCGCCGCCACCTCCTCCGCCTCCGCCTCCACCCCCGCCGGGGAATCCCTGGGCTCGGGCGTCAGGGTGGGGGACGGGGCTGGGTTGGAGCAGGAGACTGGAGGCCAGCAGGAGACCAAGTCTGGATGTTTTCATGAATTGGGGGGAGCGGGTGGGTTCAGAAAACGCGTTGGGAGGAGGACGTGGAGGCACGCGGGCCTTGATAGGCGTTGACCGTGAGTCGTGAGGCGAAGGTTTCGGGGGAGAGTTTGCCCTGGGCGAGTTGATCCAGATCGGCCTTGGTGACACGCAGCGTGAGGAAGCTGGCCTCGTCGGGGACGGGGCCCTGGGTCTGCGAGGAACCGGCAACGCCGAAGTCCCACCTCTGAAGTCCGAACCGGGGAGGTAAGCCGGAGCCGCTGGAACTGCTGGAACTGCTGGA
>CAYZAE010000022.1:46683-53325 GCA_964476125.1 uncultured Verrucomicrobiota bacterium | reverse complement strand
GCTGGAACTGCTGGAACTGCTGGAGGTGTGGAAGCCGAAGGAAACGCCGCCTTCTGCCCGGGTGCCGACGGAAGATTCGTGTTCGTGCCCGGGAGGCAGGTTCTCGCTGCCGGGGGTGGGTGCGTCCGCATGGGCTGCGGTTCCCGCACCCGCCGGGCTGGCGGAGCCTTCGGTTTGCGGGTCGCGGGTGGCTGCGCTTCCGGCCGGGCCGGTGGCGATGACGGCCACGACGTCGCCCGGGGCGAGATGGTGGAGGTTGGTGGCTTGTCGAAGCGCCCCGATCAGTTGTCGACGGAACTCAAGCACACGATCCGGATCATGGGCGACGGGTTGGTCCTCAGGGGCGGCCTCGCCATCGAGCTCGCGCCGCGCGGCCTCCCATTCGGAATCCGGGGCGCCGGAGCGGGGTGCGTTTCGGGAGTCGGGCGTGGGAACCAGGATCAGGTCGGTTTCGAGCGAAAGGAGGACGCCGAACCCTTCGAGGTGCGTGATGCGGACGGCGGGTTCGGCGGGGGTGAGCAGCATGGGAATGCCCATGCGCGACGCGTTGTTTCGCTCGGTGTCGGGCCGCCGGGTCAGGCGTTCAAAAACGCGGGAGAGAATGCGGAGTTCCTTGCGCAGCCCTTCGGCTTTAGCGGGATCGAAGTCCGTGAAGCGCAGATCGGTGACGGACTGGGCGACCGGTGCGGGCCCGAAGCCGGCGAAGCCGTGGCCGCCGAAGCCGTGGGGTTGGCCGCACGCGTCGGGCAGAAGCGCCGAGGCCAGCCCGAGTGCGAGTGCCACCTCCGGTGCGCGTCCGCGGGCGGGGTGAGGCCGGGGTTCGCTCCTTCGGGGGGTTGCCCGGGGCAATCGGAATGCGGATCGGGGAGGGTTCATGGCAGGGGTTCGGAGGATTGCTGCGCCGCCAGTTGGTAGAGTCCACGTCGGGCCTGGCGGAGGGCGTTGTCGGTGGAGGTGGCGAGGGTTTCGAGATCGCGGCGGAGGGCGAGGTAACGGGCGTCGTTGTCGCGGCGCAGCCGTTCCAGGGTGGCCAGGGTGGTGGCGTCGGGGCCGGCGCTGTGCGGGGCGAGGGCGGGTGTGCCTGGGTTGGCCACGGTGGGTTGTGATGCGGCGGGGGCGGACCAGCGGCCGGCGATGCCGCCGACGAGGGCGGAGATCAGGACGACGGCAGCCCAGCGGAGCAGTGCGGTGGCGGGGGTTGCTGCGGGTCGCGGCTCGACGTGGGGAGGGCGGAGAGGAGCCAGCCGCCAGTGATCCAGCCGCTCGAGGGTTGAGCCCCATTCCGCGATCTGGTTGCGGCACGCGGGGCATCCGGCGAGATGTTCGTCGAGACGAGTGCGCGCGTCCTTCGGGCATTCGCCGTAGAGGTAGGGAATCCAGTCGCCGGGGTCGGGATGTTTCATGGCGTGAGACGAGGGCGGGAGGTGAGGGGAATCGGTGGGGCGGGAATCGCGTGCGGTGTTCTTTTCAACACGGGCGCGAGCTGGCGGGCCAGTTGGGCGAGGGCCTCCGCCATGCGCGAGTTGACGGTGCCTTCGGGAATCTCGAGCACCTCGGCGATCTCGCGGAGTTTCAGGTCCTGATAATGGCGGAGCACCACCACGGTGCGGAGCGGGGTGGGCAGGCGGAGCAGCGCACGCCGGACGAACTCCCCTTCCTCCACCTGGGCCAGGGTGGCGTCCGGAGCCGGGCCGGGGTCGGGGAGGGCGTCGAGCGGATCGGGCGGGGAGGATTCGGGTCCGTCCTGCGTTCCGGTGGTTCCCTGTCCTGTGGTCAGCCACCAGGCGCGGGTGTTGCGCCGGCGGATTTCGTCGTGGCAGAGGTTGACCGCCACGCGCCAGAGGTAGGTGGAGAAACGGGCGGAGGGACGGTAGTGGGTCCGGTGTTCGTGAATCCGCGCGAAGACCGCCTGGGCGATGTCTTCGCCGAGGGCCGGGTCCCCGAGCATCCGGCCGCAGAGTTGATGGATCCGGGTCCGCCAGCGGTTACCAGGGTTTCAAACGGGGCGGGGTCGTCCGAGGCTGCGATCCTCTCCATGAGCTGCTCATCCGTCGGCCCGAAGGAGGCGACGAGCTGGGAGATGAGGCGCAGTCCCTTCATGCGGTGACCTGGATGGAACGTAAGCGGCCGGGGTTTCCGTCGGGATTATTTCCGGATTCCGTCCGGAGACGAGCGGTGACTTGGGGAGGCGCGGCCGGGCGGTGCGTGGCGGCGGTTGCAGGCGGGGACAAGGTCGGACACCTTGTCGGGGCGTGGATGCTGCTTCGATACTCGACGAACTTTTGGTGTGCCGGCTCGATCAGGGCCGGAAGGTGGTGGAGCCCTGCACCCTGGTCATTTTCGGGGCGAGTGGGGATTTAACGGCGCGGAAGTTGGTTCCGGCGTTGTACCATTTGTATCGGGCGCGGCAGATGCCGGATCCGTTCCGGATCGTGGGATTTGCGAGACGCCCGAAGACCGACGAGGCGTGGAGGGCGGAGCTGCGGGAGGCGCTGGATCGGTTTTCGCGAACCAAGCCGGTGGACGAGGCGGACTGGGGAGCGTTCGCCTCCAACCTTCATTACTGCGCGGGCGAGTTCCATGACCTGGCGGCGTACCATCGGTTGAAGCAGATGGTGCGTGGGTTCGGGCATGCGGGTCTGGCGCACAACCTTCTGTATTACCTGGCGATTTCGCCGAGCCAGTTCGGTGATGTGGTTGAGCGTCTGTCCTCCGCCGCGTTGCTGGACAAGCGGGTTGGGGATCGGCCGGGTTGGGAGCGGGTGGTGGTGGAGAAGCCGTTTGGTTCGGATCTGGCGTCGGCGCGGTCGCTGAACGGCGAGCTCACGCGGCACACGCATGAGACGCAGCTGTTCCGCATCGACCATTATCTTGGCAAGGAGACGGTTCAGAACCTGCTGATGTTCCGGTTTTCGAACGCGATCTTCGAGCGGTTGTGGCATCGGGATGCGATCGAGCAGGTGCAGATCACGGTGAGTGAGCAGCACGGTGTTGGGGCGCGCGGGGGTTATTATGAGGAGGCGGGTGCGCTGCGGGACATGGTGCAGAACCATCTGCTTCAGGTCCTGGCGCTGATTGCGATGGAGCCGCCGGTTTCGTTGGAGGCGGAGTCCATTCGTGACGAGAAGGTCAAGCTGTTGAAGGCGCTGCGCGTCTGGCAGCCGGAACAGGTGGCGGCCCAGATCGTGCGCGGCCAGTACACGGCGGGGTCGGTGGAGGGGCAGGTCCGGCCTGCGTATCGCCTTGAGCCCAAGGTGGCGTCGGAGTCGCGCGTGGAGACGTACGTCGCCCTGCGCGTGCTGATCGACAACTGGCGCTGGTCCGGGGTTCCGTTCTACCTGCGCACCGGGAAGGCGCTGCCGCTGAGCGCCAGCGAGATCCGGATTCAGTTCCGTCCGACACCCCATGTCCTGTTCGCGGCGCAGTGTGGTCCGCGCCTGGACGCCAATTCCCTGACGCTCCGGCTTCAGCCCGACGAGGGCATCACGCTTCGGTTCAACGGCAAGGTGCCGGGCACCACGATGCAGATCCGGCCGGTGCGCATGCATTTCGGGTACAACGCCGAGTTCGGAGCCTACACCCCGGAGGCGTACGAGCGCTTGTTGCTGGAGGCGATGGCCGGGGATGCGACGCTTTTCATCCGGCGTGACGAGGTGGAGACCGCCTGGGCGTTTGTCGATGCCATCCGTGCCGGATGGGGTGGGAAGTCGCTGGAGGAATCCGAGTTTTACGCGGCCGGGAGCTGGGGGCCGGCGGCGTCGGACAACCTGCTGGCGCGGTACGGTCACGCCTGGCGCAATCCCCAGCCTGTCCAATGAGCGTTCTGGAGAGTGGTTTCTGGCGGGTGGCCTGCCGCGACGATGGCCATGCGGCGGGAGAGGCGGCGCGGGTGATTCTCGACGCGTTTGTGCGGGCGCGGGAGAGGCAGTTTGCGGTGGCCCTTTCCGGGGGTCGCATCGCGCCCCGGTTGTATGCCGAATTGGTGGCGCAATCCGCGCGGCGCGGGACGCTGCTGGGTGACGCGGAATTCTTCTTCGCGGACGAGCGTTGTGTGCCGGCGGACCACGCCGAGGCCAACTATCGGGTGGCGCGGACGTCGTTGTTCGAACCTCTGGGCGCCAGCGGGGCGAAGGTGCACCGGTTGGAGGGGGAGCTTGCGCCTGAGGTTGCGGAGGCCCGGGCGAACGCGGATTGGCAGGCGTTCCTGGTGCGCCGAGGAAGAGCCTCGGGCTGCCTGGATTGCGTGGTGCTGGGGGTGGGGGAGGACGGTCACGTGGCGTCGCTGTTTCCGGGCAACATGGAGCAGGATCTGGAGCGGTCCGCGGCGTTCCGCGCCGTCCTCGGGCCGAAGCCGCCGCCGCAGCGATTGACGATGGGCTATCCCCTTCTGTGGGAGGCTCGGCGGGTGGTGATATTGGCGACCGGTGCGGGGAAGGAATCGGTGCTGACGGAGGCCGTTCGGGGTGGGACAACGACGCCGTTGGGTCGGGTGATTGCGGGGCGGCGGGGTCGGGAAACGGTGCTGGTGACCCCGCTGAAAGTGGGCTGAAGGGCGTGTCACGGGTTTGTCACCCCCTTGTCACGGGGCGTTCGTTGAGCCTACGGTGCGGAAGATGGTAGCCAGCCTCCGCGTAATGCCAAAGATTCTGGTGGTGGACGACGAGCCGGATGCCGTCGAGCTGATCGGCTTCAATTTGAAGAAGGCCGGCTTCGATGTGGTGAGTGCGTTGGACGGGGCGACGGCGCTTCGTTCGGCGCGCATGCATCTGCCGGATCTGGTGCTTCTGGACCTCATGTTGCCCGAGATCGATGGGTTGGAGGTCTGCAAGTTGTTGCGGCGGGATCCGGCGACTTCGGCGATTCCCATCATCATGCTGACCGCCAAGGCGGCGGAGATCGACCGGGTGCTGGGGTTGGAGCTCGGGGCGGACGACTATGTGACCAAGCCGTTCAGTCCGAGGGAACTTGTGCTCCGGGTGCGGAAGCTTCTGGACCGCCGGCAGTCGGCGGATTCGGAGGTGAAATCGGAGTACCTGCAGGTGGGGGAGGTGACGGTGGATGTGCCGCGCCATCTCGTGACCGTGGCCGGGGAGCGGGTGGAACTGACGGCGACCGAGTTCAAGCTCCTGTGCACGCTGATGCAGCGCCGGGGCAGGGTCCAATCCCGCGACCAGCTTCTTCAGGACGTCTGGAACTACGACAACGTCATCGACACCCGGACGGTGGACACCCATATGCGGCGACTTCGGGAGAAGCTGGGGCGGGCCTCGCGTTATCTCGATACCGTGCGTGGTGTTGGGTACCGGTTTGCGGAGGATTGAGGTTCGGATTTTCGGAGCCGGATGGGTTTCCCTGGCGCCGCCCCGGTTCCCCTCGACGATCACGCCCCGCGCGAAGGCAGATTTGGAACGAAATGAACCTCTGGGGGATCTTTGCCGGGGTGGCGGTGGTGGGTGCGCTGGTGGGGACGAACCTCTGGTGGTGGCGTCGCTGCCGTCGTCAGGCGGAGGAGTTCGAGCGGTCCCTTGCCGAGGCCCGTGAGCTCGAGGGGCGCAGGCTGGCCGAGTTCAACCGGGATCGGGCGGGGTTCGAGGCGGTGTTGGACTGCATGTTCGACGGCTTGGCGGTGGTGGGTGGGGACGACCGGATCCGGCTGTTGAATCGGGCGGCGGCGCGGTTGTTCCAGGTGGTGGGGGATGCCCGGGGCCGGACTTTGATCGAGGCGGTGCGGCGCCATGAACTCGCGGATTTCGCGGGTCGCGCTAGGCGCGAGGGGGAGGCGCTTGGGCTGGAGCTGGAGTTGGACGGTCGAGCGGTCGCGATTTTGCAGGTGAACGCCACCACCTTCGCGGATGAATCGAAGGGTGGGACCGGGGTGATCCTGGTCTTTCACGATCTCACCCGGCTGAAGGAGTTGGAGCGGACCCGGCGGGAGTTCGTGGCGAATGTCAGTCATGAACTGCGCACGCCGTTGGCGCTGATCAAGGGCTTCGTCGAGACGCTCATCGACGGGGCCTCGGCGGATCCGGAGGTGGCGGAACGGTTCCTGCGCACCATCGAGAAGCACGCCAACCGCCTCGCCTTTCTCATTGACGATCTGCTCACCATCTCCCAGCTCGAATCCGGGCAGTCGGTGATGAACTTCCATCGGGGTGCCATCGGTCCGGTGGTGGAACGGGTGCTGGAGGATCTCGAGCACCGGGCCCGGGAAAGGAATACCCGACTCCTCAATGAACTGCCCGCGGGCCTTTCGTTCCGTGTGGATCCCGACCGCCTTCAGCAGGTGCTCTTCAATCTCGTCGACAACGCGATCAAGTACGGTCGCCCGGGAGGTGCGGTGCGGGTGGGAGGACACACTGACGTGGCGTTGTGCCGGGCAGAACTGTGGGTGGCCGATGATGGTCCCGGCATTCCCCGCGAGTCCCTCGACCGGGTCTTCGAGCGCTTCTACCGGGTCGACATGGCGCGTTCGCGGGACCAGGGCGGCACCGGCCTCGGCCTGTCGATCGTGAAGCACATTGTGCAGGCGCATGGAGGCGAGGTTCGGGCGGAGAGCGAACCCGGCAAGGGGGCGATCTTCCGGCTGACGTTTCCGTGGGATCCCTCCCATCGGGAGTCGGCGGCCCCTGAGACGGACGCGGT
>CAYZAE010000022.1:33152-46583 GCA_964476125.1 uncultured Verrucomicrobiota bacterium | reverse complement strand
CCCGGGCTAGACAAAAGTCCGCGCGGGGCGCGTCCTCCGGTTGGACATGGCCGCGAAGGGCTCCCCAGAACCGGACTTTGAACGCCTGTACGACGCGCATGCGCCGTCGATGCATGCCTTCGTGCTGAGCCTGACCCGGTCGGAATCCGATAGCCGGGACCTGCTCCAGGAGGTGTTCGTGAAGATCGCCCGTGATCCGTCCGTGCTGGAGGGGGTTCGGGATGAGCGGGGGTTTCTCATTCGCCTCGCGCACCACGCCGCCATCGATCTCTTTCGTCGGCGGGCGGTGCGAACGGCCAAAACCGAAGCCTTCGGGGAGGAGCGGGTGTCCCTCTTCGCGCGGGCCGATGATCCGGACGAGCAGGCCTTCCGCGACGCCCTGGATGTGGCCCTGACGGAATTGCCGGCCGAGCAGCGCGAGGTCGTGCATCTCAAGCTTTGGGAAGGCCGGACCTTCGAGGTCATCGCCGATCTCCTGGGCATTCCACCGAACACCGCCGCCAGCCGGTACCGCTACGGTTTGGACAAACTTCGATCCCGCCTGCGTCCCCTTTACGAGGAGTTGCGATGAGAACCGATGATTTTGAAGACCGATTGAGCCGGACCCCACGGTCGCCGCTGCCGGCGTCGTGGAAGAAGGACATCCTCGCCGCCGCCCGGGTGGCGGCTACGACCGGCGAAGCGGTGAGGCCTGGGCGCTGCGCGGAACCGTCGGTGGATCCGGGGGCGACCCGGAATCTGTGGCGCGCCTGTCTGGAGGTTCTGCGCGCCCCCTGGGGTGTGCTGGCCGCGGGTTGTGTGCTGGTCTTCGCCTTGCGCGCCTTGAACGGCTGGGTGGCGATCCGTCCTGCGGACGAGACCCGGGCTTTTGTCGCGGGCCGCTCGGGAGCGTCCGTGTTGGCCGCCGCGCGATCCCATCGGGACCGGGTGGTGGTCTGGGTGGACCGGGGTGGCATGGAAGTTTCGAGTGAGGAGGACATCCGCCGAGGGGAACCCCGCGAGGAGGGTCAGCCTCGCGGACATTGGCAGCCGGACGGAGGAATTCGGGGCAACCGTTGGAATACGAAAGAGAGGGAAGCATGAAGAACTCATCCTTGAATCGAGTGCTGCTGGGGTGGGCGGATTCGGCGGTTTACTGGTGGCCCTGGCGGCGGTTTCGGCCCGAGCCTGGGACGAAGATTTCTGCGGTTTGGCTCATGATCCGGGCGGTGACTGGTTTCGTGGGGATCGGGCTCTTGGGCGGGTTGAGCGGGCGTTTGCTTCTGGGCCAGTGGGACGTGGGTATCGCGCTGCTCCTGGGGGCGGTCGGGGGTGTGGCGGGATGGTTCTGGGCCGCCATGGTGGCGGCTGTTTGGAATCAGCGCGTTGCGACTTCCACCGAGGCGCCAGGGTTGGCCGGGGATTCCGAATCACAGGTCGTGACCCTTCCCGCGCGAAACGGGAAGGACCGATGCCTGACCGAGCCTCTGGTCGTGGTTGGCGGACTGGCCCTGGCGGTGTCGTGCGTGTGGAATGTGGAGAATCTTCGGGGCCACTGGGCCTTGCGTCAGTTCGAGTCGGAGCTCCGGGCGAAGGGAGCCCCGGTCACCGTGAAGGAGGTCGCTCCGCCCGAGATTCCGGACGAACGGAATCTCGCGGCCGCGCCGATGTTCAAGTCCATGCTGGATTACCGGCGGGAACCGATTCCGGGGGGGCGGGGTGCGACGCAGGTGGTTTGGGGCGATCCGGAGGGATTCGCGAAGCGGGAGAAGCTGTGGAACATCGAGTCGCGGACGCCGTCCTGCGAAGCGTTTCGAATCAAGCGGGCCGGGGCAGGGGAAGGGCGACCGATGGCCGGGCCTTCGAGGATCTGGTCGGAGGGTCAGGCTCTCGATCTTGGTTTATGGCAGGCGTATTACCTTTCGCTGCCGGAATGGTTGGGGTCGGAGCCCGGACCGGCGCAGAGCCCGGCGAAGGATGTGCTTCGGGCGCTGGTGCGGATCGAGCCGGAGTTGCAGGAGTTGCGGGTGGCGGCGGCGGAGCGACCCGGATGTCGGTTTCCGCTGCGGTACGAGGAGGGGTTCGAGATGCTCATTCCCTCGGTGGCGCACGTGAAGAAGATCGCCATGGCTTTGAGGTTGAGGTCGGTGGCCCTGCTGGCGGAGGGACGTTCGGAGGAAGCGTTGGCGGACCTGTTGTTGGGGCTGCGCACGTCGGATGCGTTGGCGGATGAGCCGATTCTGATTTCGGCCCTGGTCCGGATCGCGATCGATGTCCTGATGATGCAGCCGATCTGGGAGGGATGCCGGGAGCATCGCTGGACCGAGCCGCAGTTGGTGGCGATTCAGAGGGCCTTGGCGGAGCGGGATTACCTGGGTCAGATGCGCCGTGGATTGGAGGGCGAACGCGTGTTGACCGGCGCCTCGTACGATGTCCTGGCGCGAAGTGATTTCGCTTCCTGGTTGCTGGGGCGGGACAGCTCCCTGGCCTGGATGGCGGGGCAGGGGGATGATGAGACGGGGTTTCGCTGGCTGGTGGCGGTCATGCCGGCCGGATGGGTGCGACAGAACCAGGTGCTTCACGGGCGGTATCTCCGTGCCATCGTGGAGGATCTGGAGCGGGCGAGATTTCACAAGGACCTGCCCCGGGAGGGGCTTCGCCTGGACGAGTTCATTCTCCATGCCCCCCCGCGGATGATGATCACCCGGATGCTGGCGCCGGCGGTGGACAGGGCGTGGAACCGGGCCTTTGTCATGGAGGCGAATCGTCGGATGGCGATGGTGGCCATGGCTCTGGAACGGCACCGGTTGGCCCGTGGGGATTACCCGTCGGAACTGGCGGCTCTGACCCCGGCGTATCTTGGGACACTGCCGGAGGATCCAATGACCGGAGAACCGCTTCGTTACGTGCGTCTTGATGGGGGTGAGTACCGACTCTACTCGGTCGGTTTGGATCATGGGGACGACGGTGGGGAGCGTGGGGAGCGATCGGGGAAGTCGCGATCAGACAGTGAGGGGCCGAGCGATTTGGTTTGGTGGTGAGGGAAGTCCGCTTAAGGAAAATTATCACGTTTGCCTTGGACTAACGAAAAGACATGGCAAAGTCCGGGCATTCCGGCCGGTGCCATGAACCTACAACTTCACCAAGTGCGTCCTGCGGTGCAGGCTGGACGGTTTTATCCAGCGACGCCGGAGGCCTTGGTTTCGGCGGTTCGCGGCTATCTGGCGGAGGGCTCGAAGGGGCCGTTTTCGCGGTGCAAGGCGGTGATCGCGCCGCATGCGGGGATGAGTTACTCGGGTGCGGTGGCTGGTTCGGCGTTCGGGGCGTGGCAGGCGGATGCGGACCGGGTGAGGCGGGTGGTGTTGCTGGGGCCTTCGCACTGGGTGGATTTTCGGGGGATAGCGTTGCCGGAGGCGCGGGCCATGGCGACGCCGCTGGGGGAGGTTCCTTTGGATGAGCCTGCGGTGGATCTGATTCTGCAGCTACCCGGAGTCATTACTTATCATGCGGCTCACACCCCTGAGCATTGTCTGGAGGTGGAACTTCCGTTTTTGCAGGTGTTGTTCCGGGATTTCACGGTTGTTCCGCTGGTGGTGGGGCGTGAGACGGATGACCGGGTGCAGGCGGTGATCGAGGCGCTTTGGGGGAACGAGGAGACCCGGTTCGTCATCAGCTCCGATCTCAGCCACTATCTCGACTATGAGTCGGCCCGGCGGTTTGATCAGGGCACGGCCGGTTCGATCGTGGCTCTCACCGGTTCGGAACTCACACCCCGGCGCGCCTGTGGGTATCGTCCCATCCGCGGCTTTCTGGATGCCGCATTGGCGCACGGGTTGAAGGGGGCGGCGGTGGATCTGCGCAATTCGGGGGACACCGCAGCCCGGAAGAACGAGGTGGTGGGCTACGGGGCTTTCCACTTTGGCTGGCCTGAAGGCGCGGGCGCGGGTGGTTCGCGCTCCTCCCGGGTGGCTTGACGGCGGCCCGGTGTCGATCGCCTCATGTCCGGCATGCAATCCGTGCGTCGTCCGGCGTCTTCATTCCCTGGCCGAACTCTCATTCCGCGACTCCGAACCTTCGTCTTCGCGACCCTGGTGACGACCGTGGCGGTCCTGGCGGCTGATTGGGTGCCGTTGTTCAACGGGAAGGATCTGACCGGGTGGACGGCGGTTCACGAGGCGAAGTTCGAGGCCCACGACGGATCGCTCCGGCTTGTGCGTGGCATGGGCTGGCTTCGCACGGAGAAGCAGTACACCGACTTTGTGCTCGAGGTGGAGCTGCGGCCGCGGGTGGAACGCTATGACAGCGGTCTCTTCTTTCGCGCGGGTGCGGAGGGCAAGCCCTGGCCCACGGATGCCTGGCAGGTCAACCTGCGCCGCGACAAATGGGGCACCCTGGTGCGGGGCTTCAAGGATGTGGTGAAGTCGGAGGTCGAGGGCCCGGATGTCGACGAGGAGGGGCCTTGGTCGAAGTTCCGACTCGAGGTCCGCGGCCGGAAGGCGACCTTGGACATCGATGGGAAGCGGGTTTGGGAATTCGAGGGTTTGGATGCGGAGCGCGGTTATCTCGGCATCCAGGCGGAGGAACGTTCGTTCGACTTCAGGAACTTCAGGATCCAGGGGACGCCGCTGCCTTGATGGAGAGGGGAGGCGGGGCGGGAGAGGTCAGTGCAGGCTTTTGCGGACTTCGTCGGCTTCGGTGAGGCCGTTGGTGAGGATCGTCGGGATTTCCGCCGGCTCGACTTTCAGTTCCTCGAGGATGTGAGCGGTGTTGGGGCAGCGGGCGTATTGATCCGCGAGCCCGAAGCCGACGAGGTAGGTGAGGGTGTCGGCGACTTCGATGGCGCGGGCGAGGGGGTTCTGTTCGCCGCCGAGCTCGGTGTGGTGATGGAGCCAGATTCCGGTGACGATGCTGGCGGGGAGTTTCCAGCGGGAGAGCATTTCGCCGCCGACGGTGGCGTGGTTGGTGCCCAGTTCCTCCTCCTCCTGGTCCACGGTGGCGCGGTGGCGTTGGCGGGCCTTTTGGAGTGTCTGCACGTATTCGGCGGGGTCGGCCTTGATGAGGAAGACCTTGCCGATGTCGTGGAGCAGTCCCGCAGTGAAGGCGACCGAGCGTGAGACCTCGGTGTTGCGCATCAATTCGCGCGTGTAGATGGCGGTGAGCAGGGCGTGATCCCAGAGCCCGCGCAGCGCGGTCTCGGTCTCGGGCGGGAGCCGGTACATGCGGCTGCTGACCAGGGCCAGGACGATCTCCAGCACGGCGTCGAGGCCGAGTCGGAGCATGGCGTCATCGACGGAATCGACGGGTTCGGTGCCCCGGTGAAGGGCGGAGTTGCACCGCTTGAGAAGGCTGGCGGTGAGGTCCATATCCCGCCTGACCACTTCCGTGATCTCGTCGAGATTGGCCGTGGGGTCGCGCATCAGCCGCGTGAGCAGCGGAAGCATCTCCGGCACGGGGGCCAAGGCTGTGATTCGGCGGACAGCTTCGGTGATCTTGGACATGCGGGCTGGGTCCCTGTGACGACTTAGACTCGCTCAGTCCACTCGCTGAATTCCAGCCTGACCTGTCCAACGGTCTCATGGACAGACAAATCCGAGTTCAACACGGCCATCTTGGCGGGGCGGACGGGGCAGGGCAGGCTGGGGGGATGCGATTCCCTGGAGGTGGCGCCGGCCGGTTGGTGGCGTTGGCATGGGCCCTGGTGGCCCTGGTGATTCCGGCGGGCTGGGCCGCGGAAACGCCTTCCGGCGGGGAGCTCGCCTCCCACCGGGCGGCGATCGACGAACTGGACGGCCGCATCGTGTCGCTGCTCAACGAACGCGCCCGGCACGCGATGGCCATCGGGGAGCAAAAGAGGCGGAATCACCAGGAGCCGTATGCCCCGCAACGGGAGCGGGCCGTGCTTGAGCGGGTGGTCGGGCTCAACACCGGACCTCTGACCGATGCCTCCCTTCGCGCCGTGTATCGGGAGATCATGTCGGGGTCTCTCGCATTGGAGGGACCTCCGAGCGTCGCCTATCTCGGGCCGTCCGCCACGTTCACCCATCAGGCGGCCCGGCATCGGTTCGGGTCCGGGGTGGAGTATGTGTCCTGCGCTTCCGTGGCGGAGGTGGTGCGCGCGGTGGTTTCCGGGAAGGTGAATCACGGCGTCGTGCCCTTCGAGAACTCCACGGAGGGTGCGGTCCATCCGACCCTCGACGCTCTCGGCCCGGCGGCTGGGAACGAGGCTTTGCGGGCGATTGCCGAGGTCCGGTTGCGCATTGTTCATCACCTGGCCACACGGGCTTCGCGTCTGGAAAGGATCCGGGTGCTCTACGTGCATCCGCAGACGCGCGCCCAGTGCCGGGGCTGGATCGAACGCAACCTGCCCGGCGTCGAGGTGATCGAAACTCCTTCCAACGCCCGTTCCGCTGAACTCGCCATCCGGAACCGGCGCTCGGCTGCGTTATGCGGCGATTTCACCGCACAAACCTACGGGCTGCCCCTGCTGGTCTCGGGAGTTCAGGACGAAGGGAACAACACCACCCGGTTTCTGGTGCTGGGCCGGGCCCCGACGCCGCCTACCGGCCGGGATCGGACGACGCTGGTGATCGCCGCGCGATCCGCGGGTGCCGCGGATCTGGCCTCGGTCCTGGGCACCTTGAAGACAGCCGGTCTTCAGGTGGAACGTGTGCATGCGCGTCCGGCGCGCGTCACGGAATCGGACGGGGAGGGGCAACGGTTCTTCCTCGATTGCCACGGACACGAGCGCGATGCGGCCATGGCCTCGGCGCTGGAGCAGATCCGCCAGTCGGGCGTGGTTCTGCGTGTTTTGGGAAGCTATCCGGTGTCGGTGAACTGATCTGGCTTCGACGGACGACCGCTCAGGCGCGGTAGTGGCGGGCGACCTTCCGGAGTCCTTCCGCGACGGCCAGGATGTGTTCGTCGGTCATTCCCTCGTGCAGCGTGACACGCACGCCGGTGGTGAGGATGGCCTCGGCCTCGGGGGTTTGATGCCGCGAGTAATCCATGGTCGTCAGCCCCATCTCCTTCACCGGCCAGCGGCCGGCGAAGAAACCGTGGTTGAGGAAGACGGGGTTGCGGTGGAGGGGGACGGGGATGTAGCCGGCGCCGGCGTCCACGCCTTCGGCGACCAGGGCTTTGACGAAATCGGCCCGGGTGCAGCGCAGGGCCGCCGGTTGGATCCGGAGGAAATAGAACCAGTAACTGCATCGGTCCTCGGGATGCACTTCGTGGGGCAGGATTCCGGGCAGGCCTGTGATCTTTGTCGTGAGCAGGTTTCCCAGTTTGGAGCGACGGTCGACGATGGCCTCCAGGCGTTCGAGTTGGGCGCCGGCGATGGCGGCCTGGGCTTCGGTCATGCGGTAATTCGGGGCGAACGCCTCGAAGAGCCCGCCCTTGATCCGGTCGAAGCCCTTGTCGCCGAACCGTTGAAGCAGCGGTCCGAACCGCGCGTCGTTGGAGCCGACGATACCGCCGTCGCCGCAGGTGACATGCTTGGAGTTCTGGAGGGACCAGCAGGCGAGGTGGCCGATCGTGCCGATGGGACGGCCGCGATGGCGGGCGCCCCAGGCCTGGGCGCAGTCCTCGATGAGCAGCAGTCGGTGCCGGTCCGCGATGTGCTTCAGGGCTTCGAGGTCGCAGGGATTGCCGCAGAGATGCACTGCGATGAGGGCCCGGGTGCGGGAGGTGATGCGCCGCTCGACGTCCGCGGGATCCAGGTTGTAGGTGCCGGGTTGGAGATCGGCGAACACGGGCACGCCCTGCTGGTAGATCGTCCCGACCACCGTGCCGATGTCGGTGACCGGCGAGGTGATGACTTCGTCGCCGGGCCCTATGCCCGCGGCCGCGACGGCGATGTGCAGCGCCGCGGTGCCGGACGAGCAGGGCATGATGTGTTTGAGCGGGCAGATCTCCCGGAACTTGTCCACGAACCGGGTGGTCTGCGGTCCCTTCCAGTAGAACAGCGTGTCCTGGCGGGTGAGGGCATCGAGCCGTTCGCGTTCAGGAATGCCCCAGCGCGGTCCCTGTTTGGCCGGCTGCTTCACGGCCTTCGATCCGCCCAGGAGCGCGAGGCGGTCCGGGTCGGTGGAAACGGGGGTTCCCGCAACGGCCGTGATGGGGTCGTTGGTGACGGCGGTGGCGCCTCGGGATGCGATGGCGGCGCCGGTGGCCAGGGAAGCTGCGGCCGTGGCCAGGAACTGGCGTCGCGTGGGTGTGGACGTGGACGCAGACGCTGGTGAGGAGGCCGGGCTGGGAGCTGGGGCGGGGGCTTGGGGTTTCATTCGGGGGGCCGTTGCAGCAGACGTTGGGCGTTGTTGCGACAGAGGGCGGCGAGATCACCGGGGGCGGGGGCTGACTCGCGCAGCTTGAGCACGGCGGCTTCGGGATGGAACAGCGGGGCGTGCGAACCGAAGAGGATGCGGGAGGCGGGGACCTGTCCTAGCAGGGTGGCGAGTCCGCCGAGGCCTTCGAGCGCGGCGATTTCCACGCTGACATTGCCCGCGGCGATGAGGTCGAGCAGGGGTTTGGCGCGGAGTGTGCGCAGGGCGTTGACGAGCACGAGGCGCAGGTGGGGCAGGCGTTTCGCGAGGGCGACGAGCGGGGAGGTGTCCACCGGCTCCACCCGCATCAGGGGGTGCATCATCCGCTCGTCCTCCAGGGTGAGCGCGATCTGCGCGATCAGCCCGCGCGCCGCGGCGGACTCGAGCAGGCGCACGAATCCCGGATGGTCGAGGGAGTACCCGTGATAGTTGGGGAACAATCGGAGGCCGGGCATGCGATGGACTTCATCGCACCTTCGGAGTTCTTCTTCAGCGTCCGGGTGCAACGGGTTGATGGAACCGAAGGGCAGGAGGAAGCCGCGGCCGTGGCGTCGGCATTCCGCGGCCAGGCGGGCGTTGACCCCTCCGAGATCCTTGTGCAGCAGGGCATCGAAGTGGGCGACCCAGGCCTGGAGGGCCCCGAGTCGGCGCAGTCGCGCCACCAGTTCTCCCGCCTCATCGAGGGGCACCCTGCGGAGCGGCCAGCGGCCGAGCGTGGCATTGACGTCGATGAACTGGAGGTCCTGGGGAAGACTGCGGCCGTCGACCTTCGGGTCCGCGCCGGCTTCGGGCGCGGTGAGCAGGCCGGCGGCGGCCGAGGTCACCTGCACGAAGCGGCGGCGGTCCAGGCCTGGGGCGTGGGGTTGCGGGCCCGGATTTGGATTCACGGGAGAATCCCTTTCGCCTCGAGGATGGGTCCGAGCACGCGCCGGAGGTTGCCGCCGAGAATCGCGTCCCGGGTGCGTGCGGGCAGTTCCGCGCCGAGGACCTTGGCCAGTTGCGAGGCGAAGCTGCGTCCCGCGATGTCGCTTCCGTAGATCACGCGGTCGGGGCCGAGTTCGCGCACTGCCATTTCGGCGAAGCCGGCGACCGGATCGCCGCCGCCGAGGTCGGTGAGAATGTTCGGGTGCGGGCGGATGGCGCGGAGCCCGATCTCCCAATCGCCGCCGGAATGGCCGCAGAGGAAGGTCGCATCCGGGTGGCGGGCGGCGAGTTCGGCGAGGTCGGAAGGGGTGGATTCGCCGGGCAGGTTGCCGGTGATCTTGAGCCAGGTGTGCTGGAACACCGGGGCTTTCAACTCGCGGGCGCGGTCGATGAGCGGGTCCAGGTCCGGCGCGTTGCAGTGTTTCGCGACCCAGAGTTTGACGCCGACCATGGGGCCGTCGCGCACGCAGCGGTTGAGTTCGTCGAGGCTGGCCTGGACGTGGTTGGGGCTGAGGTAGACGAAGCCGAAGGCGCGATCGGGAAAGGCGCGGATGGCCTGGAGGACCTCGTTGTTTTCCTGCCGTAATTTTTCGGGGGACGGATCGTAACTCCAGTCCATGCCCATGAAGACGCAGATCCGGGCGACGCCCATGCGATCGGCGAACTCGATGAGACGGGCGAGCCGTTCCTCGGGGGTGCGGCCGGGGACGCCGCCGAGGTGGGCGTGGAGATCCCAGATTTCGTTCATGAGCTCAGCAGATCGTGCGTTCAGGTCACGGGGGTTCGCCGGGCCAGACGGGGCGGTGCCGGGGGATTTCGGAGCGGAAATCGCCGAGACTGGACCAGTAGAGCCGTTGGCCGAGGTCGATTTCAGCGACGGCGACGGTGCCCCATTCCTTGGCTTGGGCGAGCACGCGGCCCTCGCGGTCGTAGATGGCGGAGAGCATCCACTCGAGGGAGGTGTCGCAGTAGGTGCTGCTGGCGATGAACACGTGGTTTTCGCAGGCGCGCGCGGCGGCGAGCAGGGGGTTGCAGCCGGCGACCGGGAAGGCGATCAGTTCGGCGCCGCGCAGGGCCAGTTGCCGTGCGGGTTCGGGGAAGAAACCGTCGTAGCAGATCATCATGCCGATCCGGCCGAGGGAGGTTTCGAAGACCGGATAGTTGGTGCCCGGGGTGATGCCCCATTCGATCTCGGTGCGGGGGAGGGTGACCTTGCGATATTTGCCGATGAAGGCGCCGTCGGGGCCGAGAAGCGCCGCGACGTTGTAGATCAGGTGCCGGTCGCGTTCGACCAGGCCGACCACGAGGTGGAGCCGGTGTTCCTTCGCCAGCGACCCGAAGTAGGCGGTGGACGGACCGGGCACGGGTTCGGCGACATCGATGGGCAGCAGGCCGTTGCCGGTGGCGGTGATGGTTTCTGGGAGCACCACGAGATCGGCTTTTTGCCGCGCGGCCTCGGCGATGAGCGGGGCGAACTGACGGCAGCTGTCCATGGCCGTCTTTCCCTTGGAGGGTTGGAAGTGGATGGTGCCGAGCCGGATTTTCCGAGGGGCGGGCGGTTCGGTTTCCAGGAGGGCGACGTCCTTCCATTCGACCGTGGCATGGGCAGCCCAGCGCAGATGGAGTTCGAGCACAGCGTGCGTGGCTTTGGCGGGCACCTGGTAGATCCCCGACAGTTCGCTCCAGCCGGAGGCGTCGACCGGGCCGTCGACGGGGTACTCCGGTTCGGCGACCGGTGGTTTTCCGCCGGCGAAGCTGTGGGCTCCGGGCGCGTCGTGTTGGACGGTGCGGCCGTGGTCATCGCGCCAGTGAATCCGGACCAGCGCGGAACGGCGGGGTGTCGGCACGTTCTCGGTGTGGCGCAAGACACGGAAGCGGTGGAAGCGGCCGCCGCGGACGGGAACGGTTTTTTCCCAGCGCCCGTCGAGTCCTTCCCGGGCATCGGTGCGAATGACGAGCGTGCCATCGGGGCGGGATTCGAAGAGCGGTTTGATTTCGTCGCGCACGGCGACGCCGCGCCATTCGGGGGGCGGCAGACCGGCTCCCGTGGCGTTGCCGGGCAACGCCACGAGCAGGCCGAGGACGAGACCCGCGGCGGTGAGGAAGGCGGGGCGGTTGGGGGCGGGTTTCATGGGGTCGCCGGAGGGAGGTGGCAGCGCCAGAGTTCGACGCCGGATCCGAAATAGACCGAGTCGCCATCGAGCGCGAATCCGCAGTCGATGCGTTTGGGGGCGGAGCCCAGTGTTGTCACCTCACCGTCCGGGAGACGGACGGAGTAGACGGCGCGGGAGGTCAGGCCGATGAGGCGGTTGCCGTGCTGGCCGAGGGAGATTTCGACCTGGGGTCCGGGGAGTTCGTGGGTGGCCACGAGGGACAACGTGGCCGGGTCGAACACGAAGAGACGATTTCCTGCGGTGGTGAACACGCGTCCGTTGGCGGCGACGGTGGCGGGGTAGTTGCGGGCGCCGGGGGCGGGGGCGGATTCGAAGACCTTGCGGCGGGTTCGGGGGTCGAAGGCGAAGAATTTGGCCTCCTTTTCGACGGGTCGCGTGCCGCCGCCGCCGAAGTTGCCGGTGCCGCCGAAGACAAGGCCGCTGCGGGGTTCCCAGGCGAGGGAGACGATGCTCTGGTTGGTGACCACGTGACGGTGGTTTTCGACGGTCCGGTTGAGGGTGGTATCCCAGACGCCGAGGGCGCCGCCGTGCTCGCCGTACGGGGGTTCGCTGCCGATCCAGAGCCGGCCTTCGGGACCCCGGATCATGGCGCGGGGCCGGAGGTGACCGTCGCCGACGCCGCCGAAGGAGAGCGGGTTGGAACCGGGAGAGGTCCCGAATTTCCAGCCGGGTTGGGCGGGGTCGTAGAGGTTCATGATCGCGCCTCCGTAGTAGCAGAGGTAGAGACGCCCTTCGTGGGGCATCATGGAGTAGACCTCGCCGCCGGGCATGCTGCCGAGGTGCTCGCTGCGGTTCGATCCGGGGTCGTACCGGAAGACCTCAAGCGGCATGGCGGTGCTGCCGTACACCGCGCCGTTCGGGCCGTTGCCCACCATGAAGATCCGGTCGCCGGCCCCGGCGTACTTGAACGTCCTGCGAAGGGTTTCCCCGGTTTTCGGATCCTTGAGGGTGAACCCGCCCCGTTCGAACGCGGTGACCTCGCGGCCATCGCGCAGTTTCATCGGTGACTTGGCACCAGGTTGCTCGACCGGGACCATGGCTTCGTCGTCGATGCGAAACTGTCGGCTGCCCGCCACGCCGTAGACCTGTCCATCGGCGCCGCGCCAGACGGCGACGCTGACCGCGCCCGAGGCCGGTCGGAATTCAGGGGGCAACAGGCTGCGGTGCGATTTCGTGGCGGGATCGAACACGACGAGGTCGCCCTTCTCCATGCCGATGGCGACGTAGACTTTTCCGTTGGGACCGGACGCGACGCTGCGGGAGTACATCTCGGTCGGATGCATCCGGCCCAGGTCCTCCATGGCGTCGGTGCGTGGATCGAACCGCACGAGTTTCGCCTGCGGATAGGTGCAGGCGTAGAGCCAGCCGTCGCGGGCGAGGTCGTATTGCCAGAGGTACTCCTCGGTCTTCGAGGGTTTGCCCAGAACCTGGATCCCGAGGGTTGGCTGCTTCGGATCGAAGCGCAGGATCAATCCGCCGTCCCAGGTTCCCAGGTAGATCCGGTCGTCCGGTCCGGCCAGGAAGGCCCAGGCACCGGGTCCGTCGGGGGCGTTGAACTGCCGGGCCTCGCCGGTATCGGGGTCCACCTGGACGAGGAACAGCTTTCCGCTGAGCTGGTTGAAATTGAAATACAGCGCCTCGCCCCCGCGGCCGTTGGGTCCAACCAGGCAGCCCATCAGTCCTCCTGCACGGACGGGAATGCCGAGGGATTCGAAGCGGGCTGACGCGGTTGGTGGAGGAAGGGGAGCCGGGGAATCCGCGGCGCGCGCCGTCTGGAGGGAGTTTCCCGCGAGAGAGGCGAGTCCGAGCCATGCCGCGAGGGCGAACACAGGTCTGGGCATGAGGCGGAGAGTGGGCAACCCGCGTCCGCGTGCCAAGCCTGCCACTTTTCCTGCCGCTTTTCCGGCGCTCGGCGGAGGGATGTTCGGGAGGACCCACAGGGGGACAGGTCTTTTGGTCAGTGGGGGGGGAGGGATCGGGGATGAAGATTAAGATTAGGATTAAGACGAAGAGGAAGGTTGGGGGACGCTCCT
>CAYZAE010000022.1:14847-33052 GCA_964476125.1 uncultured Verrucomicrobiota bacterium | reverse complement strand
CCCCCACAGGGGGACAGGCATTTTGGGGTTCCCTATTCGGGGCCGCACAGGGGGATAGGTCTTTTGGTCGGCGCGGGGGGGAGGGATTGGGATGAAGATTAAGATTAGGATTAAGACGAAGAGGAAGGTTGGGGGACGCTCCTCCCCCCCCCACAGGGGGACAGGCATTTTGGGGTTCCCTATTCGGGGCCGCACAGGGGGACAGGTCTTTTGGTCGGCGTGGGGGGCGAGGGATTGGGATGAGGATTAAGATTAGGATTAAGACGAAGAGGAAGGTTGGGGGACGCTCCTTCCCCCTCCACAGGGGGACAGGCATTTTTTGGGTTCCAAAATGCGCTGGTGCTGAACCTTGGCTCGGGGTAGATCCGCCTCCGTGGACTCCACCCAAGTTTCGTCCGTACCCGGATTGCGACTGCGGCTTGAGCGGCCCGAGGACGAGGGATTCCAGGAGGATCTGTATGGCACGACGCGTTCCGAGGAGCTGGAGGCGGCGGGCTGGCCGGGCGAGATTCGGGCGGGGTTCGTGGCGCAGCAGTTCCGTGCGCAGAGCGTCTATTATCGGAGGGTTTTCGTGGGAGCGGACTGGTGGATCGTGGAGTACGAGGGGCGGTCGGTGGGACGGTTCATTGTGCACCAAGCGGCGGATCATCTGCGGTTGGTGGATCTTTCTCTTCTTCCGGATCACCGCGGTCGGGGAATGGGCACGGCGCTGCTCCGGTGGTTGCTTGAGGATGCCCGGATACGGTCGTTGCCGGTGAGGTTGAGCGCGTTTCTTGGGTCGCGCATCGCGGGGCACTACCGACGGCTCGGTTTCCAGGAATCGCAGAACGACGGGGTGCGGGCCGTCATGGAATGGCGTCCGGCGTGACGGTGGGGTTGGAGGTGGGCGTGGTTGAGTGGCGACGGGTGAGGGAGGACGAGGGTGGGATTGGGATTGGGATTGGGATTGGGCCTGGGCCTGGGGCTTGGTGGAAATAAAAGAGCGGACACCCTTTCGGATGTCCGCTTGGCCCGTGGCTCGGATCCGTCTCAGAAGTCCCGGAACTCACGGTCATCGGAGCCCGGGCGAACCTGTCTTCCGTTCGCCGCGGTGAGAGTCAGTTTTCCCTTGCTGCCGTTTTCCTGGTGGGTCTGGGCCGGTTCGTGGCCGGACTGGTCGTGACCCGTGGATTCGGCGTGGGTGGGGGTGGAGCTACGGATGATCTGGCCAACGCTGACCTGGCGGGTGGTCTGGCGCGGGGAGGGTGAACGGCCGCTGCTGCGCGGAGCCGCGTTGAGGGTGGCGTTCTGGCCGTCGACGAGTCGGAGGAGGCCCAGCACGGCGTCGCGGAGACCTTCGGCCTGGGCATTGAGTTCCTCGGCGGCGCTGGCGCTTTCCTCGGCATTGGCCGCGTTGCCCTGGGTGACCTTGTCCATCTGGGTCACGGCGATGTTGAGCTGCTGGATGCCCTGGCTTTGTTCCTGGGACGCGACGGCGACGTCGGCGGCGAGTTCGTCGACCTGGCGGGCCTTGACGACGATTTCCTCGAGGCTGGTGGCGACCTTGGTGCAGATCTGGGCGCCGCGGGTGGTTTTCTCGACGGCATCCTCGATTTTTCCGGCGGTTTCCTTGGCGGACTGGGCGGCCCGCTGGGCGAGGCTGCGGACTTCGTCGGCGACCACGGCGAATCCCATGCCGGCTTCCCCGGCGCGGGCGGCTTCGACGGCTGCGTTGAGGGCGAGGATGTTGGTCTGGAAGGCGATTTCGTCGATGGTCTTGATGATCTTCGCGATGTCGTCGCTGGAGGACTTGATCGCCTGCATGGCGGTGGTCATGTCGCCCATGTCGCGGACGCCTGTATCGCCGGCATTGCGGGCCTGGCTGCCGAGGTCCTTGACCTTGGTGGCGTTCTCGGCATTGCGCTTGGTCATGGAGGACATTTCCTCGAGGGAGGCGCCGGTTTCCTCAAGGGAGGCGGCCTGTTCGCTGGCGCCTTCGGCGAGGGACTGGCTGGCGGAAGACACCTGGCCGGCGGCGGCGGCGGTCTGTTCGGCGCCGGCGGAGAGGGCTTCGGCGATGGCCTTGATGGGTTTGGTGATGGAGCGGGTGATGAAGATGGCGAGTACGGCGCCGATGATGGCGGCGAAGCTGAGGCCGACGATCATGGTGGTGGAGGCGGAGGAGAGGCTGCCGGCGGCGGCGGCGGCCATTTTGCTGGTGGTATTGGCGCTTTCGGCGGAGGTGGTTTCGGCCTCGGCGAGCACGGCGTTGGCGGCCACGTTGCGTTTCTGGCCGAGTTCCTCGCGGAGCAGCCAGTTCTTGAGGAAGCTGGTCATGGCATCGTTGTAGGCCTGGCCGGCGGCGCGGCAGAGGGCGATCTGCTTGAGGTTGGCCTCCTGCTTGGTGATGGCCTTGAGCTCATCGAGCTTGGCGTTGATTTCCGTGAACTTCTTCTGGGCTTCCTGGAATACGGCCGGGCTGCGATCGGTCTGGGCCTTGAAGTTGCCCACGCGCACGGCGCTGCTGAGGTCGACGATGTCATTGGCCAGGCTGACCTTGGCGATGCGGTCCTGGAGTTCGGCGACGCCGGCCTGCAGGGCGGATCCTGCCAGATTGGTGGCGGCAGCGGCCTCGCGCAGACGCAGGGTCTGGGAGGCGATGTAGTCCTCACAGGCCGCCACGAACGCCTGGGCCGATTGGTCCATGGCCTTGCGGTCGGTGAAGAGCGCTTCCGTGGTGGAGGCTGTCTGGTTGGCGAGCAGTTCGTATTCGGCGGCCTTGGTCTCGGCCTTGTCGGCGGCCGTCTTCAGGAACTCGAGGTTGGAGCCCGCGCCGGTGGCGAAGGTCTTGGCCTCGCCGAGAAGCTTCCTGGTTTCGGCCAGATGCGTGCGGGCCTTGGCGAGGTAATTGGTTTCGTCGGTGAAGGCGAAGCCCCGCATTTCGTACATCGTGACCCGGGCTTCGCGTTCGACTTTGTTTGCGAGCAGAGCCGCCGGCATGTACTCGGCGGCCATTTCCTTGGCCTCGCGGCCGACACCGGTCATTTCCCAGATGGCGAGTCCGCCGAGGACAAGGGCAATGAGGATCAGGGAGGCGAATCCGAGCTGGAGTTTGGTGGCTAGTTTCATACGAACGAATCGGAGTTCCGGGTGAGACTGGGGGGGGGGACGAATGCGAGGGATTACATGGTTGGAAGGGCGGCGCCGCCGATGGCGCGATCGATGTCGAGCAGGGCTTTGACGGTGTTGCGGACGCGGGCCATGCCGAGGAGGTCTTCGGCGGTGATCTGGGCTCCGAAATCCGGGGGTGGTTCGATGTCGCCGGCTGCGATGGCGGTCACTTCATCGACGGCGTCGACGATCAGTCCCATGGGAATGGTCCGCCCGGCCTGGGTTCGCACGTGAGCCACGACGATGCAGGTGTGTTCGGTGTCTTCGACGTTCGGGCATCCGTAGCGGATTCGGAGGTCGACCACCGGGATGATGCGTCCGCGGAGATTGATCACGCCCCGGATGTACGCCGGCATTTGCGGGACGGGGGTGATGTCGGTGAATCGGACAATTTCGCGAACCTTCGTGACTGGAATGGCATAGGATTCGCGATCCAGGTTGAAGGTGAGGTAACGACCGGCGAGCGATGCCAGGGAGGAGGCATCTGCGGCCGGAGGACATTCGGTGGACGACGTCATGGGGTGTGGCCTTTTCCACCCCCGATGTCGGCGAATGCGGCGCCTGGCTGGATCAGGAAAATCCTGATGCCAGGGGAGGTCTACGGCGACGTCAGGCCGTGACGGATGGCGTACCTTGTCAGGGCTGCGATGTTGTCGATGCCCAACTTACGCATGAGATGGATGCGGTGGGTTTCGACGGTCTTCGGGCTGATGTCGAGGGAGCCCGCGATGCCCTTGGTGTTCTCACCGTGGGCGAGGTGGCGGAGGATCTGTCGTTCCCGGTCGCTGAGCACGGCCGGGCCGGGCTCGGGCTCGGGAATGGCCAGGTTTGGGAGGGAGTCATCCAGGGCCTCGACGCCTCGGGAATCCTCGCAGAGGAATTGTCCCCCGCGCAGCACCGTGAGCACGGCTTCGCCCAGCACTTCGGCGGTCCGGGTCTTGGAGAGGAATCCGGAAGCGCCGAGCGCCAGGGCTTCCCGCACTGTCCAGGGGTCCGTATCGCCGGCGATCATGAGCACGCGGGCTTCGGGGTGGGTGACGCGGAATCGTCGGGCCAGGTCCAACCCATTCATGCCAGGCAGGTTGACATCCATGAGGATGAGCTGCGGCTGGAGGGTGCACGCCTTCTGTTGGGCGTCTTCCGCGTTCCCCACGTCCTCGATCCGGGCCTTGGGGAAGCCCCGCTGCAGGTTACCCCGAAGGCCGTCCCGGATGAGGGGATGGTCATCGACGATCAGGACGCGCCACGGTTCGTCGGAGATCTTCATAGGACCCTGTGACGCGCGGCCGCCGGGCTTGCGTTTCCCTGCGAATCGATACTTCCTGGGGATTCTTGCTCACCCGGGATGGTTATGGATTTCGTTCGGTGCAGCCGTCCCGCTGTCTTCGCGTCAGGCCCCACGTTAATGATATCTTTCCCAAGAGCGAGGCATTCCGTGAAGGCTGGTGCCAGGCCTTAGGGCGGGGAGGGGTAGTCGATGGCCAGATCCAGGGCCACCCGCCAGGTGCCGCTCCAGCCGGAGCGTCGCCAGACCCGGACCCAGCTTCGGACGGTTCGGGCCGGGGTGGGGCCGCTGCCCAGGAGCTCGCTTTCGCCCCAGGCGTACCCGAGATCGCCGGCGGCCGAGACCTGGAGTCCCTGGAGCGCGTCCCGGGTCCGGAGTCGGTTGGCGGCGAGGAAACGAATGGCCTCCGCGCGTCCGGTCACGGGAAGGCTTCCCTGACGGAGGACCAGCACCCGTCGGTGGCCATAGGCTTCGAGGGCGACGGCTTCGCCCTGGCGGGCGGAGCGGGCGCCGAAGGATTCCTCGACGAACTTCAGATCCCGGCCCCGCTGGGTCTGTTGCCAGGCCGGCAGGGGTTCGTCGGCGTCCTCGGGGCCGTCGGTGCGGACCCGGGTGGGGAAGGGCGTGGGTGGGGATCCGATGCCGGCATCGATGGCGGCTTTCCAGCCGGCGGGGGTGCGTCGCCAGACCGTCAGGTATTGGCCGTGGGCCTGATACGAGAGATTGGTCCGGGCGGAGCGGTGGCCCCAGGGGCCGGTGGTGAACCCGAGGTCGCCGCTCTTCGCGAGCCGGGCATAGGCGGGAGCCCATTCGAGCAACCCGTCATTGGGTGGGGCGGAGGCGAAGAAGTCGGTGGCCCGGACCGGCTGGGGTCGGAACAGCAGGCCCTCGGTGTCGAGGTGTTGAAGGAACGCTGATTTTTCGCCCTGGGCGACGACGGCGGCGGCGAAGGTTCGTTCGGCCGACACCAATTCCTCGGGGCCGGCGAGGGCGAGGGAGGGGAGGAGGAGGCCGAGGGAAAGCAGGCACCCCGCGAGGCGGGGCAGCCCTTGTGGTTTTGCGTTCATGACAACCGCCTTCCGGACGTGTCGTGCGGGGCGCGTATTCAGGTCAGGCGACAAAGCTCCAGTCGTAGGGTTTCCGCATCGGCCGGGAGAGCCAGCGGTTGGCTTCGCGATCCCCGACGAACCGTTCCCGTTTCGGGTCCCACTGGAGTTTCCGTCCGAGCCGGACGCTGATGGCGCCGATGTGGGCGACGCTGATGGAGCGGTGGCCGATCTCGACGGTGCAGATGGGGTCCTTCCGGGAGCGGACGCAGTCGAAGAAGTTGCCCATGTGATTTTCGGATTTGTAGAGACGGACGGCGCTGGCGGGGAGGGGGGTTTCGATGAGTTCCGGGTTGTTGGCGCGGATTTCGCCGCGGCTGACGTAGATCCAGCCGTTGGATCCGATGAACTGCACGCCGTTGGGGGTAGTTTTGCCACCGCCCACGACGGCGGCCTCGTGCGGGGTGCTTTCGTCGAGAATCGTCATCGCCACCCCGTTGGCGTACTTCATGTCGATGCGGTATTTGGACGCCGCGTCGTAGCCGCCGGGGATCATGTCGACGAGGGATTTGCCCTCGGCTTCGATGGGGCCGCTGTTTTCGGTGCCGTTGCCCCACTGGGCGATGTCGTTGTGGTGGGCGCCCCAGTCGGTCATCTGGCCGCCGGAGAACTGGTACCACCAGCGGAAGTTTCCGTGGGCCTTGTTCGGGTGGTAATCCATCACCGGGGTCGGGCCGAGGTAGAAGTCCCAGTCCATTTCGGGCGGAACCGGCTGTTTGGGGAAGGGTCCCTGGCGGGGGCCGGTGGGGAGCCCGACGAGCATGTGTTTAAGCGTGCCGATGCGGCCGTTGCGCACGAGTTCGCAGGCCAGCCGGAATTTACCGTCGCTGCGCTGCTGGCTGCCGACCTGGAGCACGCGTTTGTGTTTCCGGACCTCCTTCACCACCCGCTGGCCCTCGTCGATGGTGAGGGTCATGGGTTTTTCGGTGTAGATGTCCTTGCCGGCGCGGGCGGCGGCGACGTTCACGAGGGAGTGCCAGTGGTCGGGGGTGCCGTTGATGATCACATGGACATCCTCGCGCTCGAGCAGTTTGCGGAAGTCCTTGTAGGCGGCCTCGGCCTTGAACTGTTTTTTGGCGGATTCGGCGTGTTGATCGTCGAGGTCGGCGACGGCGACGACGTTGCCGAAGCCCTTGGCCCAGTTGGTGTCGCCGCGGCCCTGGCCACCGCAGCCGATGAGCGCGATCCCGGGCCGGTCATTGGGCGAGAGCGGGCGTGGGGAGGCGGCCTGGCTCTTCATCTCCTCCAGGTACCAGAGCGGCACCGAGGCGGCGGCGGCGACGGCCTTGAGAAAGCGACGTCGGGGGACGTGGACGTGGAAGGGGTTCATGCTTGCGTTCACTTCAGGCCTGGGACGGGGGAGGCGTCAACTGGGGAGTGGGACCGGGATTTTGGCTTTGCTGCGGGAGGGGCGGCCTTAATCCTTGGGGCCGATGCGGCTGGAATTCATCAAGATGTCGGGAGCGGGCAACGATTTCATCGTGGCGGACAACCGGGACGGGCGGGTTCGGCTGACGCGCGAGCAGGTGGCGCGGCTATGCCATCGGCAGTTCGGGATCGGGGCGGACGGATTGATGCTGCTGGTTCCCTGTGCGTCGGGTGGCGCGGATTGGGCGTGGCAGTTCTGGAATTCGGATGGTTCGGACGCGGAGATGTGCGGCAACGGGGCGCGGTGCTTTGCGCGGTACATCCAGCGGGCGACCGGCTGGGCCGAGCCGTCGGTGCGGTTCGAGACGGCGGCGGGGGTGATTGGGGCGGAGTTCGAGGGGGAACGGGTGACGATCAACCTGACGGCCCCGCAGGGGTTGCGCTTGCGGGAGGCGGTGCCGACCGCGGAGGGGCCGCTGGAGGTGAGTTCGCTGAACACCGGGGTTCCGCACGCGGTGGTGTTCGTGCCGGATGCCGACCGGGCGATGGTGCAGGAACGGGGCCGGGAACTCCGGTTCCACCCGCATTTCGGTCCGCGGGGGACCAACGTGAATTTCGTGCAGGTGAAGGGTCCCGGGCACATCCGGGTGCGGACCTACGAGCGCGGGGTGGAGGGCGAGACGCTGGCGTGCGGGACCGGGGTGAGCGCGAGCGCCATGATCAGCAGTCGTGTCCATGGCTTTGCCTCCCCAGTGCGGGTCCAGGTCCAGGGCGGGGACGAACTCCGGGTGGAATTCAAGGAACGGGACGGGGTCTTCTCGGACGTCCGCCTCAATGGTCCGGCGACGTTCGTGTTTGAGGGGTGGATGGAAGTTTAGTCCTCGGGTGCGAGCATCGCGTGCAGCGTTTCGGCGAGTTGCGATTCGCTGAACGGCTTGTTGAGCCAGTGTTTCACGCCGAGAGCTTCGAATTCCCGGGTCACGGAGGACTCGATGCGGCCGGTGGCGACGGCGATGGGGAGGGTTGGGAGCATCTTCCGGATGACCCTGACGAAGGCCAGTCCGTCGAGGTAGGGCATGTGCAGGTCGGTGATGATTGCCCGCAGCTCGTGCACGTGCTGGCCGGCGCGGGCGATTCCATCGGCGCCGTCCGTGGCTGACAGCGGCCTGAAATTCAGGCGGCGCAGCACGGCGCAGCCCGCCTCGCGCACCGCGGTTTCGTCGTCGACCAGCAGGATGGTTTCTCCGTTGCCGCGGTAAAGGATCGGGGAGGGGGCGGAGCTCTCGGGAACGGAGGCGCCGGTTTCGGCGACAGGCAGGTAGGCGCTGAAGCAGGATCCCAGGCCGGGGGCGGAGTCCACCTGGATGAAACCGCCATGGCTTCGGACGATGCCCAGCGCGGTGGAGAGACCCAGGCCACTGCCGCGGTCGGGCCCTTTGGTGCTGAAGAAGGGATCGAAGATGCGCTCCAGGTTTTCGGGTGGGATGCCAAGACCGGTGTCGCGGATCCGGAAGACCACATGGGGACCGGGGACGGCTTCGGGCACGTTGCAGGCGAAGAGGGCGTCGATGTCGACGTTTTCGGCCTCGAGGGTGAGCGTGCCGCCGTGGGGCATGGCGTCGCGGGCGTTGACGCAGAAGTTGAGCAGGACCTGGTGAAGCTGGGCGGCGTCGCCGACGAGGGTGCGGACCTGGGAACTGTAACGGGTTTGCAGCCGGATATTCTTGGGGAAGGTGCTGCGGATGATCTTTTCCAGTTCCAGGAACAACTGGAGGGGCTGGAGTGGCCGTCGTTCCACTTCGACGCCACGGGCGAAAGTGAGGAATTCCCGCACCATTTCAGCGCCGCGGCGGGCGCTGTTTTCCACGAGGTCCACGGTCTCGGATTCCCCCGGGTATTCGTTCCGCAGCATTTCGGTGACGAGCAGGATGGGGGCGAGCGCGTTGTTCAGGTCGTGGGCCACACCACCCGCGAGGGTGCCGATGCTTTCCAGGCGTTGTTTTCGCAGCATCTGGGATTCCAGCCGCTTGCGATCGGTGACGTCGCTCATCAGGCCCAGGACATGGACGGTGCCGTCCTCGTCGGGGAGCGCGCTGGTGGAGATCGCGACCGTGCGTTTCTGGTGGTCGGCGCGGGTGATTTCCCATTCCTCGGCGATGAGATCCCTGCCTTCCCGCATTTCCTCCATCCGCCGGATCGCGCGTTCGCGGTATTCGGGTTCGGGATAGACGGTCTGGTACCATCCGAGCCGGTTGATCTGCTCGTGGGAATACCCGGTGATCTGGGTCATCCGTTCGTTCCAGACCGTGAATTTCACGAAGGGAAATTCAGGGATCGCATGGCAGAGGCAGAGTCCCTCGGAGGCGCGTTCGATCACCGAGCGGCGGAAGGATTCCTCCTTCCGCAGCGCCGCCTCGGCACGTCTGCGTTCCGAAATGTCGGTGGCCAGGTCGGCGAGGTATCGGGGTTGGCCGGTTTCATCCCGGATGAGAAAGAAATTCTCGTCGGTCGGGATCCGCCGGCCATCCACCGTGAGCAGT
Source organism: uncultured Verrucomicrobiota bacterium (assembly GCA_964476125.1). Classification (GTDB taxonomy): domain Bacteria; phylum Verrucomicrobiota; class Verrucomicrobiia; order Limisphaerales; family CAIMTB01; genus CAIMTB01. The sequence continues at coordinate 23,603 of CAYZAE010000022.1, read as the reverse complement.
TCGAGTTCCCCGTGCCATTGGCCGTCGCGCAGGAGGGCGGGGAGGATTTCGTCCTGCAGTCTGCGGGAGATCTCCGGCGGATAGTAAGCCGTGGGGAAATGCCGTCCCAGGCAGCGTTCCGCGGAGGATTCCCCGAGCATGCGGACGAAGGTCGGATTGATGTAGATGATCCGGCCGTCGAGATCCGCCATGCCCATGCCGTACTGGCTGGCCTGGGCGAATCCGGAGAATTGCGCGAGGGACTCGAACCGTTTTGATTCCGCCTCCTGACGATCCGTGATGTCCAGGGCGACTCCTGCGATTAGGAGCGGGGTGCCGTCGGGGGCGTAGGAAATGTTCCCCCGGTCCTCGACCCACCGGATCCGGCCGCCTGCGATCATCCGGTACTGACCAAAGTATGGGGATCGCTGGGCGATGGCCCGCTGCATGGCCAACTCCGGGAGATGCCGGTCGTCGGGGTGCACCAGGCTGAGCAGGAGCTCGAAGGAGGCTGGCTGTTTCGGGATTTCGAAAATGGTAAAGATCTCGTCCGACCAGTGGAGTGCCCGGGTGACGAAGTCGAACTCCCAGGAACCCATCCGGACCGAGGCCATGGCGAGTTGAAGTCGCTGGTTGCTGACCTCGAGCTCCCGCATGGTCCGTTTCTGTTGGGTGATGTCGCGAACGATCGCGACGATCCGGGGAGTTCCTTCGATCGGGGCCAGTTGGAGCGCGATTTCGACCCAGAACAGCTCGCCACTTTTTTTTCGGGCCTGCCATTCGAAGTGCTGGGGGCCCTCGTGAAGGGCTTTGGAGATCCAAATCCCCGCCTCCTGGCTCGAATAGGGGGGGAACCCCAGGCTGTAATCGTCAAGCCGCAGCCGGAGGGCTTCCTTGTAGGTGAAGCCGTACAGTCGGAGCATTGACGGATTGACGTCGAGAATCGCGCCGGAATACGGGTCGTGGATGAAGATGGCGTCGGCTGCGGCGTTGAAAATCCCGCTGTCGTAATGGCCGGAGTTCCGGGGGGAGGCCGATGGGACGTTCCCGGTCAGGGGGCTCTTCGAGGGCTGTGGGAGGGCCGGGTTCACGAGGGGGCCGGGGGATGTTGGGAGCTGGTTGAGATGGCTGATTCTGGGCCGGGGCCGGCCAACGGGTCGATTCTTTCGCAGCGGAAGGGAGGCGGCGAGAAAGGAGGGGTGGATTTCGGGGATGTCTGATTCCCACCATTTCGCGGTTTCCCGTCGGGCGGGGATGCCGCATGATCTCCGTCCCATGTTTACCGGGACATACACGGCCATTGTGACGCCGTTCCGCGACGGACAGCTCGACGAGGCGGCGCTTCAGAATCTCATCCGGCTCCAGATCCAGGGGGGTGTCGACGGCATTGTGCCGGTGGGCACCACCGGCGAGTCACCGACTCTCGACTACGAGGAGCACATTCGGGTGATTGAATTGGCGGTGAAGGCCGCCCAGGGGCGGATCAAGGTGATTGCGGGGACGGGTGGGAATTCGACCCGGGAGGCGGTTTACCTGACGTGCGAGGCGGAGCGGGTGGGGGCGGATGCCTCGTTGCAGGTGGCGCCGTATTACAACAAGCCGACGCAGGAAGGTCTCTATCTGCATTTCCGGGAGATCGCCTCGGCGTCCCGGCTCCCGTTGATGCTCTACAGCATTCCGGGCCGGTGCGGGATCGAGATCGCGGTGGACACCGTGAAGCGGTTGGCGACGGACTGTCCGACGGTGGTGGCGATCAAGGAAGCGGGCGGGACACCGGATCGGGTGAGCCAGTTGCGGGCGGCATGTGGGCCGAAGTTTTCCATTTTGAGCGGGGATGACTCGCTGACGCTGCCCTTCATGAGCGTGGGGGCCCATGGGGTGGTGAGCGTGGCGTCGAATGTGGCGCCGAAGCAGGTGTCGCGCATGGTTCGCGCCTTTGCCGAGGGGGACGCCCGGGGTGCGCTGAAGCAGCACGCGGCGCTTTATCCGTTGTTCAAGGATTTGTTCCTGGAGACCAATCCGGTGCCCGTGAAGGCGGCGTTGGCGATGATGGGGCTGATCGCCGAGGAATATCGTCTGCCACTGGGCAAGATCAGCGCCAAGGCCCGGGAAGCCCTGGCCTCGACGCTGCTCAAGACGGGGGTGCTGAAATCAAGCCGCCCGAGCCGAAAGGCGTGAGGGCGAGGTGGTTGGCCGGGTGCCGGCGCTCAGGCCCGTGGCACCGGTGAGGTTGGCGAACCGCAGGTCGGCATCCAGCAGATCCGCATTGGCCAGGTGGGCTTCCCGGAGGTCCACCCGGCTGAGATCGGACCAGCGCAGGTCGGCGAAGCGCAATCGCGCCCCGCGGAAATTGGCGGAGGAGGCCTTCACACGCACCATGCTGGCGCGAGTCAGGGTGGCACGCTCGAAGTTGCCTTCGCTCAGGTCGGCGGAATCCAGGTTGGCGCCAATCAGATTGCCGTGGTTGACGTTCGCCCGTCTCAGATTCGCGCCCGTGAGGTCGGTGTACTTCAAGTCCGCGCGGGAAAGGTTGAGCCCGCTCAGGTCGGCGCCTTCGAGTTTCATTCCGGACAGGCTGGGAACCGTATTCGGGTTCTGACGTCGCCATTCATTCCAGGCGGACGTTCCCTGAATCAGAATCCTCGCGTGCTCGGCATTTCCCATACGCGCATCGTCCGGTGACATCAGCACCGCTTACAACGCGAATGGGGCAGACTGGTTTTCTGCGGTGGCGAACGGTTGGGTCAGGATGCAAATCGTTGTAAACAAACGGTTGCCGGATCCTGGCGCGAGAGAACCACGGGGAGGGCGTGGGTCTGTAATGGCTCGGGCTTAAGGGGTTTTACCGCTTCATGACAACTCCCGGCCCGAGCTTGCCGAATGCCTGGCCGTTCCGTGACGGCGAGGGGTGCGCCCCCCGGTGCGATTAACGACGGGCGCTTTCGACGAGTTTTTTGAAGTCAGCCAAGCTGCCCTGCACGAGGGCCTTGGGGCCGGTGTACTTGACGAAGACATTGCCGGCGGGGTCCTCGACGATGGCGCCGGCGAGGGCCATGCCGGGCTTGGGAGTGGGGGTCTGCCCGGGCATGCCGCTCAGATAGGTTCCCTCGGCGAAAACGTAGGTGACTTTGGCAGCCCCGGCCTTGGCTTCCTCGGTTCGCGCCTTGATTTCGTCCTTGGTTCCCTGGAATTGACGGAACCAGCGATCGACGTTGGCCTGGGTGCCGCCGCCGTTGCCGGGGCCGAAGTGGAAGAAGACGACCTCCCCGGCTTCGCCGGCGGGATTGGGGACCTTGAGCTGGGCCTTGCGCATCTGGGATTGGGTGGCGACCCATTCCCACTTTTCGGCCCGGGTGAAACTCAGGTCGCTGACCTTGAAGGTGGTGGAAGCTTCAGCGGCCTGGAGAGCGGGGGCTGCCAGGAGGAGCGGGGAGACGAGGATGGCCAGAAAGGAGCGCCTGTTCACGGGCCGAGAGGGTGTCGGGCGGTGGGGAAAAGTCAAACCACGGGGCGATCGGAGGCGTTTGCGGCGGTTGGGGCGAAGGGGGGGCGCGAAGGGGATTTTGCTTTTGCTGCCCGCCAAGCGTCTGTTATCCACGCCGGACGATGCGTCGGCTTTTTCCCTTTCTTTTCGCGATGTTTCTGGGGCTGGTCCTCCTGAACGGCCAGGCCTCCGATTTCAAGATGTCCGACGGATCGGTGATCACGGGTGAGTTGGTGGCGCCGAACGACGACGGGGCGGTGATTCGGCGCGCGAGCGGCGGGCTGACGGGGCGCATGGGCTGGGATCGGTTCGCCCAGGACACGCTCATCGAACTGGCGAAAGACCCGAAACTGAAGGAGGCCGTCGAAGCCTTCATCGATTCCCCGGAATCAGCTTCCGCGTCGGCGCGGCCTGAAATCGTGGTCAAGGATCCTCCCGGCAAGGTCTCCCGTCCCGCCAAGACGCCCGGCTTTCTCTCCTCCCTGTCCACACCCGCCGGACTAATCATGCTGCTGGTGATCCTGGTGGCGAATCTTTACGCCGCCCATGAGGTCGCTGTTTACCGCAATTATCCCTCGGCCGCCGTCATGGGCACGAGCGTGATCCTGCCCGTGCTGGGGCCGATCCTCTTCCTGTGCATGCCGACCCGGGTGCGGGAAGACGTCGTGCTTGAGGCGCAGTTCGAGGCGCCGGTGGAAGTCCAGAACACCGGAGCCCAGGAACTGGCGGCCGCAGGTCTGGCCGGCTCGGCCCTCTCCCTGAGCGCCCACAAAAAACCGGCCTCTTCCGCCAACGCCCAGAGCGCGGTGTACAAGGCCAGCGAGACCGAATTCAACCGGGCGTTCTTTGAGAAATCCTTCCCCCAGTTCTTCCGCATGACGCGTTCCGATTCCGACAAGGAATCGATGCTCGTCTTCAAGTCCGGCAAGGGGGAAGTCGTCGCCGTCCGGATCTCGCGCATCAGCAGCAACGAAATCGGAGTCATCACCCAGAAGGGGCACGAGGTCCAACTGCGGTTCAGTGACGTCAGCGAAGTGCAGCTTCGCGGGAAGAGCGCCGCCTAGATCTTCCTCCCCTGCGCCCAACGATCGGCCGCCGAGCATCAGCCCCATGAAGTACCGAGCCATCCTTCTCTTCGGGGCCCCCGGGGCCGGCAAAGGCACCCAAGGCAAGATTCTCGGCCAGATTCCGAACTTCATCCATTTCTCGTCGGGCGACGCCTTCCGGAGTCTCCGGGTGGATTCCCCTCTGGGACGTGTGTTCGTCGAATATGCGGCCAAGGGCCAGCTGGTTCCCGACGAACCGACCATCGAACTCTGGAAACAATCGGTCCATGGCCTCATCGCCAACGGCCGCTTCAGCCCCGATGCCGACACCCTCATTCTCGACGGCATACCCCGGAACCCGAACCAGGTCCGGATCATGGATTCCCTGATCGAGGTGAAGGCCATCTTCAACCTGTTCTGTCCGGTGCTCGACAAGCTGATCATCCGGTTGCAACGACGGGCTCTGAAGGAGAACCGACTGGACGACGCGAACGTGGAGGTGATCCGGCAGCGTCTTGAGACCTACCGCCGCGAAACACGCGCGGTGCTCGACTGCTATCCCGAACAGATCATCCATCAGATCGATTCCACCCAGGAACCGATGTTCGTCCTGCTCGACATTCTCAAGACCCTCGCCCGGCTTCCCAAGCCCGCCATCAGCGATGGTCAGACCACCTACTTCGAGGCCACGGCCGCCTCCGAGGTTTCCCGGGGCTGAAACCGTTCCGCGCCGCCTGCGATCCAGGGCGGCCCGCGGAATCGCCGCCGACGCCGACGTTTCGTCCCACCGCCGTCCCCACGCCCCCACCCGAATGTCCTCCGCTTCCTCCGCCACCCCAGCCCCTCGTCCCCGGGTGGTCTTCATGGGAACCCCGGATCTCGCCGCGAAAGTCCTCTCGGTCCTGGCCCCCGACCCGCGCTGGGAAATCGTCCTGGTGGTGGCTCAACCCGACAAGGCGGTGGGTCGCGGACTTCAGGTTCAGGCGCCCCCCGTCAAGGCGGAGGCCCTGGCCCGGGGCCTGCCGGTGGCTCAACCGCTCAAGGCGCGCGACCCGGAATTCCTGGAACAACTGAAGAGCCTGGCGCCGGACGTCGTCTTGGTGGCGGCCTACGGCCAGTTGCTGCCTCCGGCCCTGCTCGAAATACCACGCGCGGGCTGTCTGAACGTCCACACCTCCCTGCTCCCGCGCTGGCGCGGCGCCGCCCCCATCCAATGGGCCATTGCCGAAGGCGACCCCGAGACCGGCGTCACGCTGATGCGCATGGATGCGGGGCTGGATACCGGGGACATCGTCGGGGTCGCCAAGACGCCGATCCACGCCACCGACACCGGCCAGTCCCTGCATGACCGACTGGCCGAGATCGGGGCGAATCTGGTGGTGGACCTGCTCCCGGCCTGGCTGGAGGGAAAACTGGCCCCCCGCCCGCAACCCGCCGAAGGCGTCCGTCATGCCCGCAAGCTGGCACGTGAGGATGGGTGTCTCGACTGGTCCCAGCCGGCTGTGGTTCTCGATCGACGGATCCGGGCGTTTAATCCGTGGCCCGGCGCCTACACCACCGCGACTTCCTGTTCCGGCGAGGCCCGGGGCCTGATCAAGGTTTGGGATGCCACGAGGGTGGAGACTGCCGCGGAGGAACCGCTGGACGCAGGGGCCGCAGTCATGCCGGTGCCGGGCCAGGTGTGCGTGGCCGGCGGAGACCGGCTGGAGATCGCCACCGGTCAGGGGCGATTGGCCCTGCGCGTGGTGCAACGCGAAGGGCGGCGCCGGATGAGCGCCCGGGAGTTCCTTGCAGGGGGCGGTCTCGCGGAGGGAGACCGGCTGGGAACGGTTTGATGGATCCCACCGTTTCGCATCCGGTCGGAACGGAGTCGAAACCTGGGAATCAGGGGGCCGCCACCCGCACGAAGCGGCTGTTTCCGGCGCGAGCGGGGAGGGTTGCCTGATAGGATCCCGCAGCTCCCGCCGCGCGGATCGTGGCCCCGTTTTCCACCCCCCAGGGGCCGTTCACCGCCTCGGCGACTTCGATCCGCAGGCTGTTGGCGGTGCCTGAGAGGACCGCGAAATCAAGGGTCCAGGATCCGTTGCCAGAGGGGGTCAGGGATCCGAGTCGGAGGATTGGAGGTTCGACCGGGCCGCCTGTCTGGGCGGTGATGCCGAGGGCCGGTCCCCAGTGGAGTGCCCGGTCCCCCACCGAGGCACGGACCTGAAGCAGGTACAAACCTTCCGCGCCGGGCCGGAAGGTGAGCACGCCATTCCCTGCCACGGCGACCTTCTCGTCGCCGAGCGTTTCCGCGTTGGAGACCAGAATCTCGTCGAGGTAGAGCCCGACACCACTGTTGGTGACCTGGGGAAAGTAGGATCCACCCGGCAGGTTCACATAGCTGAAGCGGAGGATGGCGGTCGCTCCGCCATAGGCCGAAAGAGGGAAGGAACGCCGGGTGAAGGCGGATTCGCCGGAGGTCCCGGAACCCTTCTGGCTCCATAAATCAATCCAGGTCCGGCCGTCGTCGACCGAGATCTGGGCCATGGCCACTTCGCCGGCACCGGACCAGCCAAGCCGGCTGGCGAAGCTCAGCACACTGTTGGCGCCAAGCCGGATCGGCTTCTCCAGGGTCAGGAATTGGTCCCGCGCCGGGGCCGGATGCGCCAGCCGATAGGACGCGGTTCCCAAAAGTCTCACGTCCTTCGCCACCACCGAATAGCCCGCCGACACATTGGCAACGAAAAGGCCCGGGGTGGCCTCCGCGCCGTCCGGGGCGGTCCAGGGCGATCGCTTCAGGGAACGCCACTCATAGGAGGTGGCCGCCGGGACCGGCGAAAACGGGTAGCTGTTGTCCCTTCCAACAAATGCCACCGTCGTACCGCCGAGAACCGGCGCCGAATAGGTCGGAGTATGGTCGACCTTCGCGTTGGCGAGGGAACTGATCGCGACCTGCTTCGAGACCGGGGACAGGCCGGGGACGGCGAAGTTGACCGTGTACGTGCCGTTGGCCGGGACTGGCACCGAATAGCCGCCGGAACGGGAAGTCACCGCGTGGGTTGGAACATTGTCGACCGTCACCGTGACTCCGCCGACGCCCTCGCCCAGGTCGTAGAATTGGTTCGCGTTGAAGTCGAAGTACACGACCCCCGTGATGAACGGCTTGGGGTTGAAGGCGCTGGCGAAGTCCTGCGTGACCAGTTGAGGTCCGACGCTCCCATTCTGGCCCTGGACGACTCCCACGCCCACTTCGCGAAAGGCGCCGTTATGAATGGTGTTGCGGTGGCCGGGCGGGGTCTGCATGCCGCCCGGGCCATTGCCCCAGTCGACCTGAAATCCCACGTGCCCGTACCAGACATTGTAGGAGGTGGAGTAAACGTTCTCACCCCACGTCTGCCAGCTGTACCCGGCCCGGGTGATGCGCCGGCCCGGGTCACTTCCATCGGTGCCCGTGTGCCCCTGGAACTGGTGATCGAAGAGGTCCTGGGTGTGCACCCGCGCGGCATCTGTCAGGTGGGCATTGATCGAAACAGGCGGTGCTGTGGCGATGCCGGCAAACTGCGACGTGAGCAGCGCCAGATCGACTTTGAAGACGGAGTAGGCCCGGAGGATGTCCGTGTCGGTGGTGCTGGTGTATCGCACCACCTCCACCTGGGGATTCGCCCGGGCCCGGTTGATGAACTCGACGTAGAGCTGTTCTTCGTCGGTGGGTTCCCCGATCGAATAGGCCGGGGAAGCCGCCAGGCCGGCGCGCGCAGCAGGCGAGGGGTTGGGATCAAGCTCCCGGAACCCGTGTGGGGGCGCGACCGGGGCCGACTGGGGAAGCCGTGAATCCGATTCCGGAACCGGCTGGGCCTGGCCGCAGAGGGTGGCGCAGGTGACCAGGATCAGGGCGGCATCGCCGATCTCGACCAGGGGACGTCGGGTGACCATGACGGGTCTCAAACTACCCTTCGCGAGGCGAAACACCAGTCGTCCGGAACTCGGATGATTACTTAGCGAATTTGGAATCCGCGGCGTTCTCAGACTAGCCCCACCGCCTGCCAGCGTCGCTCCGACCAAAGACCTGTCCCCCAGGAGGTGTGCGTATGGAGTGCGGCAGCCCTCTGCCGCTTTGCTACGACGCTTCCGCCGACACTCCCCCCGTCCCGACCAAAGACCTGTCCCCCTGTGCGAGCGCGCGCCCAGGTGAGCGCGGACGATCGGGGCGATGGCCGGGGGGGGGCGCCGAAGCGGGGAGATGGCCCTCGCATGGGGACAGGCTC
>CAYZAE010000022.1:0-14747 GCA_964476125.1 uncultured Verrucomicrobiota bacterium | reverse complement strand
CGCATGGGGACAGGCTCCTTAGGCTTCTGGTGAGCGTGAGAAATTGCCTGTCCCCCTGTGCGGGTGCTGCCGCTTTGCTACGACGCTTCCGCCGACACTCCCCCCGTCCCGACCAAAGACCTGTCCCCCTGTGCGAGCGCGGAGCCTCGGAAGGGGGAGTGGCGGGATCGGAGAATGGCAGGACGACGTCTGCGCCGGCGCTACGGCGCAAAACGTGGGAAGACGGAGGGAGGCAGGCGGGAGGGCAGCCCGATCGAAGATCGCGAACTACCGCTGCTTGGGCTCGGGCATCGTGAAGACGACGCCGACTTCCGTGAACAGGCGCTTTTGGTAGTCGGGGAGGACCTTGTTGGTCTCCTCAAGCTCGATGGCGGCGCGGATCTGCGGTTCCACCTGTTCGAAGGGGACCTGCTCGCTGGGCACGCGGGAGAGGACCTTGACGACGTGGAGGGCGTTCGGGGTGGCGATGACTTCACTGACCTTGTTGGTCTCGAGGGAGGTCACCGCGGATTCGAACTCGGGGATCATCCGACCGATCGGAAAGAGGTATTCGCCTCCGCGTTCACGGCCGGCGGCGTCATCCGAATACTGACGTGCCAGGGCTTCGAGTTCCTCGCCTTTCCGGGCGCGATCCACGATGCGCTGGGCGAGGGCCTTCTTCTCCGTTCGCTCGGAATCGCCCAGATCGTTGCCGGCAGGGCTTTTGAGGCTGAGCACGACCTGGCAAAGCCGGATGCGGTCGGGCTGTTTGAATCGGCCTAGGTTTTCGTTGTAGAAGGCGCGGACCCGTTCAGGGGTCACCCCGAGGGTGGGTCGCAGTTCGCGCTCGAGCACCTGTTCGCAGATCGCACGCTCGAGGAGTTGCTTCTCGAAGTCGTCCGGGGCCATTCCGAGCGCGCGGACCTGGGCCTCATACCGGGCCTGGCTCTTCGACCGTTCCTTCTCGGCGGTGAGCATCTTGTCGGTTTTTTCCTTCGCCGTCTTTCGGTCGGTTTCGTTTGCGCGTGCGACCAGCACGCGGGTGAGGGCCATTTTCTCCACCAGCTGCCGCTCGATGGTGGGGCGCATCTGTTCCGCGAGATCGCGTCCCTGAGCAGCCAGGGTGGCCCGGTAGACGATGAAGGAGCTATCGAGATCCTCCTGGGTCACCTTGAAATCCTTGGCTCGGGCCAGGATCCGCTCCTCGGCGAGGGCCGGGAGTTGGAGAAGCGCCAGAAGGGTCAGCAGACCGGTCCACCGGGGAAGCGATTTCATGGGGGGGCGGGAGAATCGCGGAGGTTAGAGCCGGACAACGCGCACGTTGGTGATGTCGGGGTCCCGACGCAGTTCTTCCAACGCCTCCTCGGGCGGGGCGCTGTCGAGATTGAGGACGGTCAGCGCCTGACCGCCGGCGTGGTCGCGGCTGAGGGTCATGCTGGCAATGTTCACCTGGTGCCGACCCAGCAGTGTTCCGAGGTAACCGACCAGGCCCGGCCGGTCCTTGTTGCGGACCAGGAGCAGGGTGCCGCTGATCGGGATTTCGGTGGGGGTGCTGAACACCCGTACGATGCGCGGGTTGTCGGGGGAGCCGAAGAACGTGCCGCCTGCGGAGGTTTTCTGGCCGTTGGAAAAAACAGCCACGTGCAGCCATTCGTTGAACGTGACCGCCTCGTCGGAACGCTTTTCCTCCACCACCAGGCCACGGTTCGCGGCGATGGAGCGGACGTTGACATCGTTGAGATCGGGGCCGGCGCTGGGGGCGAGCAGGCCGCGAAGGATGGCGCGGGTGACGGGATCGGTGACCGGCAGTTCGCGGGCCTTGCCGCCGTAGGTGATGTAAACGCGGTCGAGTTGTTTGGGCGCGAGCTGGGCGAGCAGGCGGCCGATCTTCTCGCCGAGCGCGAGGTAGGGCCGGAGATGCGCGTAGGTTTTGGCATCCAGCGCAGGCAGGTTGACCGCGTTGCGGACTTCGCCCTGGAGCAGGAAGGCGGTGATCGCCTCCGCCACCTCGATCCCGACGTTTTCCTGGGCTTCGTCGGTGCTCGCGCCCAGGTGCGGGGTCATGATGACCTGGGGAAGGCCGCGGAGCGGGAAATCCGCCGGGGGCGGTTCGGCTTCGTAGACGTCGAGGGCGGCGGCTCCGACCTGTCCGCTCTGGAGACCGGCGAGCAGGTCGGCTTCGTTGAGAATTCCGCCACGGGCGCAATTAAGGAGGCGGACCCCCTTCTTCATTTTCGCGATGGCTGCGCTGTTGACCATGCCCTTGGTTTCTTCCGTCAGGGGCATGTGGACGGTGATGAAGTCGGACTCGGCGTAGACCTTGTCGAGATCGGCGACTTCGACGTCCATGGCCAGGGCGCGGGCCTGGGAGAGGTAGGGGTCGTAGGCGAGCACGCGCATGCCGAAGACGCGGGCGCGGCGGGCGACTTCACCGCCGATGCGGCCCATTCCGAGGATGCCCAGGGTTTTGCCGTGCAATTCGGTGCCGGAGAACGACTTCCGATTCCATTCGCCAGCCTTCATGGAGGCATGGGCCTGGGGGATCTTGCGGGCCAGCGACATGAGCATGGAGAAGGTCAGTTCCGCCGTGGAAATGGTATTTCCAGCGGGGGTGTTCATGACCACCACGCCCCGGGCGGTGGCGCTTTCGACATCGACGTTGTCGACGCCGACTCCGGCCCGGCCGACGACCCGGAGGCCGGTGGCGGCTTCCATGACGGCGCGGTTGATCTTGGTTTCCGAGCGCACCACGAGTGCGACGGCATCCTTTACGCGGGGAAGCAATTCGGCCTCGGGGATCTTTTTGCCGATGACCTCGACCTGAAACTCCGGCCGTTGTTGAAGCAGGGCAATGCCTTTCGGGGAGATCGGGTCGCAGACGACGATTTTCATATCCAAGGCCGGGCAGTCTAGAAGGCGTAGGGGATGGGGTCAAACGGCCAAAAAGGGAGGCAGGACCCGCGTCCTGCCTCCCGTTGTGGCCGGGGCGCTGCGTCAAAGCGCCCCGGCAACCCATTCAGGTTACAGCTCCGAGGGTCCGGACGTCTCGGGGTTGGCCTTGGCCCGCTTCTTGCCGGTGGGGGAAGTTTCCTCCGGTTTTTCGCCGACCCGGAACAGCAGGGCGACCTCCCGGCCCTCCCCGCTCTTCCGCAACGTTCCGCCGACTTTCTCCCCGGTTTTGATGTCCTCGAGGGTGGCCGGGTTGCCGGCCCGGACGAGCCGGGTATCCGGCAGGATGGCGATGACCCGCCGGGATCCCTTGCCTTCCAGGGTCACGGTCCGGGCGGTGGCATCGACCGAGGCCACGACGCCGCGGAACGGGTAGGTTTCGCGTTTGGCAGTTCCCGCCTTGCCGGGTGCCGTGACGGGGCCCGGGGCCGGGTCGGTGGGTGGCCTGGTGGGCGTGGGGTTGGGTTGTTGGGTTTCAGTGATGCCCGCGGTCGGGCCCGTTTCCTGGGCCACGACCGCAGCCGTGGCGATTGCCGCCATGGCCGCGAGAACGAGCGCGGCCAGGCAGTTCCATGCATTTCGTTTCATTGTTTACCTCCTTGGAGCGGACGAAGGTCCGCTGTGGCGCGCCTCTAACCAAAGGATCCCGGCGCGAGTCAAAAGGAAACTGGAACCTTCTTGCACACGAGCCCGCCGCCTGCTTTACCCGGGGGCCGCAGGGCGAACGGCCTGCGCCAAACCAACAGCCAGCATTTCCAGCATCCGACGAAACCAGGTCCGCCGTCCCTTTCCGATTTCCGACCTCAACCGACCGACCCCCATTTTCCATGGCCCCCAAGAACGAATCCAAGTCCGCCGAAACCAAGACCAGCCCTGCTGAATCCAAAGCTGCCGAGTCCAAGGCCGTTGAATCGAAGTCCGCCGAGCCGGCCCGGGTGATTTCCCCGACGCGCCAGCGGGAGCTCGACGCCGCGATTTCGACGATCACCAAGCAGTATGGCGATGGTGCGATCATGCGGTTGGGTGAGGTGGCGGCGCTCCACAAGATCGAGGTGATCCCGACCGGGTCCCTGGGGCTGGATCTGGCGCTGGGTGTGGGCGGCGTGCCCCGCGGTCGCGTGATTGAGATCTTCGGACCGGAATCGTCCGGCAAGACGACGTTGATGCTGCACATCATCGCCAATGCCCAGCGCAACGGTGGTCTCGCCGCCTTCATCGACGCGGAGCATGCGCTGGATCCGAACTACGCCCGGCGTCTCGGGGTGAACCTCGATGATCTCCTCGTTTCCCAGCCCGATTCCGGCGAGGAAGCCCTGACCATCTGCGAAACCCTGGCGCGCTCGAACGCCCTCGATGTCATCGTGATCGATTCCGTGGCCGCCCTGGTGCCGAAGGCGGAACTCGAAGGCGAGATGGGCATGGCCACCATGGGCATGCAGGCGCGCCTGATGTCCCAGGCCCTCCGCAAGCTCACCGCCATCCTGAGCAAGGCCAAGACCACCTGCCTCTTCACCAACCAGATCCGTGAAAAGGTCGGCGTCATGTTCGGCAACCCCGAAACCACCCCCGGCGGCAAGGCCCTCAAGTTCTACGCCTCCGTCCGCATCGACATCCGCCGCAAGGACGTTCTCAAGGACGCCGCCGGTGGGGCCGTCGGCAATCACGTGAAGGTGAAGGTGGTCAAAAACAAGGTCGCCCCGCCGTTCTGCGAGGCCGAGTTCGACATCCTCTTCAATCACGGCATCGACAAGGAGGGCGGCATTCTCGACGCCGGTGTCGACAACGGGATCGTCGACAAGAAGGGCGCCTGGCTCCAGTTCGCCGGCGAACTCATCGGTCAGGGCCGCGAAGCCGCCCGCAAGACGCTCCAGGAGAAACCCGAACTCGGGAAGAAGATCGTCGATGCCATCCTGGCCAAGCGCGCGGCCGCCACGGCGGCCACCAACGCGCCGGTCGGGGAAGCCGCGCGTGCCGCCACGGCCAAGGCTGAGGCAGCGGCCAAGGCCGAAGCCGCCAAGGGCGCGGCGTAGCTTCTGTTCCCCGCGTCGGATGCGGGAGGTGTTCGGCGTTGAACCACCGAGACACCAAGGCACCGAGGGAAACCGCCGCTGCCGCCGTCAGACCAGGCCGCGGAAGAATTCCCGCGCGGTGGCGCAGGTCGCCGCCGAGAGTTCCTCCAGGCTGCATTTCTTTTCAGCCGCGACGAAGGCGGCGAGCTCGCGGACATACGCGGGCTCGCACCGTTTGCCGCGGTGGGGAATCGGGGCGAGGAACGGGCAGTCGGTCTCCAGCATGAACCGTCCGAGCGGCGCCACTCCCAGCGCGTCGCGCACGTTTTGGGCGTTCTTGAAGGTGGTGATGCCCGTGAAGCTCACCAGCGATCCGCTGTCCAGGACCTCCGTGGCCTCGGCGGGAGTGCCGGTGAAACAGTGAAACACGCCGCGGACACGTCCGCGGAACGGCGCCATCAGATCCATGGTCTCGCGAAACGCCGAGCGCTGGTGGATCACGCAGTTCAATCCGGCGGCCGCGGCGACCTCCAATTGCTGGCCGAACAGCAGCCGCTGTTTGGCGAGCAGCGCCTCGATCTCGGCCGGCGTCTTGCCCTCGAGCCGGTAGGCATCCAGCCCGGTTTCACCGATGGCCACCGCCTTGGGATGACGGGCCATTTCGGCGAGGGGCTGCCGGATGTCATCGGGCTCCTCCAGGGCGTGGTTCGGGTGGACGCCCACCACGGCGAAGATCGCCTCGTGGCGGTCGGCGAGGGCCAGCACGCGACGGCTGCTTTCCAGCGTGGTGCCGACACACAGGATCCGGCGGATGCCGGCGGCCAGCGCGCGTTCGATCACCGCGTCGAGGTCGGGCTGGAAATCCGGAAAATCAAGATGGGCGTGGGTATCGTAAAACTCCGCCATGGGGCGGGAAGGGTAGGGGAGGCGGGGGTGCGGGTTCGAACAAATTGGCGTCCGCCTCAAAACCCTTCGACGCGGCGCCGGCCGTTGCTAGGGTTCGCTTGCGCGATGAGACCGACGAACGACCAGCTCTGGGCCCGGTTCCAGGAATTGTACTTTGAGTTCAACGACTGCGGGCTCTCCCTCGACCTGAGCCGGCTCGGGTTTGACGACGAGTACCTGGCGCGGATGGCGGTGCCGATGAAGCAGGCCTTCGCGGCGATGGCCGACCTCGAACGGGGCGCGATCAGCAACCCCGACGAAAAGCGCAAGGTCGGCCACTACTGGCTCCGGAATGCGGACCTGGCGCCCGAACCCGGTTTCCAACAGGCCATCCGGGCCACGCTCGAGGACATTGTCGCGTTCGCCGCGGGGGTCCATGCCGGCACGGTCCAGGGACAGGGCGGGAAGTTCGAGCACGTGCTCGTGGTGGGCATCGGTGGATCCGCCCTCGGACCGCAGCTCGTCGCCGATGCGCTCGGCCAGCCGGGGCGCGACCGGATGAAGGTTCATTTCTTCGACAACACCGATCCGGACGGCATGGATCGGACGCTCCTGCCGCTCCTGCCGTCGCTGGGTCGCACGCTTGTCCTGGTGATTTCGAAGTCCGGCACCACGCCGGAGACCCGCAACGGCATGATGGAAACGGCGGCGGCGTACCGGAATGCCGGCCTCGATTTCGCGCGCCACGCGGTGGCGGTGACGCAGCTGGACCTGGGCAGCAAACTGTTCGAGCAGGCCGATCGCGAGAAGTGGCTGAAGCTGTTTCCCATGTGGGACTGGGTTGGCGGCCGCACCAGCGTGACCTCCGCGGTGGGCCTGTTGCCGGCGGCGTTGCAGGGCCTGGATGTCCGCGCGTTTCTCGACGGCGCCCGGGACTGCGACGTGCTCACCCGCAACGACGCGGTGAAGACCAATCCCGCCGCGCTGCTGGCGTTGTCGTGGTACCACGCGGGGTCCGGTCGCGGGGCCAAGGACATGGTCGTCCTGCCCTACAAGGATCGCCTCGCGCTGTTCCCGAAATACCTCCAGCAGCTCATCATGGAATCCTTGGGCAAGGAGCTGGATCTGGAGGGCCGGGTGGTGAACCAGGGCCTGGCGGTTTATGGCAACAAGGGATCCACGGACCAGCACGCCTACGTCCAGCAATTGCGCGAGGGGTTGAACAACTTCTTTGTGACCTTTGTCGAGGTCCTGCGCGACCGCTCCGGGGCCTCGATCGAAGTCGATGCCGCGCGGTATCCCGGCGCCACCGCGGGTGATTTTCTCAACGGCTTCCTGCTCGGAACACGGACCGCGTTATTCGACAAGGGCCGCGAATCCATCACTCTGACGCTGACCGAGGTTTCGCCCCGCACCCTGGGCGTGCTGATTGCCCTCTTTGAGCGGACCGTGGGGCTCTACGCCTCCCTGATCCGCATCAACGCCTATCATCAGCCAGGCGTTGAAGGCGGCAAGAAGGCGGCCGACCAGGTGCTGAAGACCAAGGTCGCCATCGTTCACCATCTCCGGGCGAATGCGGGCAAGGAGTTCAGCGCCGACGATCTGGGTTCCGCGCTCAAGGCGGATGCCGAGACCATCTTCAAGATCTGCGAACATCTCGCCGCCAATCCGGAGAGCGGTGTGCGGAAGACTCCGGCCGCCCGCCCGAACCTCGTCCGTTACCGCCTTGGCGCGGGTTGAAACGGAAGCCGAATCCAGCGAATCTCGAGAGCCAAACTGTTTGATCCAAATGTCCGCACCGACCCAATTCCCGAACGTCACGGCCGTTGCCAAAGCGAATGTCTACTTCGACGGCAAGGTGGTGAGTCACTCCATCCTGTTCCCGGACGGCAGCAAGAAGACCCTCGGCCTGATCTACCCCGGCCAGTACCACTTCGGCACCGACAAGGCGGAGCGGATGGAAATCGTCGCCGGCAGCTGCACCGTCACCCTCGACGGCCAGACGGCGGTTACGACCTACGGAGCCGGCCAGTACTTCGATGTGGCGGCCAAGAGCGGTTTCACCATCGGGGTGCCCTCCGGCATCTGCGAATACGTCTGTTCGTTCCTCGGTTGATCCGGGTTCCCCGCGCGTTCGTCCGCGAAATCACCGGGGGGAACGCGATGAGCCTTCCGCTGCCCTACAAGATCTCGACGCTGCTGTACGCGTTCGACGACCAGGATCGGGTGCTGCTCCTGGAGCGGTTGCGCGAGCCCAACCGGGGTTTGTGGAGTCCGCCCGGCGGCAAACTTGAGACGGCCCTGGGCGAATCCCCGCATGCCTGCGCCTGCCGTGAGGCGGGCGAGGAACTCGGGCTCGAACTGGCTGCGTCCGACGTCCGGTTGGTGGGAATGGTCAGTGAGTGCGGCTACGAAGGCACTGCGCACTGGCTGATGTTCCTGTTCGAGATCCGGCCGCGGCTGCGCGGACTTCCCCCGCCCATCGAGGAGGGACGTTTCGCGTTCTTCCGACGGGAGGAACTCGACGCGCTGCCGGTGCCTTCGACCGATCGCGAACAGATCTGGCCATTGTTCTGGAAGCATCGCGGCGGTTTCTTCGCCGCCCACTGTCATTGTCATCCCGACGGAACCCACACATGGACGCTGGACCAATCATCGACCTGACGAGCGACCATTACTTCATGGGCGAGGCGATGCGGCAGGCCCTGAAGGCTTACGAGGCGGAGGAGGTGCCGGTCGGCGCGGTCGTCGTGCGGGAGAGCCGGATCATCGCGCGTGCGTTCAACCAGGTGGAACTGCTGAAGGACGCCACCGCCCACGCCGAGATGCTGGCGATCACGCAGGCGGAGTCGGCGGTGGGGGACTGGCGGTTGAACGAGTGCACGCTCTACGTGACCAAGGAGCCGTGCCCCATGTGCGCCGGGGCCCTGGTGCATTCGCGCATGGGCCGGGTGGTGTTCGGGGCGCCGGATGCCAAGGGCGGTTGTGCGGGGAGCGCGCTGAACCTGCTCCAGTTCCCGACCTTCAATCATCGCTGCGAAGTCACCGCCGGGGTCCGTGCGGAGGAATGCCGTCAGATGCTCAAGGCCTTCTTCGCGGAGCAACGCATGCGCGGCGAATAGCCGCGCGACGACCGAGCCTGTCCTCCGAAGTGATGAGGGCGGGGTAGGGCGTCATCTCCGAGGGCGTCGCACTCCGGGAGCAGGGTTCCCGCCGTCGTCTCCGGACTCCGCATAAGGATTTTCTAATCCTGTCGGAGCCGTTTTCCAAACCGGGCCATGTCACGTTGCGGGAGCGACGGAGACATCGAGCCATGAACAAGATTTTGATCTGGGACCTTCCCACCCGGCTTTTCCATGGGGGATTCACCCTGCTTCTGCTGACTTCCATCGTCCTGGCACTTGCTGCCGACGAACACGGGTCATGGTTCCAGGGACACATGCTGGCGGGCCTGGGCGCCGCCGGGTTGGTGCTGCTTCGTGTCGTGTCCGGGTTGGTGGGCTCGCGCTACGCCCGGTTCGGCAGTTTTCCTGTGGGTCCGGGGGAAACCCTCCGCTATGCGGTCGGAGTGATTTCAGGGAAGGCCAGGCGGTACGCGGGCCACAACCCGGGATCGGCGCTGGTGGCGTTGGCCATGTTCGGACTGGTCGCCGCCCTGGCCTTCACCGGGCTGGGTTTCGGTGGCCGGGAGGTCGGGGAGCTGCACGAAGCGCTGGCCTACGCGCTGATGGCGGTCATCGGCCTGCATCTCGCCGGTCTTGTGATCCATACCCTGCGTCATCGCGAAAACATCGCCGTCTCGATGCTCACCGGCCGGAAGTCGGGACAGCCGGAGGAGGGCATTGTTTCGGCGCAACCGGCGTGGGGTCTGGCCTTCCTGCTCGCCGGCAGCGCCTGGGTCGGCGGCCTGTTCGCGGGCCATGACAGCCGTGCCGGAACAACCCGACTTCCGCTGATCGGCACCGTGATCCAACTCGGCGAACAGGAGGAGCGCGGATCCCAGGAGTCGAAGGCGAAGGGGCCGCGCGACCGGCGGCATCACGACGACGACTGAAGCCGGCCGAATCCACTCACCCAACCCCCCAAACCTTCAACCCTCCCCTTCGATGATCCACTCGGAATCCCAAGCGCTCCCCTGCATGGCCCGTTGCCGGCTGCACCTCTCCGGAAGGGCTTGTGAGAGTTGCGCGATGCGGCTGGAGCAAAAGGCCGAAAAAATCCCCGGCGTTCAGCGCGCCACCGCCACGTTCGTGGGCGGAGCGATGACGGTGACCTACGACGAGGGCGTGATTTCCGAGGCGGAGGTTGTTCAGAAGGTGAGGGCGACCGGTGCTCCGGCCCGGCTACCCGGCACCGCTGGCGATTCCGGGATTCTGGAGTGGTTCAAGGGCGACCGGTTCGAGGCGGTCTGCACCGTTGCCACGCTGGTGTTCATGCTTGCGGCGTGGGCATTGCCGCGACTGGGCCTGGATCCTGTACTTGGAACCGTCGGTTACGTGCTCGCGTATCTATCCGGCGGCTGGTTCGGCGTGCAGGCGGGCTGGCGATCGCTGCGACAGGGAACCGTGGATGTCGATCTGCTGATGGTGCTGGCCGCCCTGGGCGCGGCCACCGTAGGGGCCGCCTTCGAGGGGGCCATGCTGCTGTTCCTGTTCTCGCTTTCGAACGTGCTGCAAGCCGTGGCCATCGATCGCACGCGCAAGGCGGTGAACTCGCTCATGAAGCTGCGACCGTCGCAGTCCCTCTGCCGTCGGGAGGGTGTCGTGCGCATGGTGGCGATCGAGGAACTGCGGGTCGGGGACGTTGTGATCGTCCGACCCGGCGAAAGCATCCCGCTCGACGGAAAAGTAACCGAAGGGGAGAGCACCCTGGACGAGTCGATGCTCACCGGGGAATCGATGCCGGTCACCAAGGGGGTCGGTCAGTCGGTGTTCGCCGGGACGATCAATCAGACGGGAGGACTCGAGGTGGAGGTGACCCGTCTGGCCAAGGACTCGACGCTCGCCAGGCTCATCCGGCTGATCGAGGACGCGCAGAGCGAGAAGGCGCGTACCCAGCGGTTCCTCGATCGCGCGGAGCAGGTGTACGCAATCGGGGTCATCCTCTTCACCCTCGGTCTCATCGTGGTTCCGTACTTTGTCCTGGGGCAGCCCTTCCAAAGCGTGTTCTACCGGGCGATGACCGTGATGGTCGTGGCCTCGCCCTGCGCCCTGATCATCAGCACCCCCGCATCGATCCTTTCCGCCATCGGAGGCGCCGCCCGCCGGGGTGTGCTCTTCAAGGGAGGCGCCCATCTTGAACGGATGGCCGGCATTGAGGTGGTGGCCTTCGACAAGACCGGGACCCTGACTCAGGGCAAGCCCCAGGTCACCGACCTGCTGGTGGGGGGCGAGCGGTTCCCGTTTGCCTCCTGCGTCAACGGGGAGGCCCTCGAACTTCTCCAGATTGCCGCCGCGGTCGAGATGAAGTCCGAACATCCCCTCGCCCGCGCCATCGTGAACGCAGCCCAGGACCGCCGGTTGGGCGGGATCGATGCGATGGCGTTTCAATCGACCTCCGGCAAGGGCGCGGTGGCGACCGTTCGTGGACGTCGGATCGCCGTGGGCAGCCCGTCCTTTTTCCAGAACCTTGCCTGTCCGAACCTCGACGACGCCCTGGCCCGGATCGGGACGCTTCAGGACGAAGGCAAAACTTGCGTTCTCGTGGGGGAAATCACGGCGGACGGGCGGGACGCGCGGATTCTCGGAGTCATCGCCGTGGCCGACATCCTGCGGCCCGACGCGCGGCAGGTCATTGCCCGGCTGAAGAAGCTGGGGGTGAAACGGGTGGTGATGCTGACGGGTGACCATCAGCGCGTGGCCCAGGCCATCGCGCGCGAAGCGGGCGTCGACGAAGTCCATGCCGGCCTGCTGCCCGAGGACAAGGTCACGCGGGTGCGAAAGCTGCGGGAGATCGGGCCCGTGGCCATGGTGGGCGACGGCGTCAATGATGCGCCGGCCCTCGCCGCGGCGGATGTGGGTATGGCCATGGGGGCGGCGGGGACGGATGTGGCGATGGAGACCGCCGACGTCGTGCTGATGAGCGACAACCTGCAGAACATCGGATTCGCCTTTGAGATCAGCCGGAAGGCGCGGCGGGTGGTGATCCAGAATCTCGCGTTCGCGCTGGCAGTGATCGTGGTGATGGTGGCCGCCACCCTCTCGGCGCATGTGCCCATGCCTCTGGGTGTGGTCGCCCACGAGGGCAGCACCGTGCTGGTGTGCCTCAACGGCCTCCGGCTGCTGCTGACGGGAAATCCGGCCGCTGGCCGGTAGGGCGACCTCTCCGGGGCGCATCCCCGAGTTGTCGGACGGGCGGGTGGGATCGGGTGGGTCGAGGGCCGGTCGTTTGGAGTGCTGCGACATGTCGCAGCTTTCGATTCGCCGCCCCGTCCGTCCCCGATGTCGGAGCGCCTACCAACGTCGGTTCCCCAGCCCGTCCCGCTTGCGACTCGCTTCGGAGGAACAATGACGCTGCAATGGACCCCGTGAGAATCCTGGTCGCCGACGATGAGGCCAAGGTGGCGGAGCATCTCCGCCGTGGGCTCAGCGAGGCGGGCTATGCGGTCGATGTGGCCGCGGACGGTGCGGAGGCGCTTTGGCTCGCTGAGAACCATCCCTACGACGCCATGGTCCTCGACGTCATGATGCCGGCGATGGACGGGGTCACGGCGTTGCGCCAGATGCGTCGGAAAGGGCTGAACGCTCCGGCCATCTTTCTCACGGCGCGGCACGAACTCGAGGACCGGGTCCGTGGCCTCGATGCCGGCGGGGATGATTATCTGGCGAAGCCGTTTTCCATGGTGGAATTGCTGGCCCGGCTCCGCGCGGTGCTCCGCCGGCAGCGTGCCGATCCCATCGACCGCATCCGCGTGGCGGATCTCGAGCTCGATCTCCTGACCCGGACGGCGCATCGGCAGGGGCAGCAGATCGCACTGACCAATCGCGAGTTTGGCATCCTGGAGCTGCTGATGACGTCGTCGCCGCGGCCGGTGAGCAAGACGGCGATCATCGAGCACGTCTGGGATCAGCATTTCGATTCGGGAACGAGCGTGGTGAACGTGTACGTGAATTATCTGCGGGAGAAACTCGAGCGCCCCGAGTGGACGCCCCTGATCCACACCGTGCGGGGGGTTGGCTTCGTGCTGAAGGAACAGGCTCCCGCATGAAGTCGTTCCGCTGGCGCATGGCGGCCTGGTTCGCCCTCAGCCTGCTCCTGGTTCTTGGCGTCTCCACCGGAGTCACCTACCTCCATCTCCAGCACGAACTCCGGCTTGAGAAATGGGAACGCGAACAGCCCGGCCACGCCGACTGGGTGCTGCACGGAAGCTATTCCAAGTCGGAGGTCGACGACATCGCCGGGGAGCTCTGGCGGCTGTCGCTTTTCTACGCCCTGCCCGTGGCCGGGGTCGCGCTTGGTCTGGGTTACTTCCTCGCCACCCGATCGCTTGGACCACTGGCCGACCTCAACCGGCAGCTGCAATCGATTGGTGCCGGAAGCCTGGGCCAGCGGGTTCAACTCCGCCGCGCGGACCGGGAATTCCAGGGGATCGAATCGAACATCAACGCGCTGCTCGCGCGGTTGGAGGGCGCGTTCCGGCAGTTGACCGAATACTCGGCCCAGGTGGCCCACGAACTGCGCGCACCGCTCACCCTGCTGCGATTGCAGGTCGAGGACGCCGCGGGCCGGATCGAACCCGCGCTCGCGGAATCGTTGCAGGAGGAATTGTCCCGGCTCTCGGATTATGTCGACCAGTGCCTGCTCCTGGCCACGGCGGAACAGGGTCGTCTGGCGCTGAAGCTGGAACGGGTGCCGTTGCGGGCCCATTTGCGGGATCTGATGGAGACCTACGAGCTCTGGGCGCGGAGTCTCCACCGGGATGCGATCCTGATCGATGGGGAGGAGATCCTGGTCACCGCCGACACGCGGTACATGAAGCAGATGCTGCACGTTCTCCTGAGCAACGCCATCCGTCATGGATCCGGGGCCGTCCGGGTTATCGTGCGCCGCGAATCGGATCAGGCCCTGTGCCGGGTGGAGAATGACGTGCCGCCTGGCACGGAAGCGGAGGGCGATGCCAATGCCAAGGCGATTGCCGGAGGACGAGCCGCAGGCGTGGCGGGAACCCGAGCCGGCACCGGCATGGGATTACGTCTGGCCCGCGCGATTGCCTCGTCGCTCGGATGCCTGCTGACCGTAAGTCGCTCCGGCAGCCTGCATGTCGCCGAGGTCCGGTGGACGAGCCCCTGAGAACCACCCGCCTTCTTTCCTTTCGACGGAGCGTTCGTCACACGCCAGCATCGGGGCATGTCCCAGCTCACGCACGTCGACGCCTCGGGCGCCGCCCGGATGGTGGATGTGACCTCCAAGCCCGTCGTGCTCCGGGAGGCCATTGCCGAAGGGGCCATCGTTCTCGCTCCCGCCACCGTGGAACTGATCCAGGCCAACCAGATCGCGAAAGGCGATGTGTTCGCCACCGCGCGAATCGCGGGGATCCAGGCGGCGAAAAAGACCGGGGAACTCATTCCCCTCTGTCATCCGCTTCCGATCACCCACTGCGAGGTGCGCCTTGAAATCCCGGCTTCCAAGGATCGTGTCCGCATCACCGCCACCACCCGCATCGCCGCGCAGACCGGCGTTGAGATGGAAGCCCTCGCCGCTGTGACCATGGCCGCGCTGACCATTTACGACATGTGCAAGGCCGTGGACAAATCCATGGTGATCGGGGGAATCCGGCTGGTGAGCAAGACCAAGCAGCCGTTGTCGTAGTTGGGGGTGTGGAGTGCGGCAGCCCTCTGCCGCTTTCCCGCCAACGCCCCCTCCTCACCCCACGCCCGTCCGCCGCCCCACGTCGAAGCAAAGCGCCAGAGGGCTGGCGCACTCCAT
>CAYZAE010000021.1:0-54905 GCA_964476125.1 uncultured Verrucomicrobiota bacterium | reverse complement strand
GATCTACCGGAAGCACCTGTACCTGGAAGGGGACGAACGGCGGGAGTCCGTTGGCCCGGACGGCCGTCCAGCGCGCGGGGCGCTGAGCGCGGAGGAGGTGGCGAAGGTCCTGGCGGCCAAGGGGAAGCTACCGTTGAGCGAGTATCTGAAGTGCCGGGTGCGGTACTTCTGCGATGGAGCGGTGTTCGGGGGGCAGGAATACGTGGAGGGAATTTTCAAGGAGTACCGGAAGCGGTTTGGCCCGAAGCGCAAGACCGGAGCGCGGCGGATGCGGGGATTGGCAGATGCTCCTCTGTTTGCGCTGCGTGCCCTCCGTGTGGGGGTGTTTGGTGGGAGCGGTCACCCCTCGGACGTCGCGCCCAAGACACCGACCGATTGATCCAGACCCAGGCTCGCCGCCCCATGGAGGGGGTGGGTTGCGGCGGACTCGTGCCGGTCGAGAGGTGGTGCTAGTCTGGCCGCATGGCGTTTGATTCGTTTGGTGACTGGGTGAGCCGGTTGGATAAGGCGGGGGAGTTGAAGCGGATCCGGGAACCGCTGGCGACCGAGCTGGAGATCACGGCCCTCGCGGACCGGGAGATGAAGCAGCCTGGTGGCGGCAAGGCGTTGCTGATCGAGAAGCCCACGGTGAACGGGGTCGTGAGTCCCTTCCCGGTGGCCATCAACACGCTGGGATCCTGGCGACGGATGGCCTTGAGCATGGGGGCGGAGACGGTCGAGGAGGTGGCCACGGAACTGGGGTCGCTGATGAAGGCGAAACCTCCGACATCGGTGCGTGAGGCATTGAAGCTGTTGGGCACCGCCTTCGAGCTTCGCCATGCGCGTCCGAAGGTGGTGAAGGATGGTCCGTGCAAGGAGGTCATCCATCGATTCCCCGAGGTGGAAAGCCGGGCATCCCGGACGGATCCCTGGCCGGCGGCACCCGCGGTGGAGGCATTGGCTGCGGCGGGTGCGGGGGGGCGGGGGGGCGATCCGACGCTTTTGAATCTGCCGATTTTGAAGTGCTGGCCGTTGGATGGTGGGCGATTCGTGACCTTGCCCTGTGTGGTGACCAAGGATCCGGACACCGGGGAGCGGAACGTGGGCATGTACCGGGTGCAGATTTACGACGATCGATCGACGGGCATGCACTGGCAGTTGCAGAAGGTGGGGGCGCGGCACGGACGGCGTTACTATGAGACCGGGACGCGCATGCCGGTGGCGGTGTTCCTGGGGGGTGATCCGATGTTTCCCTTCGCGGCGACGGCCCCGCTGCCGGATGGATTGGATGAATTTCTTCTGGCGGGATACCTGCGTCGGAAGTCGGTGGAACTGGTGAAGTGCGAGACCGTGGATCTGGAGGTTCCGGCCAACGCGGATTTCGTGATCGAAGGTTATGTCGATCCGAAGGAGCCGTTGCGGGACGAGGGTCCGTTTGGGGATCACACGGGATTTTACACCCTGCCGGAGCCGTACCCGGTGTTCCACGTGACGGCGATCACGCATCGGAAGAACGCTGTGTATCCGGCCACCATCGTGGGGATACCGCCGATGGAGGATTTTTACATTGGCGGTGCCTCGGTGAAGTTGTTCCTGCCCGTGTTCCGGATGAATTTCCCGGAGATCGTGGACATCGCGCTGCCGGCGGAGGGGGTGTTCCACAATCTGGTGTTCGTGAGCATCCGGAAGACCTATCCGATGCAGGCGTACAAGATCATGCATGGCTTGTGGGGGATGGGTCAGATGATGTTCACGAAGTACCTGGTGGTGGTGGACGACGATGTGGACGTGCACAACACGAGCGAAGTGCTGTTCCGGATGTGTTCGAACACGGATCCGCAGCGGGACGCGCTCTTCACGAAGGGGCCGGCGGATGTTTTGGATCATGCGACCAGCGAAATTGCTATGGGCAGCAAGCTGGGGATCGACGCGACCCGGAAGCTGCCGGGGGAGGGGTTCAAGCGGAGATGGCCGCCCTTGATCGCGATGGATCCGGCGGTGAAGAAGAAGGTGGAGGCGATGTTCGAATCGCGGGATTGACCGGCACGAGGCACTTGGGTAGCCATGCCGCCCCGTGTCACAGGAAACTACGTTGATCTTGTTCAAGCCCGACGCCGTCGCGAAGTCGATGGTCGGGCAGGTGTTGGCGCGCTTCGAGGCCGCCGGTCTGAAAATCCGCGGCATCAAGATGCTGCAATTCGGCGATGCCCTGCTGCGTGAGCACTACGCGCACATCGCGTCGAAGCCCTTCTTTCCCGAGGTTCAATCCTTCATGCAGCAGACCCCGGTGATCGCCCTGGCCCTGGCCGGCGAGAACGTGGTGGCGCGGGTTCGGGATCTGCTTGGGCCGACGGATTCGAAGAAGGCCGCCAAGGGAACCATCCGCGGCGATCTGGGTGTGGACGTGATGGTGAACGTCTGCCATGCCTCGGACTCGCTGGAGGCCGCCGCCGTCGAGTTGAAGCGGTTCTTCGGGCCGGCCGAGTTGTTTGTCCGGGCCTGAGCGCCGGTGCCGGGACCGCCTCCGCGCACTCCATCGCAGGGATCCGATCTGGATCAGCGGAAGAGTTGGCGGTCTTTCAATTGTTGGATCAGGACGGCGGTTCGCCGCGGGAAATACTCCTCGCGCAACCGCCGGATCTCCGGCCGCCAGTGGTCGTTGCGCGTGTAGAGCTCGTAGGGCCCGGTTTTGTAGCGATGGGCGTCCCGGCGGTAATCTCCCCACCGCGCCGATTCAGCGATGACGGCGCTGTCGATCTCCCGGGCGAGGGCCTCGAATCGCGCCGCGGCGGGTCCGGGCGTGAGTGCTCCCGCTCCCATCAGGTGCAGACGGGCGCGTTCCGCGAACAGGTCGCGGAATGCGGGCAGCTGACGAAGTCGCTGGAACAACCGCGGAGGGCTGTCCTCGGCATCGTAATCCACGACGTCGTCGGTCGCCTTCTCCAGGTTCCGTTCGCCGTCCCAGACAAAGAACTGGAAGGGTCCCGGGGGACTGCGCCGACGTGCGGCATACCAATTCGAGGCGGCGTCCCAGTCTCCATTCGCCCCGTAGAGATTGAGCAGCATGTAATCGGCGAAGGCGGCCAGATCGAGCAGGGGTTGGAGGGCGGTGAGAGGGGTTGGGTTGGCGGATTGAAGCGCCCCGGGCTCCAGTCGGCGGACCAGTTCCTTCCAGGCGACGTTGTTGCCTTCGAGCAGGTTGGCGCCATTCCGGACATCGTACTTTCCGGGAGAACCGCCGAGGTGGGCGGCGACGAAGGGACCGGCCGGGCGTTCGACCAGGTTATAGAGTCCCCAGTACAGGCCGTTCAGGTAGAGGTGCACGAAGCGTCCACGGGCCGACAGGTGGCCCATGGCGGCGTAGGTGGCGCGCATCCAGGGGTCGCGCAGAAAATCCCCCCGGTGCCGTTCCTCGCCGCTCCAATGGAGCCAGGTGTTGTTACATCCCGCGCGCAGGATCAGTTCGTCGAATTCCCGCACGCCTTCAACACCGAACACCGGATGGTGGAGTTTGCCGGCACCGTATTTCTTCCGGAACGCCAGTCGGAAGGCGTGCTTGGGACTTTCCTCCGGGCGCCGGTTCCAGCCGCCCTGGACGCGAAGGCCGCCTTCGATGCGGAAACCTCGCGCCTGATTGGATTCCTGGAACTCAACCGCCACCGGCCGTTCCCAATCGGGGCCGCTTTCCCTGGGGTTCGAGTAAAGCCCACGCTTCGGATCGAAGAGATCCCCGGGCGCAACGGTGAGGAACATCGAGGGCAGCGATCGGAGCGCCGGGAGGAATTCGTCCCGGTACTTCGGATGCTCCACGATCTCGGGATCCATCTCGTAGTCAGCGGGCACGGGTTGCCCATTGTTCACGCCCCAGTGCGTGGGAAACCCGGCGGGGGTGGCTCCCTGGCGTCGGACGTCGGCGACGAACACGTACGTCCGGGTGTCGACGGGGGACGGCGGTTGTCCTTCCTTGAAGGCTGCGGCGCGGAGAAGGGTGGTGTGGGACAGCGTCAGCGGTCCGGTGTAGGGCGTGCCGCGGGAGGCGGTGGGGGGCTCGGCGTTGGTGGTGTAACGGATGACGGCTCCGGCGGTGGGCGTTGAAATCGCGACCTGAATCGGCTGGTCCTGAAGTCCGCCCAGGGTGTCGAAGGTGGTTCCCGCGAGCGCCTTCTCGACGTGGCTGGCCATCTGGGCGGCGGTGGCCGGAATCAGGGCGGAGACCAGGCCGAGCAGGGTGACGGCGAGCATCGCAAGGGCCTGGCGCGTTCTTCCGTGCCGGATGGGGGGAGCGGTTCCTCGGGGACTGGGCACGAGCGAAGGTTGCGGAGATACCCTTCTGGAGGGCAACGGAGGAATCGCGGGAATCGCCTGACTTCAGGCCGCGGACTGTCGTGAGAGTCGGAAGACGGCCAGGCAGGTCTCCGCGGTTTCCGGGTCATTGAGGCAGATCGCTCCCTCGCGCAGGCGCGGAACGGGATCGCCCTCAAGCCGGATCGGATGGCGCGAAGCCAGGTCGGCGGCGAATTCGTGGAACCCTGGAAAACCGGCCTTCCGAACCGCGGTGAGGTTGACGAGTTCGAACCGGCCATGGCTGCCTGGACAGGCGTGGCGCATCAGTTCCAACGTGAGCCGGCCGAAGGTGTAACGCGGATTGATTTCGACCACGGGTTTGAGCCGGTGACTGCCGTCGGGGGTTCGATGGACAAAGGCATCGATGCCGAGCGGTCCGAGGTATCCCGTCGGGGCGAGACGCGCGTTCAGGCGATCGACGAGATGGTGGAGAAGTTCCAGGAGACGGCCGGGATTCGGGCGTGGATCGAGCCGTCCGGGAGCGTGATCCATTTCGCCAGGGTCACGAGCCGGCGATCTGTCCGGAGGGCCCTCGGTTCCGGCGCGCAGCAGCGCGAAAACCGGCGCGGGCGGTCGGTTTCGAAAGTCGGGGGCGGCGGTGTTGGCCTGGAACTGTCCGCGCAGGTCGGTGGCCAGGCCGGTGTGGCCGACAATCTCAAGACCGGATCGGGTCCTCTCCAGTTGAATGGAGAAATCGAAGGCACGATCGAGCCACGGTTCCACCACCACTTCGCGGCCGTCACGGGTTGCGTTGGCGATCCAGCGACGCTGGTTTTCGAGGATCTCCGGTTCCCAGAGCCGGAGTGCATTGGCTCCGGCGAGGCCGAAGGTTTCCTTGATCACCACGCGCCAGTGGCCGCGACGTCGGATCGCCTCGACCTCCGCCAGCGCCTCCTCGGCGCTCCGGGCCGTGCGTCCCACGTCCGTGCCGTCGCAGAGCAGTCCTGCCAGCGGGTGGCCGCGGAGCTCCTGGAGAAAATCGCGGAGGAAATCCGCGCTCCAGGATTTGGAGTAGAGCCGGGCCAGCGTGGGATTGAAGCAGTCCTCGGGCGCTCGGGATTCCCCGCTGGCCTGGGCGAAGCAGGGGCAGAGCAGGGCCAGGCTGTCGGGACCCCAGGCCCAGGGCCGCAGGGCGCCGAGTTTGCGGTCGAGCTGGGGTGAGGCGGCTGGGGAGGTCGGACTGGCCGTGGGCGCAATCTCGACAAACTCCGGCAGGTCGAACCCGGCCTGCTTGAGGGAGGCGAGGAATCGGACGGGGGGACGACGGGGCACGAGCACCAGGTCGTCCTGACGTCCCAGAAACTGCGGAAGATTGGCAAGATCGCGGGCCAGAGCGGCCTGGGATTTCACCGGGGCGAAGCCTGGGCCGCGGGCGATGAACCCCTCCGCGAAGGGGTTGAACAGATAGACGTTCGGGGTGCGACCTTTCGACTGCGAGAACACCTCGAGTTCGGCGATGAACTCCGGGTCGAGTCCGGCGGCGCGACGTCCCTCGTTGTTCACGCGGGGGCCCTTGGCGCGTTGCGGGGAGAGCGGGAATTTCAACTGCCGGCAGAACGCAGCCCAGTCGGAGTCGCTGGGGTTTTTCCAGCGACGGAACCATTTCAGGCCGTAGGCCACGTGTCCGATTTCGTCGTGGTAGATCCGGTCGAGCAGTTCGGCGGAGGCGTTGTCGCCGAGGGAGCGGAAGCTGCCGGCGAAGTGGCGGGAGAAATCGAGGTTGGCCTGTTCGAAGGTCAGGCTGAGCCGGGCGACGTAATCGATGGGATTCTCCATGGTGGAGACGGCGCGCCAGAAGAAGCCGGAGACGGGCAGTTCGCCGAAAGTGACGCCGCAGTCGTGCATGCGGCGCACGTAGAGTCGGGTGTGTTCCTGTTCGTCGCGGAGCGTCTGGAGCACGCCGCGGCGGAAGGCGGGAGGGGCGTCGGGAAAGCGGAGGAGCACCAGCGCCATGAGCTCGGTGGCGAGCAATTCGTGGTTCCCGAAGAAGTGCAGCAGCCGGCCGCGTTCGTGCGGGTTTTCCAGCTGGTGAAGGCCGGGGAAGTCAGCTTTGCCGGTGCCGAGCGGCTTGAAGGCCAGTTCCCGAGGGCGCCCCGGGGCTTCGGGGGCGGCGATGGCGGGACCGGGGTGGTCGTCGGTGACCGTCCCGGGGTCCTGGAGCTTTTCCTCCAGCGTGGTGCCGAAGAGGATGCGCTCGGCGAAATCGCGGAGTTCCATCGAACGAGGGGAGTGTGGCGGGGGGGATGGCGGGGTGCGAGTGAAACGCCGCGCTTGGCAAAAAGGACGCGGTCCTTTAAGCCCACGGCCATGATCAACGTGGGTGTCATTGGGCTCGGGTTCATGGGGGTCACGCACATCAAGGCGTACCGCCAGATTTCCAACGCGCGGGTGGCGGCGATCTGCGATGCGTTCAAGCTGCCGGCGGACGGCGTGATCGCGAGTGTGGCGGGGAACGTGGCGGACCCGGACCCGGTGAAACTGGATCTCTCGCAGGTTCAGGCCACCAAGAACTACCAGGAACTGCTGGCGAATCCGGACATCCAGGTGGTGGACATCTGCCTGCCGACGGCCCAGCACGTGGAGGTGGCGACGGCCGCCCTGCGGGCCGGGAAACACGTCGTGTGCGAAAAGCCCCTGGCCCGGACCAGCGCCCAGTGCGCGGAGATTCTGGAGGTGGCGAAAACGGCCAAGGGCTATTTCATGCCGGCCATGTGCATGCGCTTCTGGCCGGGGTGGTCCTGGCTCAAGACGGCGATCGCGGACGAGCGCTACGGCAAGGTTCTCGCCGCCCGGTTCCGCCGCGTCAGCGGTCCTCCCGGCTGGAGCAAGGGCACCTATTTCAAGGGCAGCGATTCCGGTGGCGCCCTGCTCGACCTGCACATCCACGACACCGATTTCGTGCAGTTCCTCTTCGGCCGGCCGAAGCGCGTCTATTCCCGCGGCCTGAGCCGGTTCAGCGGCGCGACGGATCACGTGCTGACCCAGTACGACGTGGCGTGCGGCGCGGCGGTGTCGGCGGAAGGCTCCTGGCTGATGAGCGAGGGGTTCGGCTTCAACATGGCCTACACCGTCAATTTCGAGCGGGCGACCGCCGATTTTGACCTCAGCCGCGGGGCGGAAACACTGAAGATCTTCGAGGACGGGAAACCCGTGACGGTGGAGACCATCCCGGCCGGCGATGGCTACGTCGGCGAACTCACCCATTTCCTGGAGAGCGTGGCCGCGGGTCGCCCGCCCACGATTGTGACCGGTGCCGACGGCGCCTCGGCGGTGGAGATCTGTGAGGCCGAGGAAAAATCGGTGCAGACGGGCGAACCCGTGGCTTTGCGCTAGGGTACGGCCGTGCTGGATTTGAACGACCCCCTGGGACCCGGGCGCGACGAAATTGTCGTCCAGGGAGCGCGGGAGCATAACCTCAAGAACCTCTCGGTCGCGATCCCGCGGGGCAACCTGGTGGTGGTGACCGGGGTCAGCGGATCGGGGAAGAGCACGCTGGCCTTCGACCTCATCTTCGCGGAGGGCCAGCGGCGGTTTCTGGACTGCATGAGCGCGTATGCGCGGCAGTTCGTGGAGCAGATGGCGCGGCCGGACGTGGATTTCATCGCGGGTTTGCCGCCCACGGTGAGCATCGAGCAGCGCACGTCGCGGGGCGGGGGCAAGAGCACCGTCGCCACGGTCACCGAGATCCATCACTTCCTCCGGCTCCTCTTCGCCCGGCTCGGCACGCAGTTCTGTCCGGACTGCGCCTGTGCGGTCCAGGGCCAGACCCGGGACGAGGTGGGGGTGCGGCTGGCGGAGGAGGCGAAGAAGCGGGGCGACCTGCTGCTGCTGGCGCCGGTGGTGAAGAATCGGAAGGGGTTCCATTCGGAAATCGCCGAGTGGGCGGCCCGCCAGGGGTACGCGGAGATCCGGGCGGACGGACAACTTTATCCGACGGACGAGAAATTCCGTTTGGATCGGTTCAAGGAGCACGACATTGAGGTGGTCATCGGCGTGCTCGACAAGCCGCGTGGGCGTGCGGGAACAGGTTCGGCCAAGGCTGCGTCCGGCGAACGCCAGGGGCCCACGCCGCAGCAGTTGGTCGATGAGGCGTTGCGCGTGGGCAAGGGCACGGCCTTCGCCCTGGACAACCACGGCGAGCTCACCGTGCATTCGACCGAGCGTGCGTGTCCCCAGTGCGGGCGTTCCTTCCAGCCGCTCGATCCGAAGCAGTTTTCCTACAATTCCTCCCAGGGCTGGTGCCTGAAGTGTCGTGGGTTCGGCGAACTGTTCTACCTGCCCGAGGCCGAGCGCGGGGCGAGGGCGGATGCGATCGAGGAATCGTGGTGGAGCTGGCAGGAGGGCAAACGCGAGCCGTGCCCCGACTGCGGTGGATCCCGACTGAATCCGGAGTCGCGCGCCGTGCGGTTGCTGACCGAAGCCGGTCGGGCGAAGTCGGCGAAGGCGCGGCCGGTGGAAGTGCCCACGATCGAATCGCTGGGGGCGATGTCGGTCGATGCCGCCTGTGATTGGGTGGGGTCGGTGCGTTTCGACGAGCGCCAGGGTCAGATCGCGCGGGACATCCTGCCGGAGATTCGTTCCCGGTTGTCGGTGCTGCGCGAGATCGGTTTGGGATACCTCCAATTGCATCGCAGCGTGACCACGCTGTCCGGTGGGGAGGCGCAGCGCATCCGGTTGGCGGCGCAGCTGGGTTCAAACCTGAGCGGTGTTCTGTACGTGCTGGACGAGCCGACCATTGGGCTGCATGCGCGGGACAACGTGCAGCTCCTGGACGCCCTCGAGCAGCTCAAGCGCCGGGGGAATTCCCTGCTGGTGGTGGAGCACGACGAGGAAACGATGCGTCGGGCGGATCACGTCATCGACCTCGGGCCCGGCGCAGGCGTGCACGGGGGCGAGATTGTGGCGTCGGGGACGTTGGCTGAACTGCTCGCCAACCCGGCGTCGATCACCGGCCGGTGCCTGGGCGAGGTGCGCGCCTATCCCACCCGGGGCGAACGGCGGCCGGTTCTTGTGGCCCCGGCGACGCCGAAGAAGGTTCGGGCGCGGGCGGTGAAATCCGAGGGTCGGAAGGACGCCGTGGCGAACGCCGAGGAAGCACCTGCCGTCGATGCCTGGCTGACCCTCGAGGGGGCGTCGGTGCACAACCTGCGCGATCTGAAGGTGACGTTGCCCCTGGGGCGGTTCGTGGCCATCACCGGGGTCAGTGGTTCCGGCAAGAGCACCATGGTCCGCGAATGCCTGCTGCCCACGCTGGAAGCCGCGGTGCAGCGGAAGCCACGCGGAACCGGGGCGGCGCCGAAGAAATCGAAAAAGGCTGCGGAGGCCGAGGCCGCCTCAGGGCGCGGGAAACTCTCGGGCACGGAAGGCATCAAGGCCGTGTACGAGGTCGACCAGTCTCCCATCGGACGGACGCCACGGTCCACTCCGGCGACCTATGTCGGGTTCTTCGACGACATCCGTGCGGTGTTTGCCCAGGTGCCGGAGTCGCGCATGCGGGGATACACTTCGAGCCGGTTTTCCTTCAACTCGGCCGCGGGCCGGTGCCCGGTGTGCGACGGGGCGGGCGAGGTGAAGCTGGAGATGAATTTCCTGCCGCCGGCGTTTGTGCGGTGCGAGGGGTGCAAGGGCACGCGGTTCAATCCGGAGACCCTCGATGTCGAGTACGCCGGGAAGAACATCGCCCAGGTCCTGGAGTTGTCGGTGGAGGAGGCGATCACCTTCTTCGAGGCGCTGCCGCGGATCCGACGTCCGCTCGAGGCCCTGCGGGACACCGGGCTGGGTTACCTGAAGCTGGGCCAGACCAGTCCGACCTTGAGCGGCGGGGAAGCGCAGCGGGTGAAGCTGGTGACGCATCTCCTGACGGGATTGAAGGAACAGCCGGATCCCGGCCTGGGCCCGCGCACCACGAAGCGGAACCTCTTTGTGCTGGAGGAACCCACGATCGGCCTGCACATGTCCGACGTGCGGCGCCTGGTCGGGGTCATCCAGCGCCTGGTGGATCACGGCCACACCGTGGTGGTGATCGAGCACAACCTCGACCTCATCGCCGAGGCGGACTGGGTGATCGACCTGGGACCCGAGGCGGGCCAGGACGGCGGCGAGGTGGTGGCGACGGGCACGCCGGAGCAGATCGCGGCGGTGCGGAAATCGCACACCGGCCGGTTCCTCGCGCCGCTGCTGCTGCAACCCTCGCGTTGACCTTGGCGGGGGATTCCGCACTCTCATGCAACCCATGAGAATCCAGCCGACCCCAAGGCGATCACGAACTGGAGAGCTGTCGCGGCGTGGGTTTCTCGAAGTCGGCGGCTTGAGCGTGCTTGGACTTGGCTTGAGCGATTTTCTCGAATTGCGGGCGCGGGCCGCGGAGGCGGGAAAGCCGTCGGGGGATGCCGCGGTGATTTTCGTGTGGCTGCCCGGGGGGCCGCCCCACATGGAAACCTACGACATGAAGCCGGACGCGCCGGTGGAGTATCGCGGGGATTTCCGGCCGATCCGGACCAATGTGTCCGGCATCGAGGTGTGCGAGCTGCTGCCCCTACATGCGAAGTGTGCGGACAAATACACAATCGTCCGTTCCGTCTGCCACGATTTCGCCGATCACGGCGGGGCGCACAAGCGGTTCATGACCGGCCGGATACCGGCGACACCGACGGAGTTCGTGAACGACGCGCCGGCGGTGACTTCGGTCGTGACGAAGATGCTGGAGCGCCGGCACCGCGGTCCGCTGCCTGCGTGCGTTGCGGGCGTGGACAATGGCCGGAGCCAGGTCGACGTGTTCAGCCTGGGCGGCGCTTATCTGGGGGATGCGTATTCGCCGTTCATCGTGGCGGGGGATCCGAGTTCGCGGGAGTTCCGGGTCCAGAACCTGGGGCTGGCGCCTGAAATGGCGACCCGGCTGGAGGATCGGGCGCGTCTGCTCCAGGGCATGGACCGGTTGCGGCGCGATCTGGATTCCAGCGGCCTGATCGCGGCCATGGATCGGTTCGGTCAGCAGGCCATCGGGATGCTGACCAGTCCGGAGGTGCGGGAGGCTTTTGATCTTTCACGCGAGCCGGAGTCGATCCGGGAGCGTTACGGTTGGAGTGCCTACGGGCAGCGAGGACTGATGGCGCGGCGGCTCGTCGAGGCGGGTTGTCCGTTCGTCACCATGGTCTGGGAGAACCCGTATCCGAGCCTGCCCATGCCGGCGGGGTGCTGCTACAACTGGGATTCCCACGCGGTCAATTGCCACATCTTCGACGATGCCCGGTGGCGTTTCCCCGCCTACGATCAAGCGGTGACGGCGTTGGTCGAGGACCTCCACCAGCGTGGCCTCAACAAGCGCGTTCTCCTGGTGGTCACCGGGGAATTCGGCAGGAGCCCGAAGTTGGAGCGTCAGAAAGGGACCCAGACCGGGGTCACCCAGCCCGGCCGCGATCATTGGCCCCAGGCGATGAGTCTTCTGGTGTCCGGCGGCGGCATGCGGACCGGTCAGATTGTTGGTGCGACCAATTCCAAGGGGGAATATCCCGTCCGCCGACCGCTCTCTCCCAATGATCTTTGGGCCACGGTCTATCGCCATCTCGGAATCGATTACACGGAGTCCCTGCTCGATTACAGCGGGCGGCCGATGCCTATTCTTCCGTTCGGCCAGCCGATCGCGGAATTGCTGCCTCCCGTAGCCTGAGCCGATTCCAGGATGGTGCCTCGTTGTGAACCGCCCCCCGGCGCGCGCGGCGGATCCTTACCGCGCTTCCGTTGCGCCACCCCGGGTCCAGCGCTCCCAGATCAGGATGAACGCGCTCGCGAAATCCTCCGGTCGACGCTGGATCCATCCGCTCACCACCTCCGGATGGAACCATTCCCCGCGGTCCACTTCGGACGCCTGGAGCACGAAGGGGCCTTCGGAATCGCAGCGGTACACCCAGCAGAATTCCTGGCCGGTGCGCGGACCGGCGGTCAGGTAGAAGGTGCGGGTCGGGGCTTGGTTCGGAACGAGTCCGATTTCCTCGCGCAACTCACGCACCGCGCAATCGTCGTACGCCTCGCCCTGGTCGAGATGACCCGAGGCCGAGGAATCCCAGGTCCCGGGGAAGCAGTCCTTGAGCATGGACCGCTTTTGCAGAAAGACGTCTCCGCGCGCGTTGAAGACCAGTACATGCACGGCGCGGTGCCTGAGCCCCAGGCGATGCACTTCGCTGCGGGGCCGGTGATCGATCACTTCGTCGCGCTCGTTGACGACATCAAAGATTTCCTCGGGCATGGGGCGGGAGTGGGGAGATCGGAGTTCGGAGTTCGGAGTTCGGAGTTCGGTCGGAGCGAAGTCTGGAGTGGGGAGTCGGTGGTGTGGAGAGAGAAGTGTGCTGGATCTCCCCTCTCCCTACTCCCCACTCCTGACTCCCTACTCCCCACTCCGAGCCGCGCCAGCAAGGAGCGAAGCGAGCTCGGCGAACTGGCCTGGGGTGAGCGCCTCGGGGCGGATGTCGTCGGGCAGTTTCAGTGCGGTCCAGGCGGCGGCCAGGACGTCCTCGGGCCAGTCGAGGCGCAGGACTTTGCGGAGTTGTTTGCGGCGCTGGGTGAAGACCTTCTTCACCACGCGGATGAAGACCTCGGCCACCTTGCCGGTGGACAGCGGTGTGGCCCGGCGCTCCAGGCGGATGCAGGCGGAGGCGACGTCGGGCGCGGGAAAGAAGCAGGTGGCCGGGATGCGGAAGCTTGAACCCGTGGCGAACGTTCGGGCGAGCAGCAGGGTGAGCACCCCGAATTCCCCGGTGCCGGGCTGGGCGCGGATGCGGTCGGCGACTTCGGCCTGAAGCGTGACCACGGCGGAGGCGGGCGGCTGGGGGGCGTTGGCGAGTTCGACCAGGATGGGGGAACCGACGGAGTAGGGCAGGTTGGAGACCACTTTCCAGGACGTCCAATCGCGGTTGCGTCCGCCTTCCGGCGAGGGATCGGACAGCCATTCGAGGGCGTCGGCGCCCAGGACTTCGAGGCCCGGGGTGTTCGCGAGCCGGCGCTGAAGGAGCGGGATCAGGCGGGCGTCCTTCTCGATGGCCAGCACTTGCGCGCCGGCGTTGAGCAGGTGCTCGGTGAGGGGGCCGAGTCCCGGGCCGATCTCGAGCACCTGATCCCCGGGCTGGATCTCGGCCAGGGCGATGATGCGGCGGAGTTGATTGCCGTCGTGGAGGAAGTTCTGCCCCAGCGACCGGGTCAGGCGCAGGTTTTCGGCGGCCAGCAGGGCGCGCATTTCGCTGAGGTTCATAGGCGTTGCAATTCGCGACCCAGAGCGCGCGTGGCGCGGGCGAGGTCGGCAGGAAGAATGGTCAGGGGCGGGGTGAATCCGATGACTTCGCCCCGGGCGCCTTCGGGGAGGAGGATGAATCCCTGTTCCAGCAGGCGCTGGACGACGCCCACGGCTTCCGGACCGGCGGGTGAGCCGTCGGGATGCCGGAGTTCGAGCCCGGCCATGAGGCCGAGTCCGCGGGCTTCGGCGACCAGCGACGATGGAAGTTCGACCCGCTGTTCCAGTTGAAGCAGAAGTTCCCGGCCCAGCCGGGCCGCTCGTTGGGGAAGCTTCAGACGTCGGATCTCCGCGAGCTGGGCGAGGGCCATGGCGCAGCCGACGGGATGTCCGAGGTAGGTGGAGGTATGGATGGCTTCGCCGTCGCTCGGGGGCCAGGCCGATTCCATCAGGTCCGCCCGGCCGACACAGGCGGAGAGCGGGAATCCGCCGGTGAGCGCCTTGCCCAGGCAGACGAGGTCCGGGACGACGCCTTCATGCTCGCAGGCGAACCAGCGTCCGGTCCGGCCAAAGCCCGTGTAAATCTCGTCGAAGATCAGCAGCGCCCCCAGGTCGTCGCAGACACGTCGGAGGCAGGCGAGGGAGCCCGGGGCCGGGAGTCGGATGCCGCCCCGTGCCTGGACTGGTTCGACCAGGATCGCGCCGGTGGGACGTTTTCGGAAGCACTGCCGGAGGCTGGATTCGAGGGTTTCCAGCGGATCGACCGTGTTCGCAGCGTCGTGGGCTGGTGCGCAAGGAAACGGAAGGAACTGCCCGAATTCGCGGAGCTGATTGCGGAACGGCTCGCGGAAATGGGAGCGATGGGTGGCGTTGAGGGCCCCATAGCCGAGTCCGTGGTATCCGCCTTCGAAGGCGATGATGCCGGGTTTGCCGGTGGCCAGGCGGGCAGTCTTGAGGGCGGCTTCGACGGCTTCGAATCCGGAGTTGCCGAAGATCGTGCGGCCGCGGGACCGGTTCCACCGCTCGAAGGTGAGCCGGCTGAGTTCCTTGGCGAGCTTCCCCTTGAGCTCGTGCGGATGCACGTCGCCCATGGCGTGCAGCAGTTTTCCCATCTGCTGCTGGCCGGCCCGGACCACGGCCGGATTCGCGTGGCCAGCGGAGGCGACCCCAAACGCGGCCGTCAGATCGAGGTAGCGACGGCCTTCAACGTCGCGGACGTGGCACCCGCGGGCTTCGGCCCAGACGATGGGCCAGGAGCCGTCGGGGGCGAGGAACGTGACGTTCGGGGATTCGAAGTCCCTGAGCAGCCTGAGAGCGCGGCGGGTGGCTGACCGGGAGGGGGGCATCGGGGGTGGAGCAGGGAGGCGGGAGAAGGGAGATGGGAGTGGGGAGTGGGGAGACCGGAGAGGGGCGGGGGAGCCGCTACACGCCGCGCTGGTCCTGGGGCCAGATGATCTTGTGCTGTTGCAATTGGAAGCGGACGGGGAGGGCGTCGGCGATGATGGCCTCCACCAGTTCGCGCCGCGTGATCGGCGTCATCCCAGGAGGCACCGGCTTGAGCACGGGATCCTGCTGGTCCGGGGTGAGCGGGTGGACCCAGGAGAAGAGGATGGGGCACAAACCGGCGAGCCGGTGACGGTCGATGATCCCCCGGGCCCAGTCGTAATCCTCGCGGGTGCCGATCACGAACTTCAGTTCGTCGGTGGCCCGCAGATGGGCGAGGTTTTCCCAGCGGTTGCGGCCGGACTCGCCGCTGGCGGGGCATTTGATGTCCATGATCCGGCGCACACGCGGGTCGAGCCCGGAGATGTCGAGCGCTCCGCTGGTTTCGACCAGGACCGTGAATCCCCGGTCGCAGAGTGCCGCCATGGTGGGGGCGGCGGCGGGTTGGAGCAGGGGTTCGCCCCCGGTGAACTCCACCAGCGGCATGCGATGGCCCTCGGCCGGGGGCGGGGTGGGGCGGGCGGCGCGGGCGGCATTGATCTCGTAGGCGCCTGCGATCCTTTCGATTTCGGTCAGCACCTCGCCCACCAGACGCTTCTTCCCTGCGGTGAAGGCGTAGGCGGTGTCGCAGTAGGAGCAGCGGAGGTTGCAGGCGGTGAGCCGGACGAAGACGCAGGGAAGCCCGGCGAAGGTGCTTTCGCCCTGGAGGCTGAGGTAGATTTCGTTGACGACGAGCGAGTCCGACACGGGCCGACGCTAGCGGTTCAGCGGCGTGTTCTCAGTAAAAAGAGTGGGGAGTGGGGAGACTGGAGAGGGGAGAGGGGAGTGGGGAGCGGAGGGGATGGGGGAAAGTGTTCCGGCCATGGGGGCGAGGGGGCGAAGGTGCGATAAACGGAAGCCGATGTCCTGACCGCACCTCCCCACTCCCCACTCCCCACTCCCCACTCCCCCGGCCCTTGGGCCGTGGGGAGCATGGATTGACTGGCCATGGATTTTGGGGCGGTTCAACCTGCCTCCACCTGTCCATGGACGAGCGTCAACTTCTCGAAAAACTGCGCCTGATCGAGGCCCTCCACGCGGGGGCCGCAACCGAAGGTGAGCGCGACGCGGCGGCGGCGGCGCGGGATCGGATCCGGGCCCGGCTCCGGCAGTTCCAGGCTGAGGAAGCGCCCCTGGAATTCACGTTCACCATGCCGGACGCCTGGTCCCGGCGGCTGTTGGTGGCGCTTCTGCGGCGGTACCAGATCAAGCCGTACCGCTACCGGCGTCAACGTCGGACGACCGTCATGGCGCGGGTTCCGCGGAAGTTCGTGGACGAAGTCCTCTGGCCGGAATTCGAGGAGCTCAATCGCACGCTCCGCCAGTTTCTTTCGGACGTCACCGATCGCGTCATCTCCGGAGCCATCGAGGCGGATATGTCGGAGGCCGAGGAACGACCGGGGCAGGCGGCGCTTCCGGGCCCGGGCACTGCCAACTTCGGAGAGGAATCATGAACCAGCCCCTGGAGCAGGCACGGGTCCGGCATGCTGAACTGGCGACGGAGATCCGCCGTCACGACCGACTCTACTACGTTCAGGCCAAGCCTGAGATTTCGGATGCGAACTACGACGTGCTTTACCGGGAGCTTGAGGAGTTGGAGCGGGTCCATCCCGAACTGGTGACCCCGGAGTCGCCGACCCAGCGGGTGGGTGGGGCGCCGACGGAGGGATTCGAGCGGGTGACGCACCGATTGCCGATGCTGTCGCTGGAGAAGATCACGGCGTCCGATCACCCGACGCGGGACGAGGAGCCGGACCGGGAACGCCGGAACCGGGCGCAGGACGAGCGGACGCTCCAGGAATTCAGGTCCTTCGACGCCGGCCTGCGAAAGATTCTGGGTGGCGAATCCATCGAGTACCTGCTCGAACCCAAGGTCGATGGAGTGTCGATCAGCGTGCAGTACCGGCGTGGACGTTTGGTGCTGGGGGCGACGCGGGGCGATGGACAGCAGGGGGACGACATCACCACCAATCTCCGCACCGTCCGTTCGATCCCGCTCGAGCTGGCCGGGGACAGTCCGCCGGAGTGGCTGGAGGTTCGGGGCGAGGCGTACATGGCGCGGACGGAGTTCGACGCGTTGAATGCGAAGCTGGTGGCGGCCGGGGAGCCTTCCTTGCCGAACGCGCGCAACGCCACCGCGGGCACCCTGAAGTTGCTGGATCCGCGGGTGGTGGCGACGCGTCCGGTGCGGGCGGTCTTCTACGCGGTGGGCGTCTGCGAGGGGATCTCGTTCGCGAGCCATTCGGAGATGCTCCGACGCCTGCGCGAGTTCGGGCTTCCCGTGCAGGCCGAGACCCGGGTTTGCCGCGACATCGGGGAGGTCCTGGAGGTTTACCGGCGCGAGGTGGTGACGGATTACGACGAGACCCGCGATCTGCGGACACGCCTGGATTACGAGATCGACGGCGTGGTGCTGAAGGTCAACGACCTGGCGGCGGCGGGGCGGATCCCGGCCAAGCGCCGGGCTCCCGGGTACGCCATCGTGCACAAGCCGGTGCCTTGGATCACTCCGGCGGAGACCCTGCTCAAGGCCATCACCGTGCAGGTCGGTCGCACCGGGGTGCTGACCCCCGTGGCGGAGCTCGAACCCGTGTTCGTTCAGGGGTCCACCGTGGCGCGGGCCACGCTGCACAACCAGGACGAGATCCGGCGCAAGGACATCCGGATTGGCGACACCGTGGTGGTGCGCAAGGCGGGCATGGTCATTCCCGAGGTGGTGGAAGTGGTGCTGGCACGGCGTCCGGCGGGCACGCAGGAGTTCGACCTCGTGGCGCATGTCCAGGGACGTTGCCCGGCCTGCGGAGGGGAGATTGTTCAGGAGAAGGTTTCCGGAGGCGCGGACACGGAGGTCGCATGGCGTTGTGCCAACATCGCCGGATGCCCCGCCCAGCTGACGCGCCGCGTCGAGTACTTCGCCCATCGCAAGGCGCTCGATAT
The DNA here is from genome assembly GCA_964476125.1 of uncultured Verrucomicrobiota bacterium. Classification (GTDB taxonomy): domain Bacteria; phylum Verrucomicrobiota; class Verrucomicrobiia; order Limisphaerales; family CAIMTB01; genus CAIMTB01. The sequence continues at coordinate 36,943 of CAYZAE010000021.1, read as the reverse complement.
CGAATCCCTCGGAGGCATCGTGGCCGAGAAACTGGTCGAGGCGGATTGGGTCCGGGATCCGCTCGACCTCTTCGAACTGCCCGAGGAGAAGCTGGCCACCTTGAATCTCGGGACGCCCGAAGAGCCGCGGGTCTTCGGTCCGAAACACGCAGCCAAGGTGAAGGAAGCCCTGGCCCGCGCGCGAACCCTGCCGCTGCACCGCTGGATCCACGCCCTGGGCATTCCCGAAGTCGGGGAGCAGACCGCGTACGACCTGGCCCAATTCCACGCGACCCTGCCGGCCCTCGCGGAGTCCGAGATTCTGCGCCGGTTGCTGCGCTGGGATGAACTGCTCGAGGAGATCGATCGCAAGAATCCCGAATCGCGCCGGCACGGGGTCCGGACCGACGAGGAAAAGGCGGCGCTCGAACCCGAGTGGAACCGGTTGAAGGAGGAGGCCAACACCCATGGACGCTTCCTGATCGAGCAGGGCTTCGCCACCCCGTCGAATCGGAAATCCACCGCGGAACCCACCCGCCGTCGGCAGGCCATCCCGCTGCTGGAGATCGTGACCGTGGTCGGTCCCGTCGTGGCGCGAAGTGTGGTGGGGTACTTCCAGTCCCCCACGGGTGTCCGGCTGCTCCGCCGTCTCGCGGAACTCAGTCTCGAACCGCGCGGAGCCACCCGGAGCGCTACAACCGTCTCCGCGCCCCGGGCGGTGGCCGGCAAGACATTCGTCCTCACCGGTACCTTGCCGAACCTGTCCCGGGACGAGGCCGGACAGCTCATTCGCGAGGCCGGCGGGAACGTGACCGGATCGGTCAGTCGCAAGACGGACTACGTGGTGGCGGGCGAGGAGGCGGGGTCGAAGCTCGACAAGGCCCGGGAACTGGGGGTTCCGGTCCTCGACGAGATGGGACTTCGGGCCTTGCTGGACGGGACCCGGTAGTGGGTCGGGCCCGGCGCCGGTGGCGGTTTGGGGAAGAGGAGGCCGGAAACCGCGGTTTTGGGTTTTGTGGAAATATCCCTGGCGCGACCTTCGCGTCCTACACCGTCGCTAGCGCGGATGGCTCGAAATTCGGTTCGTACTCGGTGGTGGTCGGCAACTTCGAAGGCTCCGCCACCAGCGGCAGCGCCAACATGGTGGTCACCTGCCTCCCGACCGCGCTCTTCATCCACGCCTCCTCGGGACCCAACGCCTCGGACCTCGCCGCGATCGAGAGGATCCAGACCCTCGGTCTGCAGATGTTCGAGGGGGAACTCGACGATATCGCGATCTGGAACTGAGTGGTGACGGCTGAGGAAGTTGCCACGCTGTACAAGGGCGGCGCGGGAACTCCGATCAGTTCTCTTGCCGGGATCGATGCGCCCATCGTGACCTCCGTCACGCGCTCGGGCACGGGAATCTCCGTCCAATGGGTGCCGGCAGGCGGGACCCTGGAATCCTCTCCCACCCTGGGAGCGGGAGCGGTCTGGACCCCGGTGGGAACGGCGAATCCGGCGTCCATCCCCGCCGGAACCGGTGCGGCTTACTATCGCGTTCGGAAATAGATCGGCGGATCGACCGAACGGGTTGGTTGCGAGGGGCCGGGCACGCAAGTGTCCGGCCCCTTTGTTTCAAACGCCCACTTCCCGGACCCGCTGCAAATCCCCGTTGCCGACGGAGACATCGGAGGCCTAAGTTCCTCCCAATGACCCGCCTTTCCGCCTCACCGCTGTTCACCCGTCTTTTGGCCGTGTGCTGCCTGGCTTCCGTGCCCGTCTCGGCCCGTGCGGCAGGCGTCGAGGTGCTTCCCCAGGCCGATCGCATCGTCGTGAAGGTCGACGGGGAACTGCTCACCGAACTGCGGTACACGGACAGTCCGAAGCCCTATTTCTATCCGCTGCTCGGGCCGGGCGGGGTTTCGGTCACGCGCAATTTTCCGATGCGCAAGGATGTCGACGACGAGGACAAGGATCATCCCCACCACCGGTCGCTGTGGTTCACGCATGGGGATGTGAACGGCGTGGATTTCTGGGCCGAAGGACCCGAGAAGGGCCGCATCGTGCAGGAGAAGGTCCTGGAGGCCAAAGGGGGCGCGGACGTCGGGGTGATCCGGACGGCGAACCGTTGGGTGACAGCGGCGGGGAAGGGGGTCCTGACCGACGAAACCACCTTCCGCGCGCACCGGCATCCGGCGGGCCGGGTCCTGGATTATGAGATCACGCTGAAAGCTTCGGAGGGCGTGGATGTCACCTTTGGCGACACCAAGGAAGGCACCTTCGGCATCCGCCTCGCCGAAAGCATGCGGTTGAAGCAGAACAAGCATTATGCGGGCAAACCGGGAGGGCACATCCTCCAGGATACGGCGGTGAAGGATGGCGAGACCTGGGGCAAGCGCGCCAGGTGGACCGCCTATTCCGGGCCGGTGGGGGACAAGACCATGTCCGTCGTGGTGTTCGATCATCCCTCCAATCCCCGGTATCCGACCTGGTGGCATGTCCGCGACTACGGCTTGTTCGCAGCCAATCCCTTCGGACTCCATGACTTCGAAAAGAAGCCCAAAGGCGCCGGGGATCTGGTGCTGAAGTCGGGTGACAAACTCACCTTCCGCTATCGCCTGCTCATCCAGTCCGGCGAACCGGAACCGTCGAAACTCAACGAACTGGCCTCGGCGCTGCCCAAGTGACTGAGAGACCCCATTTCCGGTGCTCGTGAAAATTGTCCTTTCCCATCCCACGCGAATCGAATAGTCGGCAGTTACTCCTCATCCAAAACCGGCAGTACACCTCCCTATGAACCTGCGTACCTCACGTCGTTCCTTTCTGAAGACCGCCGCCCTGGCGGGTGCCGCCCTTGGCATGCCAGCCGTTTCCTACCGCCGGGTCCTGGGCGCCAACGATGCGCTCCGGGTGGCGGTGGTGGGCTTCAATGGTCGCGGAGCCGATCACATCTCCGGCTTCCTGAAGGTTCCCGGGGTCCGCCTTGCCGCGCTCTGCGACTGCGATCAGAAGGTGCTCGATGGCGCGGTCAAGAAGCTCAAGGACCAGGGCCACGACGTGAAGGGGTACCGCGACGTGCGGGAGGTCATTGCCGACAAGGACATCGACATCATCTCGACGGCGACGCCCAACCACTGGCATGCGTTGATCTCCGTGTGGGCGTGTCAGGCCAACAAGGATGTCTACCTGGAAAAGCCCGTCTCCCACAACGTGTGGGAAGGGCGCAAGGCGGTGGAAGCGGCGCGCCACTACAAGCGCATCGTCCAGACCGGCACCCAGAGCCGCTCCAGCACGGGGATCAAGGAGGCGGTCGCCTGGGTGAACGAGGGGAACCTCGGGAAGATCAAGCTGTCCCGCGGACTCTGCTACAAGCCCCGCGCCAGCATCGGCAAGGTCACCGGACCCCAGCCGATTCCGGACAGCATCGATTACAATCTCTGGTGCGGACCGGCCCCGATGGGACCGCTGACCCGGAAGCGCCTGCACTATGACTGGCACTGGGTCTGGGAGACCGGCTGCGGCGATCTCGGCAACCAGGGCATTCACCAGATGGACATCGCCCGCTGGTTCCTCGGGGAGCAGGAGCTCAGCCCGCGCATCATCAGTGCCGGGGGCCGGTTGGGGTACGACGACGACGGCACGACGCCCAACACCCAGATCATCTGGCACGGCTACGAGAAGGCCCCGCTGATCTTCGAGGTGCGCGGATTGCCGAAGGACAAGCCGGGCCAGGCCGAGTGGGGCAAGAACATGGACAAGTTCATGGGCGCCCAGATCGGTGTCGTCGTGCACTGCGAGGGCGGGTACGTCGTGGTTCCCGACTACAGCGGGGCCGTCGCCTACGACAAGGAAGGCAAGGAGATCAAACGCTGGAAGGGCACCAAGGACCACTACCAGAACTTCGTGGATGCCGTGCGCAGCCGGCAGATCGAGGATCTCAACGCCGACATCCTCCAGGGCCACCTCTCAAGCGCCCTCTGCCATACCGGCAACATTTCCTATCGCCTCGGCCAGAAAAAGGCACCCGGCGCGATCCACGAGGAAATGAAGAGCTACAGCGATCTCCAGGAGTCGTTCGACCGCATGGCCGAGCACCTGAAGAAGAACGACGTGGCCATCGACACCGACCAGATCACGCTGGGCGTCGCCCTGCGCATGGATCCCGCGACCGAACGGTTCCGCGGCAACGCCGAGGCCGACAAACTGCTCACCCGCGAATACCGGAAGCCGTTCGTCGTTCCCGACCGCGTCTGATCTGGAGCGTGGGTCGTGGGTCGTGGGTCGTTTTTCGACGCACGACCCACGACAGCCGGCGAACCGGAATCGGTTCAGACGTTGAACTTGAAGAGCAGGACGTCGCCGTCCTTCACGACGTACTCCTTGCCTTCCATGCGGTAGAGGCCCTTTTCGCGGGCGGCGGCGATGGAGCCGCAGCGCATCAGATCCTCGTAGGCGACGGTTTCGGCCTTGATGAAGCCGCGTTCGAAGTCCGAGTGGATGACGCCGGCGGCCTGCGGGGCGGTGTCCCCGGCATGGATGGTCCAGGCGCGGACTTCCTTTTCCCCGGCCGTGAAGTAGGTGCGAAGTCCGAGCAGGTGGTAGGTGCCGCGGATCAGCTGGCCGACACCCGATTCCTGGACGCCGAGCTCCCGGAGGAATTCCTTGGCTTCCTCGGGGGCGAGATCGATGAGGTCGCTCTCGATCTGCGCACTGATGACGGTGGTTTCGCAGCCGATGTGGGTTTCGGCATAGTGCCGGACCTTCTGCACGTGGGGATTGGCGTCCGCGTTGGCCAGGTCGGTTTCCTTGACGTTGGCGGCGAAGATCGTGGGTTTGTCGGTCAGCAGGCAGAACGACTTGGAGAGAATCTTTTCCTCGGTGGTGAGCTGGCAGGTGAGGCCCAGCTTTCCCGAATCCAGATGGGGTTCGAGCTTGGCCAGCACCGCGTCCTCGGCCACGGAGGCCTTGTCGCCGCGCTTCACATCCTTGGCCAGCTTCTCCCGGCGCTTCCGGACGCTGTCGAGGTCGGCGAGAATCAGCTCGGTGTTGATGGTCTCGATGTCGCGGATGGGATCGATGGCGCCGGCGACGTGATGGATGTCGTGGTCCTCGAAGCAGCGGACCACCTGGACGATGGCATCGACTTCGCGGATGTGGCTGAGGAACTTGTTCCCGAGCCCTTCCCCCTGGGAGGCGCCCTTGACGAGACCGGCGATGTCGACGAACTCGACCGCGGCCGGGATGATGACCTGGGTTTTGGAGATCTTCGACAGCGGTTCGAGACGGTCATCGGGGACGATGACCACGCCGATGTTCGGGTCGATGGTGCAAAACGGGTAGTTGGCCGCTTCCGCTTTTCGGGTGCGGGTCAGGGCGTTGAACAGGGTGGATTTGCCCACGTTCGGGAGTCCGACGATTCCGGCTCTCAGCATAAAGGGGTGAAGGAAAGCCCTGAACCGGCTTCCGCTGCAAGGGTGCATTCTGAATCGGCTCGCAACTGGCGTCGGCCGGCGTGGGTGCTAGCCTCCACTTATGACAGATGCCGAGCAGCGTGCCTTGATTGGAATCTCCCTGATGGCGGCCTTCGCGGACGGATCGAACGCGGACGCGGAGCGGGACCGGATCCGGGAATTGCTGGAGAGCTTCAAGAATCCGGCCTTGAACGCCCTGGAACTTTACCGCGAGGTGCTGATGAAGCGGGTTCAGGTCACTGATCTGGCCCGGCAACTCACCACCGCCGAATCGCGGCTTCTGGCCTATGAAATGGCCCTTGGCGTGTGTGATGCCGACGGCCATGCCAACGACGCGGAGCGAGCGTTCCTGTCGCAGCTCCAGCGTGAACTCGGCATTGCGGAGGGGACGGCAGCGCCCTTGCAGCGCGAGGCCGAGGAGATCGTGTCGTCGGCGGTTCCCCCGGTCCTGGGCTCGGCTCCCCCCCGGACGTCCGGGGTTTCACGCGGCGGGCCGGCGGTTTCAGCGGGTGCCATGACCGCCTCCAATCCGGAGATTGAGTCCGCGATCCTGAACCATGCGATTCTTGCGGGGGCGCTTGAGTTGCTGCCGGGTTCGCTGGCGACCATGGCGATTGTCCCGGTGCAGATGCGTTTGGTGTATCGGATCGGTCAGCAGTACGGGCATTCCCTGGACCGGGGGCATATCGGGGAGTTCCTGGCGGCGGCGGGCATTGGCATGACCTCGCAGGTGCTGGAGGGGTACGCCACCAAGTTCATGAAGGGTTTGCTTGGGAAGATGGCGGGCGGTCTGGGGCGTGGGCTGGCCGGGGCTGTGATGCCGACCGCGATGGCCTTCGGGAGCACCTGGGCCCTGGGACAGCTGGCGCACCGTTATTATGCGGGGGGGCGGTCCCTGAGCGGACTCCAGCTCAAGGAAGGATTCCAGAGCCTGATGGGTCAGGCCCAGACCCTGCAGCAGCAGTATCTCCCGCAGATTCAACAGCGCAGTCGCGGATTGAATCTGTCGGAGGTGGTGAGATTGGCCGGGCGCTCCTGAAGAGCGTCAGCGTGGAGCCAGCGGGATCGCCTGGCGGGCGATCCCGTGCCTGGGGGGAGTCAGCCCTTTTCGATGCAGGCGTACGCGTTGTGGTTGTGGATGCTCTCGTGATTCTCGGCTTCCACGCGGTACCAGGACACCTCCTTGAGGTGATTGAGCGACTGCGCGACATTGCGCACCAGGTCCTCGACGAACACCGGGTTTTCGTAGGCCCGCTCGGTCACCGCCTTTTCATCGGGGCGTTTGAGCAGTGAATAAAGTTCGCTGCTTCCGCAACGTTCCACGAGGGCGATGAGGTCCTCGATCCAGACGATCTCGGTCGACCGGATGGCGACGGTCACGTAGCCGCGCTGGTTATGGGCCGAGTACCGGCTGATGGCCTTGGAGCAGGGGCAGAGCGTGGTCAGGCCGACCACCACGGTGAGGATGAAGTCGATGTCCTTGCCCGTGGCGCTGGCGGCAAAACGTACGTTGTAATCGAGCACCCCTTCCTGGCCGGTCACCGGAGCCTTCTTGGTGAGGAAGAAGGGAAACTCCATGTCCAGATGGGCGGTCTGGGCGTGGAGCTTCGACTGCATGGCGCGGAGGATGTCGGGGATGTTCTCGACATGAACCACTCTCCCGTGGGCGTTGAGCACCTCGATGAAGCGGCTCATGTGGGTGCCCTTGAACTCCTTCGGCAGGTCCACGTACATGCCGATGGTGGCCACGGTGTTCTGGGTTTCGTGGGCCTTGTCCCGGACCTGGATGGGAAAACGGAGTCCACGCACGCCCACCTTGTCGATGCGCAGGTTGCGATGATCGGGCTCGCTCTGCTTGTCATGCAGGGCGGGCTTGGAGGGAGTTTCGGTTCGGGCCACGGGAGGGGTCTCGGTTTCGTTTCGGTGATTCATTGACGCGCCGTCGTCGGGCACGTTAGCCGGGAAACCCGGCGAATCAACGGGAGCCGCCCGCCATCAGTTTTTCGATGTCGTCGGCCTCGATCGCGATGTCGGCCATCAGGTCGACGGGTCCCTTTTCGGTGATGAGGATGTCGTTCTCAAGCCGGACGCCGAACCCCTCCTCGCGGAGATAAAGACCGGGCTCGACGGTCATGACCCAACCGGCGGCGAAGGCCTCGGTGGTGATGCCGAGATCATGGACGTCCAGGCCGAGCGGGTGACCAAGTCCGTGCATGAAATATTTCTTCACCGGTTTGCGGGAGGGGTCGTCGTGGTTCTCCTGCAGGTCCCTGGGCTTGAGCAGGCCGAGATCGACGCATTCCTTCGCGAGCCGTTCCTCGGCGGCTTCCTGCCAGTGTTTCCATTTCACCCCGGGTTTGAGGTCGGCGATGCCGGCCTGGAGCGTGCGGAGCACGGCTTCGTAGACCTTGCGCTGGCGTTTGGTGAAGCGGCCGTTGACCGGGATGGTGCGGGTGAGGTCGGCGTTGTAGTTGCCGTAGCAGGCGGCGACGTCGAGCAGGAGCAGGTCGCCGTCGCGGCAGGGCTGGTCGTTGTCGACGTAGTGCAGGATGCAGGCGTTGGGGCCGGAGGCGATGATGGGCGGGTAGGCGAAGGAGGCGCGGCTGCGGATGAATTCGTGGGCGAACTCGGCTTCCACCTCGTGTTCGGAGACGCCGGGGCGCACGAAGCGGGCGACGCGATCGAAGCCGGCCTTGGTGATGTTGCAGGCCTGGCGGAGGAGGTCGACTTCGGCGGGTTGTTTGACGACCCGGAGCCGGTGGAGGAGCCGGGCCAGCCGGTGGTAGTGATGGAGTGGGTAGCGTTCCTGGACCCAGCGGACGAACCGGGCTTCGCGGGTTTCGACCACGATATCCGCGCGTTTGTGTTCGTTGGAATCGAGCCAGACGTGCTCGGCCTCGCACATCAGGCGGTGGAACAGCTTTGGGAAGTCGGAGACCCAATGCACATTGCGGATCCCGGTCACTTCACGGGCCGCCTCCTTCGAGAGCTTGTGTCCCTCCCAGGTGGCGATGAGGTCGCTGGTCTCACGCAGGAACAGGATTTCGCGGTGCCGCTCGTCATCGGCGTCCGGGAACAGGAGCAGGATCGATTCCTCCTGCTCCACGCCGGTGAGGAAGAACAGGTCGGTGTTGGGCACGGGCCGGAGGGAGCCGTCGGCGTTGGTGGGCAGAAGATCGTTGGCGTTGACGACGGCCAGCGAGCCCGGGGGCAGGAGACGGGCGAGACGGCGGCGGTTCTCGATGAAGAGCTGGGGGTCGATCGGCGCGTGGCGCATGGGGCGAGATTGCGCCACCCGGGCGTCGGGCGAAACTCGGAAGTGGGGGATCACTTTGCCGGTTGAGCCGGCGGGCAACCGGCTGTTAACTCCCGGTCTTTCGATGCGTCCCAATGCCGGACACAGAATCTCGCCGACCCGCTTTCTGGGCGCTGCCCTGGCCGCGGCGTTGTGCCTTGGGGAGGCGGGAGCCGCGAAGGCGGCCACACCGGTGTCGGCCGAAGGCGCGGCGACCAACGGGGTGAGGCGTGCCGAGGGTTCCAGGGACTGGCGGGAGCCGGAGCTTGAACTGAACTATTCGGTGGCCGGTCCGCTGGTTCAGTCCTTTCCCCTCACCCTGGAGCCTGGTTGGCGGACGGAGGCGGCGGGCCCGTTTTATTACGATGAGGAGCGGGAGACGGATTCCGTGTGGGCCGTTGCGCCCTTTGTTTCGGTGCTGCGTTCGAGGGATGGCGAACGCGAGACGGTGCGGGTGCTTCCCCCGGTTTTCACCTACCGCAAGTACGGCCGGGACATGCGTTGGGAGGTGGGCCAGTGGTTCAGCGGGAGCCGCGTGGACAGCATTGCGGACAAGGAACTGAAGCGGTTCACCATTTTTCCTATCTTCTATTACCAGGGCGCGCCCGATCCGGAGCGGCGGTTTTGGGGGCTTCTGCCGGTGTACGGGACCATTCGGAACCGGTTGGGCATCGATCAGATCCGGTTCGCGGGATTCCCGCTGTGGGTGGAGACGAAGAAGGGCAAGTCGACCACCCAGAACATCCTGTTTCCGGTTGGGCATGTTCGGAGTGGTCCGGGGCTGGAGGGGTGGAAGGTGTGGCCGCTTGCCGGTCATGAGCATCAGGAGCCCACGACCCGCACCAATGTGCTGGACGAGGTGGAGGTGGTGCCTGGGCACGACACGGCGTTCGCGTTGTGGCCGTTGTGGTACCGGGACCGGCTGGGGATCGGCGGGGAGAACCCGCAGCGGATTGATGCCACTCTGCCGTTGTATTACCGCCAGCGTTCCCCGCAGCGTGATCACACGGCGGTGGGTTGGCCGTTTTTCTCCTGGTCGGAGGATCGGGCGGAAAAGTACCGCCAGTGGAATGCCCCCTGGCCGTTCGTCAGTTTCGCGCGGGGCGAGGGCAAGACGCTCAACCGGGTGCTGCCCCTGTTCAACGTCGGACACACCAAGACCATCGACATCGAGAGCTACGCCTGGCCGTTGTACCGCCGGCGTCATCTGCACACGCCGAACATGGACCGCGATCGGACGCAGTACGGGTTCTACGTGCTGGTGGACTTGAAGGAGTCGAATCCGGAGACCGGACAGAAGTCGCGCCGGCTGGATTCCTGGCCGTTGTTTGCCTGGTCGCGGGACCGGTCGGGGAACGAGCGGTTGCAGGTGCCGGCGCTGGCGGAGGCGTTTGGGCGGTCGCCAGGCATCGAGGCCAACTGGGCGCCCCTCTGGAGCCTGTGGCGCCAGGAGCGGAATCCCACGACCGGAGCCAGCAGCCAGTCGTTGCTTTGGAATCTTTACCGCCGGGAGACGAGGGAGGGTTCGACAAAGGGCTCGCTCCTCTTCGGTTTGGTTCAGTATGAGAAGTCGCCGGCCGGTCGCCGGTGGCGGTGGTTCCGTCCCGGGGCCCCGCTGGGGCGGGAGACGCGGGACGCGGTGCCGGCCGCAGACCGGAAACCGATGGATCGATAGGCCCAAGCGCGATGTTCCACAGTCTTGGAGAACTGGTTCTGTTGGGTTGGAGGACCCTGATTGCGTTGCCGCAAACGTGGCGGCAGCGGCGCAAGGTGGCGGAGCAATTGTTCGAGATCGGCAACGCCAGCCTGTTCATGGCCTGCCTGCTGTCCGTGTTCATCGGGGGCGTGCTCGCGCTTCAGAGCGGTCCGCGCCTCGCCGAGCGCGGCATCTCCAACATGCTGGGCGGCCTGATCGGCCTTTCCGTGGCGGAGGAACTCGCGCCGGTGATGATGTCCATCCTCCTGGCGGGCCGGATCGGTTCGGCCATGGCCGCCGAGATCGGGTCCATGCGCGTCTATCAGGAGATCGACGCGCTGCGCACGATGAACATCGATCCGATCCGGTACCTGGTCCTGCCGCGCATTGTGGCGATTACCATCGGTCTGCCCACCCTGGTGGCGTTTTCCATGCTGGTCGGCTGGTCGGGCGGCGCCCTGGTGGCGGTGGGCAATCCCGAGATCGGCCTGACCGCGGCGGAGTACTTCAACAGCCTCCGCCTGGCCGTCGAGGGTTTCGACGTCTTCAAGGGCTTCCTGAAAACCGGCGTGTTCGCGGTGATGGTCGGGCTGATCTCCTGTCACCAGGGACTCCAGACCGCCGGGGGGCCGCGCGGGATTGGCCGTTCGGTGACCAAGGCGGTGGTGAACTCCATCGTGATGATCCTGATCCTGGATTATTTCCTGACCCGATTCCTTCTTCTCTTCGACCGATGAGCCGAGATCTCCAGGGTTCCCAGGGGGTGCGCGTGGAAGCGCGGGGTGTGCGGAAGTCCTTCAAGGGCGTGCAGATCCTGAAGGGCATCGATCTCGACATCGCCGCGGGCGAGATCTTCGTGCTCATGGGCCCCAGCGGGGGCGGCAAGACCGTGCTGCTCCGGCAGATCATGGGCCTGGATGTGCCCGACGCCGGCGAAGTCCGGGTGGGCGGCCATCCGGTGCAGGGGGAGGATTTCCGGGACAAGATCCGCATGGGCATGGTGTTCCAGTCGGCGGCCCTTCTGAATTCCCTGACCGTGGCGGAGAACGTGGGGCTTTACCTGAGCGAACACCGGTTGCAGCCGGCCCATGTCATCGCGCGCATCGTCACCGAGAAACTGGAACTGGTCGGCCTGAAGGGGGCTGAGGACAAGCTCCCGGGGGAACTCTCGGGCGGCATGCGCAAACGCGCGGCGATCGCGCGGGCGCTGGTCATGGAGCCGCAGATCCTTCTGTACGACGAACCCACCAGTGAACTCGACCCGATGCGTTCGGTGACCATTGGGCGGGAGATTCTCGGGTTGAACCGGCGCCTGGGGGTCACCTCGATCGTGGTCACGCACGACCGCGACCTGGCCTGCGGCATCGCCGATCGCGTGGCCTTCATGTACGACGGCCTCGTTCGTTTTCTGGGAACCCCCGCCGAGCTCCGGGCCTGCACGGATCCCATCGTCCAAAGCTTCCTCACCATCGATTTCGACGCCCAGTCCCCCGCCATCGAACCGCCATGAGAAATTCCCTCGAAACCCGACTCGGTCTGTTTTTCGCACTCGCGTTCGTCGCGGGCCTGCTGGTGCTTGAGCTGTCCGGAGGCGTGGATTTTCTCCGCAAGGGCATCGAGGTGAAGGCCCGCTTCAACACCGTCAACGAACTCCAGGTCGGGGCCCCGGTGAAGCTGGCGGGCGTCCAGGTCGGCGAAGTGCGTCGCATCGCGATCGACGGCGACAAGGTGGCCGTCACGCTGCGCATCCGCCAGGACGCCACGATCCGGACGGACAGCAAGGCCACGCTCCGGTTCGCCGGCCTGATGGGGCAGAACTACATCGCGCTGTCCTTCGGTTCCCCAAACGCCCCGGCCGTCACCGCCGGCAGCGTGCTCGAAGCCGACGCCCTCCCCGACCTCGGCCAGATCATGGCCCGCCTCGATTCCGCGGCTTCGACCGTGGGGGGCATCACCAACATTTTCGGGGGCGACAATCTCCAGAACCTGGTCGGCCCGTTCACGGATTTCCTCAAGGACAACAGCCCGCGCCTGACCGCCATCCTGGGGAACATGCAGCTCATCTCGAAGCAGATCGCGGAAGGCCAGGGAACGGTGGGCAAGCTGATCAACGACGAGGCCCTCTATGCCACGGCCATCAGCACGATCTCGAACATGAACAGCACCGCCCTCGAGATCCAGGGCATGGTCAGCGACGGAAAGTCCGCGGTGGTGGAGGCGAAGAAGATCGTGTCGGACATCAGCTCCGGGCAGGGCACGCTGGGCAAGCTGTTGCGTGACGAGGCCCTCTATCGCGAGACCACGGGGGCCATGACCAACCTCCACCAGGTCCTGCAGAAGATTAACGGCGGCCAGGGCCTGGCCGGCAAGGTGGTCAACGACGAGACCTTCTTCAAGAACGTCAAGGGCACCCTTCAGAAGGTCGAGAAGGCCACCGACACCCTCGAGGACCAGGGCCCGATCTCCGTCATCGGCACCGTGGTCGGTCACCTCTTCTGACCGCCAGTTCGCCCCAAAAAAGCCGACAGTGAGGGTTCCGGGTCTAGGGTGGCCCGGACCATGAAATCCTCGACGCCCACCCCCACCCGGCGGGACTTCCTCAAGACATCCGGTGCGGTCGCCAGTGCCGCCGCCCTGACACGGGCGATCGAGGTGGGGGCCTACGCGGGGGAGGATGGAACGATCGACGTGGCCATCGTCGGTTGCGGTGGACGCGGCACCGGCGCGGTCGCCAATGCGTTGTCCACGCAGGGGCCCACCCGCCTGATCGCCATGGCGGATGTGTTCCCGGACCGCATGAAGGGGAGCGTCGACGCCCTTCAGAAACAGTTCCCCGAGAAGATGCAGGTGCCGCCCGACCGGCAGTTCATCGGCTTTGACGGCTTCAAGAAGGTCATCGATCTCGTGCCGAAGAACGGGGTGGTCATCCTGACAACCCCGCCGGCGTTTCGTCCGATCCACCTCGAGTACGCCGTGGAGAAGGGCGTGAACGTGTTCATGGAAAAGTCGTTCGCGGTCGACGCCCCGGGCATCCGCCGGGTGCTGCGCGCGGGCGAGGCGGCGAAGCAGAAGAATCTCAAGATCGCGGGCGGTCTCATGAGCCGGCATTCGAAGCCCCTGGAGGAGTGTGTCCGCCAGATCCATGACGGCGCCATCGGCGAAGTGATCACCGCCTACGCCTACCGCATGCACGGCGGCGTCGGCTTCTCCCCGCGACGTCCCGGCGAGACCGAGCTCGCCCACCAGATTCGGAACTATTCCAACTTCACCTGGGTGAACGGCAGCTTCCTGCTCGACTGGCTGATCCACAACCTGGACGTCTGTTGCATGGTCAAGAACGCCTGGCCGGTGGCGGTCCAGGGCCAGGGCGGACGCCGCATGCGGACGGAACCGGACCAACTCTTTGACCAGTACCTCGCGGAGTATTCCTTCGGGGACGGGACCCGCCTGGTGGCGGAGGGCCGGCACATGAACCAGTGCTACGACTCCTGGGGCTGCGTCATCCATGGAACCAAGGGTTCGGCCGAGCTGGGCGAGGGCGTCTCCAAACCGCGCCTGTTCCGCGGCCACGTGCCGAGCAGTGAGCATGTCCTCTGGCAGTGGCGCGGGGCGCCGCACAACTCCTACCAGGAGGAGTGGGATATGCTCATGGATTCGATCCGGAACGACAAACCGCACAACGAGGCGGAACGCTGCGCCAAGGCCGCCATGGTCGGCATCATGGGGCGCATGGCCATCGAGTCCGGCAAGCGGTTGACCTGGGACGAGGCGCTGGCGTCCGAAGTCCAGCTGGCCCCCCATCTCGAACAGATCCAGGGACTCGATTCCCCCGCACCGGTCCAGCCCGACGCCAGTGGTCGTTATCCGATGCCCGCACCCGGCCAGCCGGGTGTGGTCTGACGGATCCGGCGGGGCGGCGTTTCCGGCATTCGTTGCGTGCCCAGGCCGTGGCTGGGCTTGGGCGGGGGGGGCCGGGGCCGGGGCCGGGTTGCGGTGGCTCCGTGGGCTCCTTGGAAGGGATCGGACCGGTGGGCGGACCGAAGAATCCTGGTGAAAGAGGCGCCTCATGAATCGAAGACAATTCCTGCACACCACCCCGATGGCCGCGGCTGCGGCCCTGTCCCTGGCGTCGTGCACCACGCCGGCAGGACGGCGGTTCCGCATGTCCACCTCCTCGATCCATTTCAAGTCGCTGCCGGTCGAGCAGGCCTGTGAACGGATTGCGGCGCTCGGGTACGAGGCGGTGGATCTGTGGTCGGCTTATGAGCAGTGCCCGCACTTGGACGACATCGCGCAGCGGTTGGGCGGTGCGGGACTGCGGGAGATGCTGGGCAGGCACCGACTGAAGCTGTTCGCCTTTTCGACCTATGTGGGCGGTTACGCGAAGTACGCGAAGCTCCTTGGTGAGGCGGGTGGCGGTGTGGCGATCCAGGGCAGCGCGGGGCCGTGTCCGCCGGCCGAGTTGACGGTACGCATGCGGACCTTTTTCGAGGGGCTCAAGCCGCTGGCGGAACTGGCGGAGCGGCATCACTCGTGGCTGGCGATTGAGAATCACGGCCACGCGCTGCTCGACGGCCCGGATTCGTTCAAGGCCTTCGTTGATCTCAATCCCTTCCCCCGGGTGGGACTCGCGCTCGCGCCCTACCACCTGCAGGCGCTCGGAGCCTCGGTGCCGGACACCGTGCGGATCGCGGACCGGCAGTTGTTGTTCTTCTACGCCTGGCAGAACGCCCCGGGCGTCGGGCAGTTGCCGGGGCACGGTCCGACCGATTTTCGTCCGTGGCTGGAGGCGCTGGGGCAGGCGGGATACCGGGGGTATCTGAATCCCTTCATGCACGGCCACCTCGAACCCGCCGGGATGGAACAGGCCCTGGCGACGGCGCGGAAACACCTGCAATCCCTTCTCTGATCCGAACCCCATGAAACCCATCGACCTCCCACCCGCAGCCACGACGCGGCGGGATTTCCTGAAGACTTCCGGCACCGCGGTGACGACGGCGGCGGCGGCCTCGGCCCTGACGCGGGCCATCGAGGTGGGTGCCTATGCCGCGGGAGCCGAAGGCACCATCGATGTCGCCGTGGTGGGCTGCGGCGGGCGGGGATCGGGCGCGGTGGCCAATGCGCTGACCACGCAGGGACCGACGCGGCTGGTGGCGATGGCGGACGTGCTCGAGGACCGTTTGAAGGCGAGCCATGAGAGCATCCGCCGGCAGTTCCCGGAAAAGACGGACGTGCCGCCGGACCGTCAATTCCTGGGGTTCGACGCCTTCAAGAAGGCGATCGATGCGCTGCCTCGGAACGGGTTGGTGATTCTGGCGACCCCGGCCGGGTTCCGTCCGATCCACCTCGAGTACGCCGTGCAGAAGGGCGTGAACGTTTTCATGGAGAAATCGTTCGGCGTCGACGGCCCCGGCATGAGGCGGGTCCTGCGCGCGGGCGAAGTGGCGGCGCAGAAGAATCTCAAGATCGCGACCGGCCTGATGTGGCGCCACGACAAGCCGCGCCAGGAAGTGATCCGGCGGATTCACGACGGGGCCATCGGCGAACTTGTCCTTCTGCGGACCTACCGCATGCACGGCGCGGTGGGGTTCAATCCCCGGCGCCCGGGCGAATCGGAGCTCACCCACCAGCTTCGGAACTACTCGTGTTTCAACTGGCTGAACGCCTCGTTCTTCGTCGACTGGCTGATTCACAACATCGACGTCTGCTGCTGGGCGAAGAATGCCTGGCCGGTGTCCGCGCAGGGTCACGGGGCGCGGGTGGGTCGGACGTTCCCGGATCAGATGCTGGATGACTACGTGGTGGAGTACACCTTCGCCGATGGATCCAAACTCCTCGCCCAGGGACGTCACATCAATCGGACCTGGGACGCCTTCACGGATGTCGCCCACGGAACGAAGGGATCGGCCCTGCTGATGGAGAGCCTCTCAGCGCCCAAACCGCGGCTGTACTCGGGGCACGTCCAGACCCCGGAACACGAGACCTGGCGATGGAAGGGGGAACCCTGGGATCCCTACCAGGCGGAGCACGACGAATTGTTCCGGGCGATCCGGGAGGACAAGCCCTACAACGAGGTGGAACGCGGCGCCATGGCCTGCCTGGTGTCGATCATGGGCCGGATGGCCGCCGAATCGGGACAGCCGGTGACGCTGGAACAGGTGATGGCGTCGAACGTCGAACTCGCGCCCGGCCTTGAGAAGATCCAGAGCCTCGAGGATCCGGCCCCGATCCGGGCCGGCGCGGACGGCCGGTATGCGGTGCCGGTACCGCCCCAGGAGGGTGTGGTCTGAATTCCGACCCGCGTTGATCCGTCGGCAGGGCCGCCGCTCTGCGGGCGACTCCTTCGAGGGTGACGTCCAGGGACGGCGCACTGCGCGATCGCGCTCCACCCTGGCTGCCTTCCGAAGCCGAGGACCTCAGGGGGACGGTGGGGCGGGGAATCGCACGGTGAAGGTGGTCCCGACGCCGTGCTCGCTGGTCACGTCGATCGTCCCCGCATGCGCCTCGACCACCGCCCGGCAGATGGCGAGTCCCAACCCCTGATGGCCCTGGTTGCGTCCACGGGATTTGTCGACGCGATAGAATCGCTCAAACACGTGGGGGAGGTCGGCCTCGGGAATGCCGACGCCGGAATCCGCGACCTCGAGCACGGTCTGGGTCGCTTCGACGCGGGTTGAGATGCGGATCTCCCCCTGGGGACGGTTGTACGTGATGGCGTTGGTGAGCAGGTTGGTGATGACCTGGGCGATGCGGTCGGCGTCCCCCACCATCGGCGCACTCGCGAATTCGGTGCGCAGGGCCAATCCCTGCTCGCGGATCAGGGGGCTGATCAGGTCGGCGCACGCCTGCGCGGTTTCAGCGAGGTCGAACGGGCCGCGCTCAATGGATTCCTGGCCGGCGTCGTAGCGGGCAAGCTCAAGGAGGGATCGTGCGAGCCGGCGCATCTGCTGGGCGGCATCGAGGCAGACCTCGATGGTCGCGCGGTATTCGGGGCCGGACCGTTCGCGGGCAAGGGCGGTCTGGGCTTCGGAGATGATGACGGCAATCGGGGTGCGGAGCTCGTGCGAGGCGTCGGCGGTGAACTGCTGCTGCTGGGCGAACGCCGTTTCCAGCCGCGCGAAGGTCGAGTTGAGAATCCCCGCCAGCCGGCCGAGTTCACTTTCGGTTTCAGTGACATCGATCCGTTCGGAGAGACTCCCGGCGGAGATCCGGCCGGCGGCCGCGGAGATTTTCTCCACCGGCGCCAGCGCCCTTCCGGCAAGAATCCAGCCTCCGCCCAGTCCAAGGGTCAGCACCGCCCCCCCGGCCATCGCGAGCCACCAGCCGAACGCCCGCAGCGTCGCAAGATCCCGGGTGATCGAACGGCCCACGACCACGCAGTATCCCGGACCCGTGAACTGATAGGCCTCACGCCGGTCTTCAACCGCATACGCGTGGATGCCGGTCAACGCCTTGCCCGCGGAAGGCCGGGCCATGGCCGGGGGCGCATTGCTCGACCGGCTCAGGGCATTTCCGCCCGGGGACCACACCGTGAAATAGAAGTCGTTGGTTTCGCCCGTCGCGAACCGGGCGAGGGTCGCCGCCGAAAGCCGGACTTGCCGCCCCTCGAAAAGCTCCTCGAACCAGCCGCCACGTGCCCGCGGCCCCGGACCCCGGTCGGGGCCCCCACCCGGTCCCCAGTCTGCTCCAGGGCCACCGTGCCCCCCGCGACCTCCGGGACCATTCATTCCTTCCAGCCCGTCGGCCCCTCCCGGTCCGCCAGGTCCACGGGCGGTACCCGAGCGGCGTGGACCGAGGGCCGTGTCTCGAACGTCCTCAGGGGAAAGACGATCCAGGGCCCCCCGCAGCGGGCCTCGGCCCCGGATATCGCCGACAATGGACGCCACCCGGTTCTCAAGCTCCTCGTCGATCTGCCGAATCGCGTTGATGCGCTGGAGTTGATACGCCGTCACCCCAAAGCCCGTCAGGATGCAGACCAGCAGAAACGACTGCCAAAGCTGCATGCGCCAACGAATGGAGCGGGTGAACATGGGGAGGGGGGGAGCGTCGTGGGTCGTGGGTCGTGTTCGGAGATCGGAGTTCGGGGCTGGCGTCTGGGGTCTGGGGGAGATCGGAGTTTGGGGCGACACACGACTTACGACCTACGACGAACTTTTGGTTCTGCGGTCGACACACTACTCACGACACACGACGCACGACTCACTCAATGCAGTAGCCTTGTCCGCGGCGGGTGACGATCAGGTCGGAACCAAGCTTGCGGCGGATGCTGAACACATGGACGTCGACGAGGTTCGAGAGGGTGATGTCGTCCTCCTCGAACAGATGTTCGTAGAGGGCGGTGCGGGTGACGACTTCGCCGCGGTGCAGCGCCAGGTATTCGAGGATCGCGTATTCCCGGGCGGTGAGGGTGACGGGCTGTCCGGCCCGGGTCACGGTCCGGGCCCGGGTGTCGATGGCGATGTCCCGGATTTCGAGGGTCGATCGCGCCTGGCCCGCCGAACGTCGGATCAAGGCTCGGATGCGGGCCAGGAGTTCGGAGAGATCGAAGGGTTTGACGAGGTAATCATCGGCGCCGGTGTCCAGGCCTCGCACGCGGTCGCGGGCGGTGTCGCGGGCGGTGAGCATGAGAACCGGGGTTCGCTTCGACTTGCGAAGGCGCTCCAGGATCTGCCAGCCGTCGAGCTGGGGGAGCATCACGTCGAGCACGATGGTGTCGTAGTCGGCGGATTCCGCCTTGAACAGGCCCTCGTCCCCGGTCTCGGAGGTGTCGACCGCGTACCCTTCCTCGCGCAGGGCCTGGGAGAGGCTGCGAAGGAGTCGGGGTTCGTCTTCGATGACGAGGATCTTCATGGGGGAAGGGACTCTGCCGCAGCGCGGGGCCCCGGGTAAGTCCGGGATGAGTGTGCCCGGAGGGGGATTAAGCTGCGATTAAGAATCGGGCGGCGGCTGTCGGAGCGGTGCCGCTCCGAGGTGTCGCCCCGGGGGTGGCTCACGGAAGAGGGAGGATCGGGATCGCCGGGGGAAGGGTGCTTTGGAGTGCTACAACAGGTCGCCGCTTTCGATTCGCCGACGCCTCGCCCCCTGATGCCGGACGGCTGGCCAACGCTGGGTTCCTCGCCCGCGGCGAATCCAAAGCGGTGACATGTCCCCGCAGTCCAAACGCCAGGTTCGTTCCTTCCGGCGCCGTTCCTTCCCCGATTGCCCGCAGCCGGACAGGCGCAGGATTGCCCCCGAACTTAACCGTAACTTAATGGGGATTCCGCTACGGTTAACGCCATGAAGATGCATTACCCATGGCATCGGGTCGTCGTGGCCGTTTGTCTCAGTCTTTCGTTCACCCTCCCGTCTGGCGCAGCCGAGACAACGTCGGCCAAGCCGAACGGGCCCGGATCCGAAGCACGTCCGGAGTTCGACCCGAACGGTCCGCCGCCACCCTTCGGCGAAGACGGGTTTCCCGGAGGTCCGGGAGGTCCGGGAGGCCCTGGCGGCTTTCGTGGACCCGGGGGCATGGGAGGCGTGCAGGAGGACCGCAAACTGGTGTCGAAGTTCGATAAGGATGGCGACAAGCGATTGAGCCTCGCCGAGCGCAAGGCGGCCTTTGAGTTTCTGGAGAAGGAACGGTCGGAGGGTGGTGGGCGACGCGGGCCCGGGGGCGGTGGGGGACGGCGTGGAGGTCCGATGGGCCCCGGTCCGGGCGGCGAACTGGAACCGGCGAAGCCCGGGCCGAAGGTGGCGATCGCCGACGCCAAGACCTATCCCAGCGCGCCTCTCTATGACCCGCTGACGCTGCGGACCTTCTTTCTGGAATTCGATGATCCGGATTGGGAAAAGCACATGGCGGTCTTCAAGAACACGGACATCGAACTGCCGGTGAAACTGACCGTGGACGGTCGCGAGTACACGGACGTGGGGGTTCATTTCCGGGGCATGTCCTCCTTCATGGCGGTGGGCGAGGGGCACAAGCGTTCGCTGAACCTGACGTTGGATTGGGTGAAGAAGGATCAGCAGATCGGGGGCTATCGTTCGCTTGAACTGCTGAATTCCCACGAGGATCCGTCGTTCCTGCGGGCCGTGCTCTCGTACCAGGTGGAGCGGGATTATCTGCCGTCGTCGAAGGCGAATTTTGTCCGGGTGGTGATCAATGGCGAGAGCTGGGGCGTCTACGTGAATGCCCAGCCGTTCAACAAGGACTTCCTCCGCGACTGGTACGGGACGACCAAGGGCGCGCGCTGGAAGGTGCCGGGAAGTCCGGGAGGGCAGGGATCGCTGGCTTTCCTGGGGGAGGATCCCGCCGCGTACAAGCGGATCTATGAGTTGAAATCCAAGGACGAACCCAAGGCCTGGGCGGACCTGATCCGGCTCTGCAAGGTTCTCAACACGACCCCGCCCGACCAGCTCGAAGCGGCCCTGGCACCGATCCTGGATGTCGAGGAGGTGCTGAAGTTCCACGCGCTGGAGAACGTGCTGATCAACAACGACGGGTACTGGATCCGGAGCAGTGATTACTGCCTGTACCAGGATGAGAAGGGACGCTTTCACGTGTTGCCTCGGGATTCGAATGAGACCTTCAGCCGCTCCATGGGGCCCATGGGCGGGCCGGGCGGACGTGGCGGATTCCGGGGCCCGCGCGGCCAGCGGGGGCCGGGTGGCCCGGGTGGCCCGGGTGGAAACGGGGGGCCGGGCGGCTTCGATGGGCCTCCGGGAGGTCCTGGCCAGGCGGGTGGGGCGGGCGCTCCGGGCGGGGGGCCGGCGCTGGCCGGTGGGCCGCGCGAGGGTGGATTTCCGGGTGGACCCGGCGGCCCTGGCGGTCCCGGCGGTCCGATGATGAGGATGCGCGGGGGTGGCAATGTGGAGTTGGACCCGTTGGTGGCGGCGAACGATGCCAGCAAACCGCTCATCTCGAAACTCCTGGCGGTGCCCGCACTCCGGGAGCGTTACCTGCGCCAGGTCCATGAGATCGCCTCGAAATGGTTGGATTGGAAGACGCTGGGCCCGATCGCGACCCGTTACCACGAGTTGATCGCGGAGGAAGTGAAGGCGGACACCCGGAAGCTGGATCCGACGGAGGCTTTCGAAAAATCGCTCACCGAGGAGGTGGCGGGCGCGGCGGGTGGGGGGCCGCGTCCCGGGGGAGGCGGGGCGATTGCTCTGAAGAATTTTGCCGATCAGCGGCGCGCCTATCTGCTGAACCACGCCGAGGTGAAGAAGGCGGTGGCCTCGGCGACCCGGTAAGGGGTTGGTTTTCCGGGCCGTTCGCGGATCCGGGAATTCGGTCGGGAACGGGGGCGGCCGGAGGTTCGGCCGCCCCTTCATCTTTTCCAGAACAAGAACGACGGGGCCGGCCCCTTGCCCGACGAGGCGGTTGGGACCATTGTCGGGCCGTGGCGACCTCGAAGGGCAATTTCGTCTGTCTGCCGGAGCCGGGTACCGGAGGCAGTCTCGGAACGCAGCAAAAGGCGCTGCAGATCAACCTCGACCCGACCAAGTACGGGGTCTTCGCCGAAATCGGCGCGGGTCAGGAGGTGGCTCGCTGGTTTTTCCGGGTGGGCGGCGCATCGGGAACCATCGCGAAGTCGATGTCGGCCTACGACATGACCGTCAGCGACGCGATTTACGGCCCGACGGAGCGATACGTGAGCCGCACGCGACTCCAGCAGATGTTGAACCACGAGTTCGGGCTGCTGGTGGAGCGGTTGGCGGGGAAGCGGGGGGCGACGACGCGGTTCTTCACCTTCGCGGACACGGTGGCGGCGCAGAGTTACCAGCGTCGGGACGAGTGCCATGGCTGGATGGGGGTGCGGTTCCAGCACGAGCCGGGGAGCGATCCCTCGGAGTTCATCATCCACGTGCGCATGCACGACCGGGAAAATCTCCAGCAGCAGGAAGCGCTCGGGATCATGGGGGTGAACGTGCTCTATGCCGCGCTGAACCTGCATGCGGACATGGAGAGTTTCCTGCGCTCGCTGCACGACGATCTGGGGCCGGCCCGGGTCGAAGTGGACATGGCCAAGGTGCGGGGTCCGGCGTTTGCGGGTTGGGACAACCGCATCGTCAGCCTGAAGCTGGTGCAGTTGGGGCTGGCCAACGCGGCCATGTTCACGGCGGACGGCGAGGTCGTGCAGCCGTCCGAGGTGCTCTACAAAAAGAACATCCTCGTCGAGCGCGGCACCTTCCGTCCTCTCACCCTGGCGACGCTCGACATGCTGCAATGCGCGCAGGCCCAGTTCATCCAGGAGCCCGGAGTGGGTGGGGAGGATCTTCTGGTCCTGATGGAGATGACCCTCCATAACCTGCTCGATGGCGGGGTCATCGATCCCCAGGATTTTCTCGATCGCGTCGATCTGCTGGGCACGGTCGGAAAGACGGTGCTGATCTCGAATTACGGGGAGTTCCATCGTCTTGCGGCGTTCCTGTTCCGCTACACGAAGCGGAAGATCGGCATCGCGATGGGCGTGCCCAGTCTGCGGGAGATCTTCGACGAAAAGTATTACACGGACCTCGAGGGCGGGATTCTGGAGTCGTTCGGGCGCCTCTTCAAAAACGAGCTGAAGCTGTTCGTCTACCCCTTCCGCGATCCCGGCACGGGAGCTGTGATCACCGCCGGCAACCTCCGGGTCGAACCCCACCTGCGGCATCTCCACGAGTACCTGGTGGAGAACCACTACATCCAGAGTCTGCGGGAATACCGGCCCGAGTACCTTCCCTACTTCTCCCGCGATGTGCTGACCAAGATCCGCGCGGGGGATCAGGAATGGGAGGCCATGGTGCCCACCCAGGTGGCGACCATGATCAAGGAGCGGCATCTGCTCGGGTACCGGCCCACGGGGTCTTCGTGACGACCGCAGCATGCTCCACCGCGTCGGGCGTGGTCGCAGCGGCTGCGGCTGACGGAGGCGCGCGTCGCTGGGCGTTGCGCTGGGAGGTCTTCGCCCGGGCTTTCGCCGCAGGCTTGGGCGGCTTCATCGGCATCAATGGATTCGGCGAAATCAGCCGAGCCGGCTTCGACGCCAATCTCTGGTGGATCGATTTGCGTTCCCTGCCTGCGGGGGTGGCCGAGGTCGTGCTCGCCTTCGCCGGCGCGTTGTTGCTGGCGTTTGGATTCCGCCCACCGGTCGGCGGAAGCTGGCGGTCGAAGGCGACCGCCGGAATCGCCGGAGGATTGGCCCTGATGGCTCTGGTGAATGGATGGATCGCCTGGCGTCTCGGGTGGAGTGGCCAGATCACGCTTGGATTTCCTGTGCCACTCTCACTTGCCGTGGCGGGAGGCCTGGCGGTGGTGGCGTGGCGTTCCTGGCAGGGGCGCGCCGGACCCCTTTCGATGCGGCACCGAGTGGCGTTCGCACTGCTTCTCGCCGGATGGCCCGCCGCCCTGGCCCTGGGGCTGATGGTGTGCTTCGGATCGACCGATTACCGAAGACCCGCAGAGGTGGCGGTGGTGTTCGGCGCCCGGGCCTATGCCGATGGACGACCCTCCGACGCCCTCGCGGATCGGGTGCGGACAGCCTGTGATTTGTACCGCGGAGGCTGGGTGCGGCGGTTGGTTTTTTCGGGGGGACCGGGCGACGGGGCGGTGCATGAAACCGAGGCCATGCGCAGGATGGCGGTTGGCCTGGGGGTGGCGGAACGGGACATTGAGGTCGATACCGGGGGGTTGAACACCCGGTTGACCGTGCGGAACACCGCTCCGGGATTGCGGTCCTTGCCACCGGGCCGGGTTCTCGTGGTGAGCCATTTCTATCATCTGCCCCGCGTTCAATTGGCCTATCGGCGGGCCGGGATCGAGGTGCGCACCGTGCCGGCGGTGGAGGAGGCGTGGCTGGGGCAGCTGCCGTACAACATGATCCGCGAAGTGGCGGCGCTCTGGGTCTATTTCGCGAGGGCTTGAGGGGTGGTTCTTTCCGCTTTAACCGACGAGGGGAGTGGGGAGTCGAGAGGCGGGAGTGGGGAGTGGGGAGGTGCGGGCGCGGGCGCCCCAGAACCCCTCATCCCGAAGCCATGTCCCACCGGCATCCTGCGTCGAACCCAACCGGTGACAGGCCTCTCTCCCCTCTCCCATCTCCCCACCCCCCACTCCGCACTCCGCACTCCGCACTCCGCACTCCGCACTCCGCACTCCGCACTCCGGCCTGTCCCCTTGACATTCCGAGTGCCCTGACTTGTTGTAGACGCAGATTTACTCCCAACCCGATTTCCCGTTCCGTTCCATGAAAAAGGTCACTTCACTTCCCGGCATCGCTGCGTTGTTGGTGGGCGTTTCTTTCTCCGCTTCGGCGGCGGTCAGTCCGGGGGATTTGGTGGTTTCCCGGCTGGGTTCGTTCGGGGGCGGGGACGGCTGGCTGGCCCCTGGCGAAGGCGGGTACTCGTACCTCGGCACGGGCAACCTCGAACGCGGCATCGCGTTCGGCAATGGGCAGCTCTATCTCGTCAGCCGCCAGGGCGGCGTGAACGTGCGTCGCCTGAACGCGCTCACGGGCGCCGACCTGGGAGGCTTGGATGTCACCGGCATCGCGGGGGGGACGTTTGCGGCGAACATGGTGGGCGTGGCCTCGGATGGGGCGGTTTATGTCGGCAACCTTTCGTCGCCTACGGCCAACTTCAAGGTGTACCGCTGGTCCGGCGACGGGGCGGTTCCCACGGTGGCGTACGATGCTCCTCCCGGCGCTCCGCGCATCGGGGATTCTCTGGCGGTTTTCGGCGGTGGAGCCGGGACCCGGATCATCGCGAGCGGCAGCACGTCGTCCGGGTTCGTGGTGGTCAATCCGAATAACGGGACGGGTAATCTGGTCTCGGTGGCGGGCACCGCGGCCGGTGAATTCCGGCTCGGAATCACCGCGGTGGACGGCAACACCGTGATTGGTGCGCAGGGCGGGACGTCCCCGTTCCGCTGGGTGGACTACGACGGAACGACGGGAACGCTGGTGGCGAGTCCGACCGGGACCAGTTCGAGCGAGCGATTGATTTCGTACACCGTGCTGAACAACACGCCCCTGCTGGCGACGGTCGACACGGCAAACGCGCTGGTCCGCATTTATGACGCCAGCGATCCGACCCAGTTGAATCTCCTGCAATCGATCAACAACACCAGCGGCACGCTGGCGGCCAATGGCAACGGTGTTGGATCGGTGGCCTGGGCGCCGCTCTCGGGGGATACCGCGCTGCTCTATGCCATGAGCGCGAATCAGGGCATCCAGGCGTTCACCGTCACGATTCCGGAGCCGGGCACGACCGCGCTGCTTCTGCTCGGCGGAGGCCTGCTCCTCGCCTCCCGCCGCCGCACCGCCACCGCCTGATCGGCGCGCGCTGCTCTCCCGACTCCGCTCTCCCCACTCCCCACTTTCCTCAAACCACTTCCACCGGGCACCGGGGGATGGCGTCGAGGAAGGTCTGGCCGTAGCGCTTGGTGAGCACGCGGTTGTCCAGCACCGCAATGATGCCGGAATCCGACTTGGTGCGGATCAACCGGCCGACGCCCTGACGGAACTTGAGCACGGCCTCGGGCAGGGAGAATTCCGAGAACGCGTTCCCGCCTCGGGCTTCGATGGCTTCGATGCGGGCCTCGATCAACGGGTGATCGGGCACGGCGAAAGGCAGTCGGGTGATGATCACGTTGCTCAGGGCTTCGCCCGGGACGTCGACGCCCTGCCAGAAGCTGTCGGTGCCGAAGAGCACCGAATCCACGTCGGCCTTGAACTTCTCGAGCATCGTGGACCGGGGGGTTCCTGTGCCCTGGACGAAGCAATCCACGCCCAGTTTGTCGAAGAACGGTGCCAATCGCTCGCCCAGTTCGCGCATGAGTCGGGCGTTGGTGAACAGGACGAACGCCTTGCCGTGGGATTTCCGGATGAAATGCTCGATCCAGTGGGCCAGGGCGTCCCGGTAGTCCGGGGCGCGCGGGTCGGGCATTTTGTTGGCGACAAACACCTTCATCTGCCGTTCGTAATCGAACGGGGACCCCACCTGGAGCGGTCGCGCGGCTTCCGCCCCGACGCGTCGGACGAAATACGAAAGCGCCTGGGCATCCTTGCGGTCGATCGGGCGCGTTTCGCTTCGAGGCGCCCCCGAAGAATCCGCGGCGACGGGTGCCGGCATCCGCCGTTCCTTGGCTGACATTCCCAGCGTGGCGCTGGTCATGATCACGGAGGTGTCGCTCTCGAACAGGCGCCTGCGCAGGTAGGCGGCGACGTCGACCGGGGCCGCATGGAGGGAGAGGTTGCGCTGGGTGCGTCCGCCGCGCTCGACCCAGTAGACGTGGTCCTCGGCCGATTGCCCGAGGAACTCGGCGATCTGTTCGCGCACCTCGGCGAGGCGGCGGTTGCAGTCGAGCAACTCCTGGCCGGTGTCGGCGTCGTTGCTCGCCTTCACCGCGTCTCCGAGCGCTTCACGGAGCCGCTGCACCGGGAGGGTGACATTGTCGGCGACCAGTTCGGGCCGGCGGATGCGGAGCTCGGACCACGCGCGTCGGGGCGCGGCGTTTTCGGAGGATTCCTCGGCGGCCGGACGACCACCGAACCCGGTCTTGGGGGCGGCTTCCGCAGCGATGGCATCGCAGGCCTCCTCCAGGGCGTCGAAGAACCGGTCGCTTTCCTTGAGCACGTCGGAGACGCGACTGACGGCGTCGCCCTGGCGCAGAGTGGCGAGCAGGCCTTTTTCGGTGCGTGGATTCCAGAGCCTGTTCAGCGCGAAGCGGAACTGGCCGCTGGAGACGCTCAGGCCGATATGGCGGGAGGCGACGTTCTCGACGGTGTGGGCCTCATCGAAGATGAGGAAGTCGTTCTTGAAGAGGATGCCGCCGGCCTGCTCTTCGTCGACCCCGCCGAGCAGGGTGAAGAAGAGGGTGTGGTTGAGCACCAGAACGTCGGCGGAAAGGATGCGTTGCCGGGCCCGTTGGAAGAAGCAGACCCCGTTGGATTTCGCGAAGTCCGAGGGGTACCCGCACAGTTTGGGGGAGCAAAGGCCCCGTTCGGAGCAGACGTGGGACCAGACCTTGGAATCCGGTTCGATCTCGAAATCGGATAGGGTGCCGTCCTCGGTGGTGCGGGACCATTCGAGGATGCGCTGCAATTCGGCGAGTTCGGGGGAGGTGAAGAGGCTGTCGGCGTGCTGGAAGGCCTTGTGAAGGCGGCGGCGGCAGAGGTAATTGCCGCGGCCCTTGAGCATCTGGAAATCAAACTTCACCGGCAGGACCTGCGAGAGCATCGGCAGGTCCTTGTCCACGAGCTGCTCCTGCAGGTTGATCGTGTGCGTGCAGATCACCGCCTTCTTCTGGCGGCTGACCGCGAAAAGAATCGCGGGCACGAGGTAGGCCAGGCTCTTGCCGACGCCCGTGCCGGCTTCCACCACCAGGTGTTCGCGCCGTTCCAGGGCCCGGGCCGCCGCCACCGCCATCTCCTGCTGCTGGGGGCGGAATTCGAAATTCTTGGCCTTCGACAGGGGACCGCTGGGGGAAAAGAAGTCCGCAACCTGGGCCTCCAGGCTCGTGTCGGGCGTTGCCGCGGCGTGTTCCGCAAGGCTGATCATCGGCTGCCCGGGAGAATGCGGCACCTCGGCACGGAAGCAAAGCGCCGGGTGCTGCCGATAGCAGGTAGCGCGGCCGCTCCGCGGGCGCCGCAAGGCATTGGTATGCAGATTTGCCGTGACGCGGCACCCGGGGGCGGTCGGCGCGCCCCGGAGGTCACGCCCGACCGAGGAGGAAGCTCAGGCCAGCAGCGGACCGACGAAAGGCAGAGGCACGATGGTGGCCCGGCATGCCGCGTCCGGGGCACCCACGGCCAATTCGATCCCTGGCCCATTGGCCTCGCGTCGGACATACCCCAGCGCGATCGGAGCCCCAAGCAACGGCGACATCACGGCGCTGGTCAGGTAACCGACGTCCTTGCCGTCCTTGAAGAGCTTCGTGCCACGGACCGGCAAGGACGACCCATCCCCGGAGAGACGAAGTCCGCGCAGGGCCTTCGCGACCTGGCCATAGGTGCGGATGCGGGCGATGACCTCCTGGCCGCTGTAGCAGCCCTTGGTGTAGCTGATGGCCCGGGACTCAATCCCGCATTCGGGGGGCAGATTCGATTCGTCCATGTCCACGCCGTACCGCGGAATCCCCGCCTCCAACCGGGCGATCTCAAAAGCCTCGAAGCCACAGGGACGACCGCCGAATTCGCGGGCGGCGCCGATCAGGAGTTCTGCGACGGCGGCGAGGGCGGCCATGGGCACAAAGAGATCAAACCCGCGATGGCCGAGTCGGGGATGATTCATCAGGTAAAGCTCCCCGTACTCCGGATGATTGAGCGCCGCATGGGCGAGTGGTTCGGTGGGGAGGGCAGGGAACAGCCCAAGTTGCTCGAAAGTCCGGGGGGCGTGCCGGCCCTGGACGGAGAGCAATCCGTAGTGGGGTGCTGCGTCCACGATCTGGACGTCATCCGCGACGATGAACTTCTCCAGTCGCTCGGCGACTTGTCCGGACAGCCCCGGTTCGAGATCCAGCAGGAGTTCCGAGTTCAGGGCGAACACGTTGAGGTCAGCGACCATCTTTGCCTTCGCGTTGACCAGTGCCGCGTAGCAGCCCTTGCCCACGGGAAGATCCTTGATGTTGTTCGTGACCTGGCCGTTGAGGAGTTTCTGACGATCCGCCCCCAGCAGAACCAGTCGTCCGCGACCGGACAGATCGATGACGCCGGCTCCCTCGTGCAGGGCGCGATGCTCACCCTGGAGGTCGCCGTAGTGGGCCACGAACTCGACGCCGTTCACCGGGAGGAACGTCGCGCCCAAGCTGGCATGGAAATCGTGGAGTGCCGAAATCGTCACGAGCCCATTGTAGGGGCGAAAGGGAGGGAGGGAAATTCGGAGTTCGGAGTTCGGAGTCCGGAGTCCGGAGTGAGGAGTGGGGAGGTGCGGGGCTACAGGGGGACAGGCTCTTGGTTCTTCGCCCCTGGCTGGAACAGAGGGACAGGCTTTTGGCACCCCACTCCCCACTTTGCCGCACGATCCACGTTCAGGGGGTGGCGGCGAGGCCTCAACACAGGGACAGGTCTTTTGGCTCTCTCCCTGCCCGGGAATCCTGAAGGGATTCCGTCCGCCAGCCCGGGGTTGACCGCGTCCGCGCGGGCCAACCCCGGGAACCCGTCCCCCATGCGTCCCAAACCCTGGAGGGGTTTCGTCCTGCCACGGCCCCGGCGCGACCCACGCCGGGAAGCCACAACCTCGTTCGAGGTTGAAATAATGGAGATGGGACCAACACCCAGGGTTGGCCTGCCGTCTGGCCGGCCAACCCTGGGCAAGGGGCCACAACGCCGTTGGCGTTGTCCGAGCACCGGGGGGTACACAAATTCAGGGGTGACAGGCTATTTGGGGGGGCGCGAAGCAAACAGCGGGACAGGTCTTTTGGGTCCCTTGGCTCTCTCCCTGCCCGGGAATCCTGAAGGGATTCCGTCCGCCAGCCCGGGGTTGACCGCGTCCGCGCGGGCCAACCCCGGGAACCCGTCCCCCATGCGTCCCAAACCCTGGAGGGGTTTCGTCCTGCCACGGCCCCGGCGCGACCCACGCCGGGAAGCCACAACCTCGTTCGAGGTTGAAATAATGGAGATGGGACCAACACCCAGGGTTGGCCTGCCGTCTGGCCGGCCAACCCTGGGCAAGGGGCCACAACGCCGTTGGCGTTGTCCGAGCGCCGGGGGGGGACACAAATTCAGGGGTGACAGGCTATTTGGGGGGGGCGCGAAGCAAACAGCGGGACAGGTCTTTTGGGTCCCTCCCTTCTGCGACCCCGCCGGGGTCGGGATCCTTGTGCCTGACTTACCGGAGGTCGGGCTGGGGCCCGACGCTCCGGCCACTCTCTGGCATGCCTTCGGCATGCTCGTGCGTAAAAAGCCTGTCCCCCGGTACGACTTACGTGCGTAAAGAGCCTGGCCCCCTGAACGACCTCGTCTTCGTCTTAATCTTCGTCGAGCAAACAGGGCGACAGGTCTTTTGGCTCCCCACTCCCCACTCCCCACTCCGCACTCCGCACTCCGCACTCCGCACTCCGCACTTCGTCACGACCCACGTTCAGGGGTGGCGGCGTGACCAGGCGGCGAAGTCGCGGGCGACGGCTTCGCCCCAGGTTCCGTACCAGGCGTAGCCGTTCCTTCGTTCGGCTTCGATGTCCGCGAGTTGGTACTTCACCACGGCATCGCGGCCGGTGAAGAGGGGTCGGTTGGAATGGATTTCGTAAAACCGAGCCCACAGCGGCGGAGCGCCGGGATCGGTTTCGACACGGCGGTCGCCGTCGCGGGTGACCACGCGGATGCCCGGAATGGCGGATCGGGCAAACCAGGCGGCCCCGGCCCGGATGGCGTTGCGGACTTCCATGTTCGGAGATTCCAGGCTCATCAGAAGGCGAAGCACGCCGGCGCTTTCGGCTCCGCTGAGGGAGACGGGTTCGAATTTTCGGGCAGGGCGAGGCTCGAGGGTCACTTCGTCATGCTGGGCGCACCAGACGGTGGGGATGCCGCCGACCTTGATCTGGGATCGGACGAGACAGTCGACACCCCGGTCGAAGGCGGCCCGGGCCCGCTGGCGGAGGTTCCCGCTAAGGCTTTCGAAATCGCCCGGGGTGCAGGAATCCCGAAGCAATTCGAGGAGGTGGACCATCGTCCCATCGTTGAGCGTGATGTGGCGGTGGTACCCGGGGCCGGGCGGGTGGTGCTGCGGCCAGCCGCCGGTCGGGTACTGGGCCTCGAGAATGTGGGTCAGGCTCCGCTCAACCGCTCCGAGGCCCGCCGGATCGCTGGTGCGTCGATGGTAACGGGCCAGGAACCGAATCTCGCCGATCGAGGCGCCGTTGTCCCAGGTGCCTTCGATTCGGGAACGGTCGCCGGTGAAGGGACGGGCCGCGGTGTTGGTGTTCTTCGGCCAGTCGCCCCGGGGCGATTGGAAGGAAAGGATGTTGGTGGCCAACGAGGCGGCTTCGTTTCCCCGCCACCATGAATCCGGCCGTTTCAGGAACTCGGAGAAGGGAGCCCGTTTGGGGATGTCGACGGTGGCGGATTTCCTGCCCGGCCCTGGAAGTTCCTGGTCGGCGAAGTCGAGGTACTGCTGCCAGTCGAAGTCGGTGAGGTCATGCCGTCCGGCGCGGACGTGATAGCGAAGCCGGGTGCCGAGGGGTTGGTCGGTGGCGGGAGGTTGGGGGGAGTTCCAGTCACCGAGGTCGCGGCCGAGAAACCGCCAGGCGGGTGCGGCATGGAAGGTGGCGAGGAATTCGCCCCGCGGATCAGCCCAGCGATCCTCGACGGCGCTGGCGACGTAGAGCGGCCGTGGAGCCAGGAGGGCGAGCAGTTGGTGCTGGTCCACGGGCAACCGATCCTCGTGGTCGGCGTACTGCTGAAAATTGCCGCAGAACCAGTGGGGGAAGGCGCGGGTGATGATGCCGACGGTTTCCCCGAAGATTCTACGGCTCAGCGCGGCCCCTCCGCAGCCCGAGTCGTTGGAGATCACGGCGGCGATCCGTTCGTCGTTGGCACCGGCCCAGAGCGCGGCCTTGCCCATGCGCGAATGGCCGATGGCGATGATGCGGGTGGCGTCGAGGTCGGGGTCCAGAGCCGCGGCGTCGACGAACCGTGATATTCCCCAGGCCCAGACGCCGAGAGCGCCGGTTTCGGTGGGACCGGGCGGGCCGGTTTCGGTCCGGCCGAACAGGTTTCGAAGCACGCCGCCGGACCAGTTCGTGGCGGAATCGGGCGCCAGTTCGGGAAGCTCAAGGGTCGCGAAGGCATAGCCGCGCGCGAGAATCCGTTCCGCAGTGGTTTCCCCGGCTTTTCGATGCGTCTCCGCGCCGGCGGGACCCGACGGCGCCGACTTGGCGACGGCCGGGGTCGGGACAGGTCGATTGGCGTCGAAGAGGTGAAGGCCGACGAACACCGGCACGGGGCGGGGCGCTTTCGTGGGCAGGATGACCGTCGCCCGGAGAACCCGGTGAGGTTGGCCGGTGGCGTCCGGGAGATCGACCGTAAGGGTCCTCCGGATGGCCCGCCCTTCAAGGATGGGCTGGGACTGGCTTTGGACTTTGGGAGCGGTCCGAGGCTTTTCCGGAAAACGCCCGTAGACCTCGCGTCCGAACACTTCGAGCAATTCAGGCCGTCGGCGGGAAGCCCATTGGGTGGCGTTACTGACCGTGCCGCCGTCCTGCATCCGCAGGAGATCGGGCAGGGTGTAGGGCGGGACGGCTTCCTCGCGTTCGATGACCTGGGCGGCCGTGGTGGAACGAAGGGCGAAACCCAGGGCCAGGCTGGCAAGGCCGCAGAATGCCCGGCGAAGAACCGAGGTTGGGAAGGGGGCGAACATGCGGAACCGTTTTGGGGGCCGGGGGCAGTCGGACCGGTTCAGGGTGACGGCGGAGCGGGAGACATCAGGTACCGGATCAGGCCGCGAACCTGGCGGTCGTCGAGATTGTCCAGCTGGCCCTCGGGCATCATGGACAGTTGGGAGCCTTCCTCGGAGGTGATGTCGGCCGTCTCGAGGGTGACGGGATCCCCGACCGGTTGAAGCGTCACGGTGCGGACGGTGCGGGATCGGACGATGCCGGAAAGAACACGTCCGTCCTTCAGATGGAGCGTGGTCTGCCGGTATTCCGCGGGGACGATGGCGGAGGGAAACAGCAGGTTTTCGAGCAGGTAGTCGAGGTTGTCCCGGCCGGCCCCGGTGAGGTCGGGGCCGATGGCGGCGCCTTCGCCGAACAGGCGGTGGCAAGGCGCGCAGGCGGCCTGGAACACCTGCCGTCCGAGCTTGGGATCCGCGGCGGCAAGGGCGGCGGGTTCGAGTCGGCGACGGACGGCGGCGAGGGCTTCGATGCGCCGCGATTCGTCCACGTCTTGAAGGTCGCCCCAGACTTCATGGAGCCGACGGGTGAGCGCGGGGTCCTGGAGGGCGCGGATCCGTCGGGCGTGATAGGCCCCGACATCCGCGCGTCGGATGGCGCCGGCTGCCATGGCATCGAGCAGTTGCCCAGCCCAACTGGCCCGGGCCACCAGCACGTTGAGCACGGGGGCGCGTTCGTGTCCGTAGAGACGCGGCCATTCGGCGATCAGCAGTCGGGCCACCCCGGGGTCGTCGGAGAGCGACAATCCTTCGGCCGCCGTGGCGGAGAGATCGCGCACGGGAAGCAGCGATTCGCTGACTGCGCGTAGCCCTTCGGTCCGGGCATCGATCAGGGAACGCAGCGCGGCGCGGCGGCGGGGGATGTCGGCTTTGGGATCGAGGGCGATCTGACGGATTTCGTCGAGGGCCCGGCCGTCACCGAACAGGGCGTTGAGATCGCGGATCCGGCCACGCAGCATTTCGTCCTGGGCCTTGGCGAGCACGGGTTGGATGCCGTCCCAGGCCTGCGGTTTGGGCGCGCGGCGACGGCCGGCGAGACCTTCGGCAAGGCCATCGAGAAGCGCCTGCAATCCCGTCCCCGGGGGCACCGTTGCCAAGGAGGCCACCAGTTGGTTCACCGGTCCCGGGGAGGCATCGAGATTCTCGGCCAGGCGCCGGGCGCCGAGGCGTTGCACGCGGGGGATTCGTGCCTCGGCGAGCAGCCGGACGAAAGCCGGGGCGTTGGTGGACAATGGTTCGATGCCGTACCAGAGCAGGAGTGGAAGATTCCGATCCGAGGCGTCCTCCGAATGCGTTAGGAGGCGGCCTGCGAGCTGGGTGCGCGGTTCGGATCCGAGCCGGGGCAGGAGTGTGGCGAGGGCCAGGCGGACACGGGGCGAGGGATCCGCTTCCGCGAGGCGGAGCAGCTCCGGCCAGAAGCTCCAGGCGGCCGGGGTGAGATTCGAGGAGGCGAGCGCCTCGGAATCCGCACACAGCCGGATGGCCCAGACTCGGAGTGCCTCGGATCCCGCGAGAGCGGTGCGAATTGTTGGTTCGTCGAGGCCCCGGGTGACGTGCAGTGCCCAGAGCGCGCGGAGCCGGTGAACTTCCGGCGCGTCGGACACGGCGAGGCGCTGCAGGCGGGCGCGACCGGATTCCAGGGTACCCAGTCGGGGATCGGGGATGGCGGCCGCTCGGTCGGCGAGCACGCGGCGCGACTGACGGGCCAGCCAGTCGTTCGGACTGCGTTGGAGATCGGCGAGTTGCTCGTGGGAGAGTCGGGTGAGGTCGGCGGGGTCACGCGGCCCGGGTTTGCCGTAAGTGAGTTTGAAGATCCGGCCGCTGCTCCGGTGGATGCCTTCGTGATCGTGGCATTCCCCGGTGTCGCTCCAGTCACTCACGAACACGCCGCCGTCGGGGGCTGCGATGAGGTCGATGCCGCGGAACCAGGGATCGGCGAAGGCGAAGGCGTCCTTTTCATGGCGGGCGACGAAGCCGCTGCCGTCGGTTTCCAGGCGTTCGACGTTCAGCCGGCGTCCGTGGAGATTGATGGTCAGGAGTTTTCCTTCCCACGCGGCGGGCCACTGACCGCCCTGGTAGATCAGCAGGCCGGTGTGGGCGTGCCCTCCTCCGGCGGCCAGGGTCGGGGCGGTGACGCCCTTGCGCACGTCGGTCCAGACTTCGCCGGTGGCCCAGTGCACGTGGTCGGCGTTTTGCTCGAGCAATTCGTAGACGTGCGGATTCGGGTCGTCGCCGAACATGCGACGGTAGTGGGCCCCGGGAATGACGTGCCAGAGGTGGCCGATGACGGTGTTGATGAAGAACGGTTCCCCGCGGGCGTCCCAGTCCATGCCCCAGGGGTTGGTGGTTCCCTCGGCGACGATTTCGAAGGTGCGACGCTGCGGATGGTAGCGCCAGATTCCGACGTTGAGCGGTCGGCGTTGTGCGGCTGGAGTGCCAGGAGGACCCAGCAGGGACGTGCCAAGAATGCCCTGACGCCCGTACAGCCAGCCGTCGGGTCCCCACCGGAGACCATTCGCCACGGTGTGCCGTGCCTTGATGTATTCAAAACCGTCGAGCAGCACCTCGGGCGGACCGTCGGGCTGATCGTCGGCGTTGCGGTCGGGGATGAAGACCAATTGGGGAAGGCAGATGGCCCAGACCCCGCCGAGTCCGACTTCGATGCTGGTGAGCCGTTCCGCCCCCTCCCAGAACACCGTTCGCCGGTCGAAGCGCCCGTCGTTGTCGGAGTCCTCGAAGATCAGGATCCGGTCGCGGAGGGAGGGGTGGTAGCCGATGGAGGCCTCGGAGTAGGAGAGATTTTCAGCGACCCAGAGACGTCCGCGCGCGTCGGTGGTCATCGCGATGGGTTGCCGGACGTCGGGTTCGGCGGCGAACACGGTGGCGCGAAAGCCTGGGGGAAGCTGGATGCGGGATGCGGCTTCCTCCGCGGCCAGGGGCCTGGTGGGGGAGGGTTCGGTGTCGAGGGCAACGGAGGGGGCTTCCGCGCCGCCGCCGGAGGCGAGGAGGAGCCGGCCGAGGAGCAGGGGCAGACTGCGGACAAGGGAGCGTGTCACGAATCGGAGGGGTTGACTTCGCCCAGCTTGTCGGGTGCCACGCCGTCGCGCCAAGTCTGGAGTCTGGGCCGCGCCCCCCGGAGCTGTGGACGCGGGTTGGGCGACTTCTGGAGGGGCGTCGTGCGGATTGGGGTTCAAAGCAGGGCTTGTCCCTTTTTCCGGCGGGCGGCGATAAGGGAGTGGATCATCGACGATGAATGATTGGGAACTGATCGCTCGGTACACGGTGCACGGGGATGACGACGCCTTCGCGACGCTGGTTCGTCGGCACCTCGAATTCGTCCACGCCAGCGCCCGGCGTCAGGTGGGCGCCGACCTTGCGCCGGATGTGGCCCAGGCGGTGTTTGTGGTCCTCGCCCGGAAGGCTTCGTCGATGAAGCCGGACGTGGTGCTCACGTCGTGGTTGTTCCGGACGACGCGCTTCGTGGCCGCCGGGATCCGAAAGTCCGAAGGACGCCGCTTACGGCGGGAAGGAGAGGCGGTATTCATGGAAACCATGGGTTCGAAGACGTCCGTCCAGCCTGCTCTGGATGCCCGGATGGAGGAGGAATTGCAGCGGCATCTTGACGACGCCGTGGCGGCGCTGTCGGAGGGGGACCGGGGGTTTGTGCTTACCCGGTTCTTCGAGCGACGACGGTTTGGGGAGGTGGCGCAGAGGTTCGGGGTGAGCGAGGAGGCTGCGAAGAAACGGGTGAACCGGGCGGTGGAGAGGATGCGGACGTTTCTCCTGGCCCGCGGGGTGTCGGTGGCTCCGGTGGCGCTGGCGGCCTGGCTTCTGGAGCCGCGGGCGGAGGCGGTGCCGCTGGGCTTTGCCGGAACCATCGGAGCGGCGGTGGGTCGTGGCTTCGGAAATGCGGGAACGATAGCAGCGGGGACAAAACTTGGGTCGATGGTCTCCGAGGGATTGAGCGGGTGGCGTTGGATGCAGATTCGCCACGCCCTTCGGGTGGGGGTCTGTCTTCTGGGTGTGGCGTGGTTGGTGGGGCCGCGGATCCTTTCATGGGGAAACCGGAACGAAGCTGCCTCCCCGGGGATTGTTGAAGTGGTGGCTGCCGTTGCGCCTCCCGCTTTGTTGAGGGCAGAACCGCGGTTGATTTCCGAACCCAGGGAAGGTCGCGAG
>CAYZAE010000020.1:0-55161 GCA_964476125.1 uncultured Verrucomicrobiota bacterium | reverse complement strand
TCCGGTGACGCCGAGCCCGAGTAGACCCGATTCGGCTGCCGTTCCCTCTGTGCTCCCTGTGCTCTCTGTGGTGAAAAATCTGGATCGAAAGGGGGACAGGCAATTGGTTTGCGGTGGAGGTTCACCACAGAGGACACAGGGAGCACAGAGAGAAGGCGAGAGAAGGGCGATTCATTCGGGTTGCAGTTGGTCGGTCCGAGGAAACGAGGAACCGCAGGGCGATCCGGTGACGCCGAGCCCGAGTAGACCCGATTCGGCTGCCGTTCCCTCTGTGCTCTCTGTGCTCTCTGTGGTGAAAGAATGGCCAAGGAAGGGTCAGGAAATGGCCGTTTACGGGGAGAGTTGAGGGGCGGTTGGCGGGAGGGTGACGTCCATGATGGATCGCTCCGCTGTTCCGGTGCGCGCGCTCCCGATGGCGCTTCGCCTGCCGCCCGCTGCGGTCTGGGTGGTGGCGGGGATCGCTGCGGTGGCGTTCCTGGCCTGGCTCAAGGCGCCAGTCGGGGTCTCCATGACAGCCCGTGTGCCCGGCACGGATCGTCCGGCGGGAGAAGCCGGAGCGGCGGCGGCCGGGGGCGATGTGTTCGCGGCGGGGACGTTGGTGACCGGAACCGGCAAACCGGCGAGTTGGGCCGGGAGTTGGCCCCGGTTTCGCGGACCCAACCTCGACGGTCTTTCCACCGAGACCACCCCGCTGGCCCGAACGTGGTCGGGGGGACGTCCGCGTGAGATCTGGTCCATCGAAGTCGGTGAAGGATTCGCGGGTCCGGTCGTGGAGCGGGGACGCATTTACCTGATGGACTATGACCGCGCGAAGCAGCGGGATGCGCTTCGGTGTCTGTCGCTGGCGGACGGTGCGGAGATCTGGAGGTACTCCTATCCGATGGCGGTGAAACGGAACCACGGGCTGACGCGGACGGTGCCGGCGCTGGCAGGCAGGTTCGTGGTCGCCATGGCGCCGAAATGCCAGGTGGTTTGTGCGGACGCGGAGACCGGGAAATTCCAGTGGGGCATTGATTTGGCGAAGGATCATGGGACGACCGTGCCGCCCTGGTACACGGGGCAATGCCCGCTGGTGGATGGCGGGAACGTGATCCTGGCTCCGGGCGGACCGGAGGCCCTGGTCATGGCGGTCGATCTGGCCACGGGCCAGGTGAAGTGGAAGACCCCGAATCCGAACGACTGGAAGATGACCCATGCGTCGGTCATGCCCATGGACCTCGCGGGCCGGCGTTACTACCTCTACTGCGCGAGCGGCGGGGTGGTGGCGGTGTCGGCGGTGGATGGTTCGATCGCGTGGGAAACCGCCTCCTGGAAGATCAACATCGCCACCGTGCCGACACCCGTGCTGCTCGGGGACGGTCGGGTGTTTTTCACGGGCGGCTATTCGGCGGGTTGCCTCCTGCTCCAGTTCGCGGACGAAGGAGGCAAGCTGACCTCCCGCGAGATCTTCCGGAAGAAGGCCGATGTCTTCGGGGCCACCCAGCATTCACCCGTCTTTTTTGGCGGGAACCTCTACGGCATCCGGGCCGATGGCCGGTTGGTTTGTCTGGCACCGGATGGGACGGTGCGCTGGGCGAGCGGCCCGGACACCAACTTCGGACTGGGTCCGGTGATGGTGGCGGATGGGTTGATTCTGGCCATGGACGACAGCGCGACCCTGACGTTGGCGGAGGCGACTCCGGATGGGTACCGGTCCCTGGCGAGTGCCTCGCTCTTCGAGGGGCACGACGCCTGGGCTCCGTTCGCGCTGGCGGGGGGGCGATTGCTGGCCCGGGACATGCACCGGATGGTTTGCCTCGAGCTCGGGAAATGACGCAGGCAGCCCGGGATTGTGCATCGCTGGCCAAGAAAGGGTCAGAGATTGGCCAGATTCGTGAAGCCGGTTTTGACTGGGTTGGGGAGGGTGTTCGCACGGTGCCGCCATGAATGACCCAGCCGCCACACGTCGGGAGTTCATCCAGGGAACCCTCCGTTGGGTGTCCGCCGGTGCGGTGGCGGGGGTGACGGGTGTGGCCTTGGTGCGCAATGCGGGCGCGGATTGCCGGCGTCCCTCCGTGTGCGGTGCCTGTCCGGTTTATTCCGGTTGCGACCTTCCCAAGGCCGAGAGCTTTCGACGCGATGAAGCCGGGGACAATGAACACGGCATCGATCCCGGTCCGGCAGGGCAGGGCGAACGTGAGCCGCGGGAAAGGAGCGATCGATGAACTTACCAGCGGACGGCAACGGAAACGCAGGAGTGTCGAGGCGGGCCTTTCTTGGCCAGAGCGCGTTGGGTGCGGCGTCGCTCGGAATCGGGGCCGAGGTGGCGGCGGGTGCGACGACGCGATCCGCAACGCCGGCCGAGGAGAATCCCTGGCGCTACGACGTGGACAGCCTCCGGCGCGTCGATCCGGCGCTGATCCGCTATGACCGCGTTTCCGGATTTCCGGTGGGGGATCCCCATGCGCGGCGCCTGGCGCTCGGACCGGATGGAAAAATCCGGGTGGCCGCGGGCAAGGCCGTGCTGGTGTTTTCGGAGACCGGTGAACGATTGGGCCGGTTGGAGACCGACGAACCGGTGCGGGCCATGGCGGTGGGGCCCGAGGGTCTGCTGTATGTGGGGCTGCGCAATCGGGTGGAAACCCGGGACGCGAAAGGTCGGCGGATCGCCCAGTGGCCGGCCTTCTCCGGCAAACCTTACGTCACGGCCATCGCGGCGTCGGGCGCGGATGTATTCGTCGCCGATGCAGGAAACCGCGTCGTTTATCGGTGCGATCCCGACGGTCGGGTGCGGCTGCGGTTGGGGGAGAAGAACCCCGACCGGCAGGTGCCCGGTCTGGTGCTTCCCAGTCCGTTCCTCGATGTCGAACCTGGAGCGGATGGATTGCTGCGGGTGAACAATCCCGGGCGGCACAAGGTGGAGACGTACACCCGTGAGGGCGATCTCGAGCAGTCGTGGGGCCGGCCCGGGGTGGCGATCGACGCGTTCTGCGGCTGCTGCAATCCCATTGCCCTGGCCATGCTTCCCGAGGGGGCGGGGTGGGTGACGGCCGAGAAGGGACTGCCGCGGGTCAAGGTTTACACGCCGGATGGCCGGTTCGAATCGGTGGTGGCGGGCCCGGACCGGTTCGCAGCGGTGGCGTCGGAGGATCGCGAGGCACGGACGACGGCGGACACAGTGAGTGACGGATTGGACGTCGCCGTCGATGCCAGTGGCCGGGTGTGGGTGCTGGATCTGGTGGGGGGAACCGTCCAGGCCTTCCGCAAGCGGGACAAGGAAGGCACTGCCAAACCGGCCTGACCGGGAACCCCATGGAACCGAACCTTCCCCACGCAGCAGGCGACGAGCGCACGACGCGCCGGGAGTTCTTCCGGAACGGCCTGCGCGTCGCGGGATTGACCGGGGCCGGGGTTGTGGCCGGGGCGTTGGGACACCGGGGAGCCGCGGCGGACACCGTCTGGCAGATCGACCCGAGGAAATGCCTGAACTGCAGCCGCTGCGCGACGAACTGCGTGCTCGAGCAGTCGGCGGTGAAGTGCGTGAACTGGTTTCCCATCTGCGGTTACTGCGATCTCTGCACGGGCTACTTCGAACCCCAGCCCAACGCACTCAACACCGGGGCGGAGAACCAGCTTTGTCCGACCGGTGCGATCCTGCGGAAGTTCGTCGAGGATCCCTACTACGAGTACCAGATCGACGAGAGCCTGTGCATCGGGTGCGCGAAGTGTGTCGAAGGCTGCCGGTTGTTCGGCAATGGATCCTTCCATCTCCAGGTTCGCCATGACCAGTGCGTGAACTGCAACGAGTGCGCCATCGCCAAGACGTGTCCCGGGGACGCGTTTTACCGCGCGCCGGCTGCGGATCCTTATTTCCACTTTACCACCTGACCATGAAGCGCGCCTTGTTGCCATGGCTTCTGTCGGGGCTGGCCGCGATGGGCGCGGAGCTGAAGTTCCCGCCGCCCGACTTCGAAAGCGGCTACACCATGCCGCTCACCCAGTACCCGGCCGCGCGCCCGCAATGGCTGGAGTACCTGGACGTGGCGGTTTTGCTGGTTTGTCTGGGGCTGGCCACCTGGTGGGTGTACGGACGTCGGTCGCGTCGGGGCGTGGCCGGGTTGTCGATTTTCTCCCTGCTTTATTTCGGCTTCTACCGCGAGGGCTGCATCTGCGCGATCGGGTCGGTGCAGAACGTGGCACTGGGCCTGGTCGGAAGTGGCTATGCGCTGCCGGTGGCGGTCGCGGTGTTTTTCGCGGCGCCCCTCTTGGTGGCCCTGTTTTTCGGACGGACCTTCTGCGCGGCGGTCTGTCCGCACGGGGCGTTGCAGGATCTCGTGCTGGTCAAGCCGGTGGAGATTCCCCGCTGGCTGGAGAGCGGCCTGGGCATTCTTCCGTTCCTTTACCTGGGCGCTGGTGTCGCCTTCGCCGCGACCGGGGCGGCGTTCGTCATCTGCCGCTTCGATCCTTTCGTCCCCATCTTCCGCCTGAGCGGTGGCATGGGCATGGTGCTGACCGGTGTGGGGTTGCTGGCGGTGGGGATGTTCGTGGGACGGCCCTATTGCCGGTTTCTCTGTCCCTACGGCGCACTCCTTCGGGTGGCCTCCGCGCTGTCCCGCTGGAAGGTCCGCATCACCCCTGACGTCTGCACCCAGTGTCGACTCTGCACGACGTCGTGTCCCTACGGCGTCATTCGTGAACCGGACGCCGGTTTGTCCAAGCCCCGCGACGTCGGCACCGCCCGTCGGCGCGCCATCGCGGTGCTCGTCGCCCTCCCATTCGTGATCCTCGCCGGTGCGGGGATCGGCCGCGTGTTCGGCGGTGCGGCGGCCCGCATGCATCCGACGGTCCAGTTGGCTGAGACCTATTCGCTGCGGTTGGATGCCGAGGCCATCGCCAGGCTGGCGAACCCCGAGCGGCTCGCGCTGACCCGGGCGGAAAAACAAGCGCGGGACCTGGTGCCAAAAGCCGTCGAGCTCCGGGAAAAGTTCCGTACCGCCGGGCTGTGGTTCGGCGTCTGGAGCGGCCTGGTGGTCGGCATCAAGCTGATCAGCCTCGGCATGGTGCGCCGCCGCAGCGATTACGAACCCGACAGGACCGGCTGTTACGCCTGCGCCCGTTGCTTCGCGAGTTGTCCCCAGGAACGCATCCGCATCGGCGCCACGCCGGCTCCGTTGTCGGTGCTTCCCCATCCCACCCCCTCCGCGGCGGTGCCTGTTCCGGCCGCGAAATCGGGCGGGTGCGGCTGCGGCCCGGGAGGCCACGCATGACGACGTCGCCGAATCCTGCGGTGGCACCCACGCCCGCCCCGGTGAAACCGCCCGAGGTCAGTCCTTCCCTGGCTTCGTCGTGGACGGTGGGCCGTCGGGTCGTCGCGGTGCTGGCGGTCTTCACGTTGGCGGTGGGTGCCGTGATGGTGGCGGGGCAGGCGGTTCGGCCGAGGGAGGAGCCCTGGCGGTCGCGGACCCTGGATGAGGCGCGGCAGAAACTGCTCCAGGAACCCAAGAACGAGGACATCAAGAAGGCCCTCCGCGAGCAGGACCTCGAACTGCGCCGGAACTATTTCGCGGCCCTGCAGCGCAACCGGACGGGCGGCTGGCTCCTGCTGGCGGCCGGGGTGGCGCTGGTCTGGTTGGCGCGTGAATCAGTTCGACCGCAGACCCCGGCGCTGCCGGGCGCCCTGGGATTGCCCGCGGACCGTGAACGCACCGGATCCCGTGCGCGCACCACCGTGGTGGCCACCGCGCTGGTTTGCGGCACCACGT
The DNA here is from genome assembly GCA_964476125.1 of uncultured Verrucomicrobiota bacterium. Lineage (GTDB taxonomy): Bacteria > Verrucomicrobiota > Verrucomicrobiia > Limisphaerales > CAIMTB01 > CAIMTB01. The sequence goes on along the minus strand of CAYZAE010000020.1, from coordinate 49,420 downwards.
TCCTTGGGCTCGGCCTCGCGGATCGCACGCATCTTCCCAGCGTGGCCACCGGAGGATTGTCCGTCGCCGCGGGCTCGGCTCCGCACGGGGCGGGGGCCTCCGCGACCTCTCCTGCCGCGACCCCCAACTCGACGGGGTCTGCGACCGCAACGCCCATCGCACCGTCCGGGCCGTCGCCGGAAGTCTGGGCACGCCAATGGCCCCAGTTCCGGGGACCCGATTCCAGCGGCGTTCTGGCCGACGCCAAGGCGACGGTGCCGGAGTCGTGGGACGTGGCGACGGGCAAGGGAGTGGCCTGGAAGTCCGAGGTGCCAATCGCGGGATACAACTCGCCGGTGGTCTGGGAGAACCGGGTTTTTCTCACCGGCGGCGACAAGAAGGCGCTGCTGGTTTTCTGCTACGACACCACGACGGGCGCTCTGCGCTGGCAGCGGCCGGTGACCCCGACCAACGCGCCGGCGGCTGCAGTGGAACCGCCCGACCAGAGCGGCGCCGCGGCCAGCACGGTGGCGACCGACGGTGAACGCGTTTACGCGGTGTTTGCCTCGGGCGAACTCGGAGCCCTCGATTTCGAGGGAAAGCTCGTCTGGCACAAGCGCCTCGATTTCTCGGAGAACGGGTATGGCCACGCGTCGTCGCTGGTGGTGCATGCCGGGCGACTGCTGGTCCAGGCCGACCAGGGACAGGCCGAGGATGGCAAGTCGGCGCTCCTGGCGTTGGATGTACGGACCGGGGAGACGGCATGGACGGCGAAACGTCCGGTGGGCGGCAGTTGGGCGACGCCGATAGTGGCGGCTGCGGGGGGCAGGCCCCTGGTATTCACCTGTGGCGATCCCTGGTTGATGGCGCATGACGCGACGACCGGTGCGGAGGTGTGGCGGGCGAAGGTGTTGGGTGGCGAACTTGCGCCGTCGCCGATCTTCTCAGACGGCCTGGTGGTGGCCGTCAGTCCCGGCCATGCATTGGTTGCCGTGAAGGCGGACGGGACCGGGGACATCACCGAATCGGGACTGGCCTGGCGACTGGAGCAGGAGGTTCCCGATGTGCCCACCCCGACCGTGGTGGGGGAACTTCTGTTCACGGCCAGCACCGAGGGCCATGTGTTCTGTCGCGAACTCAAGACCGGTACCAAGATTTGGGAGCACGCCTTCGAGACGGAATTCCAGGCCTCGCCGCTGGTGGCGGGCGAACGGATGTACCTGTTCACGCAGTCCGGGGACGGCTTCATCATCGCAGCCGGGCGCGAGTTCAAGGAACTGGGGACGTTCAAGATGGGCGACGAGGTCTATGCCAGCCCGGCCGTGGCGGCGGGGCGGATGTATGTCCGGACGAAGAAGACTCTGTACTGCCTTGGCGTCGTCGCCGGGCCAACCCAGGTAGCCGATGTCCGCTGAGAATCTCCAGTTCGTGGACGAAACCGTGGCGCGCCTCGGGCGCTCGAAGGACGCGGTCATTCCGATTCTGCAGGCGTTGCAGGAGCACTACCGGTGGCTGCCGGAGCCGGCGCTCAAGCGTGTGTGCGAAGTCAGTGAGATCACGCCGTCGCAGATCTGGGGCATCGCCACCTTCTACGACCAGTTCCGGCACAAACCCGTCGGCAAACACATCGTCCATGTCTGCCATGGCACTGCCTGCCATGTGACGGGTGCGGATCGTGTCGAGGACGCCCTGCGGCGTCATCTGGGAATCCGGCCGGGGGAGGACACGGATCCGGAGGGCAAGTTCACCATCGAACCCGTGGCCTGCCTTGGGTGCTGCACGTTGGCGCCGGTCATCAAACTCGACCACGCCACCGCGGGCTTGGTGGACACCGAGAAGGTGCCGTCGGTGGTCGGCGATTTTCTCGAGTCCCAGGCGAACGGTGGTTCGGCGGCGGATCACAGCGAGCACGAGGCGGATGATTCGGGGGCGGGCACGGCGCCGGAGATCCGCGTGGGCCTTGGATCCTGCTGCATGGCCAAGGGCAGCGACCGGTTGTTCGCGGAACTGGATCAGGCGGCCAAGCTGGTGGGTGTGGGCGTTTCGGTGAAGCGGGTTGGTTGCGTGGGCATGTGCCACCAGACCCCGTTGATCGAGGTGTTTCATCCGGGAAAACCCTCGCGCTTCTATGCGGCCGTGAAGCCGAACGAGGCGCGGCAACTGGTCCTGGACAACTTCCGGCCGCCGAGTCTCTGGCGGCGGTTCGCGCGCACCGCCACCCGGGCGGTGGACCGTGTGTTGCTCGAGCAGGACGACAGTCCGACCACCCGGTGTGCGGTCGACATGGGGGGCGGTCCGGCCCGGGCGTTCCTGGGCCGCCAGATTCACATCGCCACCGAACACTTCGGCGACCTCGATCCGCTCAACCTGGAGGAGTACCTGCGCAACGACGGCTTCGCGGCGTTGCGGAAATGTCTGATCGAACTCAAGCCCGAGGAGATCGTGGACCACGTCACGCGCAGCGGTCTGCGGGGACGCGGCGGGGCGGGGTATCCGACCGGTCCCAAGTGGGCGGTCATGAAACGTCAGGTCGCGGACACCAAGTACGTCATTTGCAACGGAGACGAAGGCGATCCCGGGGCGTTCATGGACCGCATGCTCCTGGAGTCCTTTCCTTTCCGGATCATCGAAGGCCTGGCCATCGCGGCCCTCGCGACCGACGCGCACGAGGGCATCTTCTACATCCGCCGCGAATATCCGCTCGCCGTGCGCCGGGTGCAGGCGGCGATCGACATGATGGAGAAGCGGGGCTGGCTCGGGGAACGCCTGCTGGGCACGAAGTTCCCGTTCCGCGTGACCATCAAGGAAGGTGCCGGCGCGTTTGTGTGTGGCGAGGAGACCGCGCTCATCGCGTCGATCGAAGGTCGCCGTGGCATGCCCAAGCTGCGACCTCCGTTCCCGGCCGAATCCGGTCTCTGGAACAAACCCACCCTGATCAACAACGTTGAGACCCTGGCCTGCGTTCCCTGGATCCTGCGCCGCGGAGGCGATGCCTTCGCCGCCATTGGAACCAAGTCCAGCAAGGGCACCAAGGTCTTCGCCCTGGCGGGCAAGGTGCAGCGCGGGGGGCTGATCGAAGTGCCGATGGGAACCACCATCCGCGAGATCGTGGACGAAATCGGCGGCGGAGTGACTCCGGGCCGGCGCTTCAAGGCGGTGCAGATCGGCGGGCCCTCGGGCGGTTGCGTGCCGGCGCGATTGGCGGACACGCCGGTGGACTACGACTCCTTGCGGGAAGTGGGTGCGATCATGGGATCGGGCGGGTTGGTGGTGTTGGATGACACCGACTGCATGGTCGACATCGCCCGCTATTTCCTGCGCTTCACCCAGGATCAGTCGTGCGGCAAATGCACCTTCTGCCGGGTGGGCACGCGGCGCATGCTGGATTTGCTCGAGCTCATCTGTGCGGGCAAGGGACGTCCCGAACACCTGACCGAACTCGAGCGGTTGGCGGAGTCGGTCGGGCAGGGGAGCCTCTGCGGCCTGGGCAAGACCGCTCCGAATCCGGTGGTCACCACGCTGCGCTATTTCCGCGACGAGTACGACGCCCACCTCGCGGGGCGTTGTCCCTCGGGCAAGTGCCAGGCCCTGATTCATTATCGCATCAGCGATCGCTGCACCGGATGCACGATCTGTTCCCAGCAGTGTCCCGTGGACGCCATTCCGTACACGCCCTACCAGCGGCATGAGATCCGCCAGGACCTCTGCACCAAGTGCGACACCTGCAAGCGCGTGTGTCCGTACGGCGCGGTGGAAATTGTCTAAGCCCCCCATCACTGCCATGCCCACGCTCACCATCGACGGCCGAACGGTCCAGGTCCCGGAAGGCCAGACCCTGATCGACGCCGCGCGCGTGTTGGGGATCGACATTCCGACGCTCTGTTACCTGGAACGTTGCGGCCCGATGACCTCCTGCCTGGTTTGCGTGGTCCGGCTTCGGTTCAACGGCCGCACCTCCGTCGTGCCCTCGTGCGCGATGAAGGCCATGGAGGGCATGGTCGTGGAGTCCGACACCCCGGAGGTCCATGAACTCCGGCGGTCGGCGCTCGAACTGCTCCTGAGCGATCACGTCGGCGATTGCCTCTCCCCGTGTGCGCGGATCTGTCCGCTGGGCATGAACATCCCGCTCATGCTCCGCCAGGTGCAGGAGCAGCGGCCGGAACAGGCCATGGCCACCCTGCGCGCTGCGCTTCCGCTCCCGGCGGTCCTGGGGCGCCTGTGCCATCGGCCCTGCGAAAACGGGTGTCGTCGGGGAAGCTGCGACAGCGCCGCCGCGATCGGGGAGGTCGAACGTTTCGTCGCCGACACCGACCAGTCCCTGCCGACGGGTTACCTCCCGCCGAGCAAGCCGGCTTCGGGTAAACGCGTGGCGGTGGTCGGATCCGGCCCTGTCGGGCTGTCCGCAGCCTACACGCTGACCCGGTCGGGCCATCAGGTCACCGTGTTCGATCGCAATCCGCGCGCGGGCGGTTCCCTGGCGAAGGCGGTTTCCGATCAGGCGATTCCGGCGTCGGTGGTGGAGCGGGAACTGGCGGACCTGGCGCGGTTCGGCATCGAGTTTCGGGTTGGCGCCGCCGTGGACACCGAATCGGCGCTCACCGGACTGCTGGCGGAGTACGACGCCGTGCTCCTGTGCCTGGGGGAACAGGCGAAGGGCGAATCGGCGGGTCTGGGCCTGGAGCTTAGCGGGGCCGGGGTGAAGATCGTGCAGGCCGAGACGTTCCGGACCAGTCGCGACCGTGTGTTCGCCGCGGGCAGCGTCGTCCGGCCGATCAAACAGGTGGTCCGGGCGATGGCGGAGGGCCAGGCTGTGGCGGAGGCGATGGGGGAATTCCTGGCCGGACGCGAGCCGCGCAAGGGGCCGAAGCCTTTTTCCAGCGTGATGGGCCGGTTGGAGCGGATTGAGTTGGTGGCATTCCAGAAGGGGGCGAGTTCGGCGCCGCGTCATGTTCCCGCCGCGGGACCGCATGCCCTCTTTTCGCCCCGTGAAGCGGCGGATGAATCCGCGCGCTGCTTGCATTGCGACTGTCGGGCGGAAGGGAACTGCAAGCTTCAGCATTATTCGCAGGTGTACGGGGCGGAGTTTGGCCGGTTCACCCGCCAGCGCCGGCCGTTCGAACAGCATCGACATCCGGGTCGGGTGCTCTTCGAGCCCGGCAAATGCATCCTGTGCGGGATCTGCGTGAAGATCGCCTCGGACGCCTCGGAGCCGCTGGGATTGAGTTTTGTGGGCCGTGGATTCGAGGTGCGGGTGGCGGCGCCCATGAATGGAGCGTTCGAGGAAGGGCTCCAGAAGGTGGCGGCCGAGTGCGCGGAGGCGTGCCCGACCGGCGCCATCGAGGTCGCCAGTCCGACCGATGCACACTGGGGCGAGCCGGAGTCCGGGGTTCACGGGGCGGGTTGCCGGGGATGTGGATAGAGTCCAAGGCTTGCCGCGGCTTTGGCCGCGGCAGTTAATGGAGTCATGTCACTGAGTCTGATAGTGGTGGCGTGCGTGCTCGTGGGAATGATGCTGGCCGGTGTCGGGGCCGTGGTCGGTTGGCGGCGTCCTTCATCCCGCAGGCTGGCATTCACCCTGGTGGCGGTAGCCGTGGTCTTGCAGGCCTGGTGGGTGGTCGCGGCGGTCGTGGTTTTTTTCAAATTCACGGTTCTGGGCCAGGATACCTGACCAAAGAAAAAGTTGCGGCCCGCGGGACCGATCGCAGGATGGGAGGCGTTCGCGGGATCAACCTGGCCCGGCCCTTGATGGTGTGTGTCGGTCGCAGCTGTGCCTGAAGTCCTTCCCGTCGAATCGATTTCAACCGACCCGGTCCGTCCATGAGCAACGAGTCCATCTCCGCCCACATCGCCAACGTCGCGTACATCGAGGAACTGTTCGAGACCTACCGTCGTGATCCGGCCGCGGTGGGCCCGGAATGGCAGGCCTATTTTGGCGAGGCAAGCAACGGTGATGCCTGGCCTGATCGGCCCCGGCTGGGTCCGACGCTGCCCGCCCGAAGCCTGTTCGACCCGGGCCAGCCTCTGGCCGGCGGAGTCACCGGCGCGGCGGGTGCTTCGCGGGGGGGCGACGAGACGGTGGTGGAGGACACCAAACTCACCGGGTTCCAGGACCGGGTGGGGCAGATGATCCGCAACTACCGGATCCGCGGCCATGTCATCGCCAAGTTCGACCCCCTGCACGACGACCGACGCGACCAGGAGAAGCCGCGCGTGCCCGAGGAACTGGGCCTGGCCTACTTCAACTTCTCGGAGGCCGAACTCGGACGGGCCGTGTCCTGCAAGACCTTCCAGAACGGCCGCGTCATGCCCCTGCGCGAGCTGTACGAGCGTCTCCGCCTGACCTACTGCGGCAGCGTCGGCGTGGAGTACATGCACATCGACGACATCGATGTCCGCCGTTGGTTGCAGCGGCGGCTGGAACCGGTCGAGACCCGGGTCCAGCTCAACCGCGACGAACAGCTCCGCATCCTCACGCGTCTCACGGATGCCGTGATGTTCGAGGAGTTCATCCGGAAGAAATTCGTCGGGGCCAAGAGCTTTTCTCTGGAAGGCTGCGAGACCCTGATCCCGCTGCTGGATCTGGCCATCGAGAAGGCGGCAAGCCAGGGCGTGGCGGAGATCGTGGTTGGCATGGCCCATCGCGGCCGGCTCAACGTGCTCGCCAACATTCTCGGCAAAAGCCCGAAACAGATCTTCCGCGAGTTCGCCGACAAGGACCCCGATCTCTACATCGGCCGGGGCGACGTCAAATACCACCTTGGCCATAGCAACGACTGGATCACCGCCACCGGCCGGCGGGTGCATCTGTCGATGTGTTTCAATCCCAGCCATCTCGAGTTCGTGAATCCCGTGGTGCTCGGCCGCGTGCGGGCCAAGCAGGATCGCGTCGGGGATTCCGGCCGGCGCAGTTGCATGGGGCTGCTGATCCACGGCGATGCCGCCTTCGCCGGCGAGGGGGTGGTCCAGGAGACCCTCAACCTCAGCCAGCTGGACGGCTACCGCGTGGGCGGCGTGGTCCATGTGGTGGTGAACAATCAGATCGGCTTCACCACCGGGCCCCGGGACGCCCGGTCGTTCGCCTACGCCACCGACGTCGCGAAAATGCTGCAGTCCCCGATCTTCCATGTGAACGGCGAGGATCCCGACGCGGTGGCCTTGTGCGTCCGCGCGGCGCTTGAGTTCCGGGCGGAGTTCCGGCGGGACGTCTTCATCGACATGTACGGCTATCGCCGGCTGGGTCACAACGAGACCGACGAACCGGCGTTCACGCAGCCGCTGCTCTACAAGACCATCACCAAGCGGAAGACGGTGCGGGAAGGGTACGTCGATCACCTGCTCAAACTTGGGTCGGTCGCCCGCGAAGAGGCGGATGCCATCGCCGAACAGGGACGTCAGCGGCTGGAGGAGGAACTCGGCCAGGCCACCAGCGAACGCTACCAGCCTCCGGGCGAGAAGCTGCTGGGCATCTGGGCCCGGAGCAATTACTCGGGCGGCCGCGAGGCCGACGCTCCGGAAGTCGAGACGGGTGTGCCGACGGAACGGTTGTCGACGCTTTTGCTGAAGCAGGCGGACCTGCCGCCGGAGTTCAAGCCGCACGCGAAAGTCGCCAAGCTGCTGGAGGTCCGGCGGGAGATGGCGGCGGGCCGTCAGCCGCTGGATTGGGCGGCGGCCGAGGCGCTGGGTTTCGCCACCCTGGTGGTGTCCGGCACGCGGATCCGGTTGTCCGGTCAGGACGCCGAGCGTGGCACGTTCAGTCATCGCCACGCGGTCATCCACGACGTGCAGACCGGCAAGACCTACACCCCGCTGCGCGAGCTTGAGCCCAACCAGGCGACCTTCTCGGTGCACAACAGCCCCTTGTCGGAGACGGCCGTGCTTGGATTCGATTACGGCTACAGCCTGGATGCCCCGGACGGGTTGGTCCTGTGGGAGGCGCAGTTCGGCGATTTCGCGAACGTGGCGCAGGTGATCATCGACCAGTTCATCGTCAGTGCGGAGGACAAGTGGCGGCGTTTGTCCGGCCTGGCGATGCTGCTGCCGCACGGATTCGAGGGGCAGGGGCCGGAACACTCGAGCGCGCGGCTCGAGCGGTTTCTGGCGTTGGCGGCCGAGGACAACATCCAGGTCTGCTATCCGAGCACGCCCGCACAGATGTTTCACCTCCTCCGACGCCAGGTCCTGCGGCAGTGGCGGAAGCCGCTGGTGGTGATGACGCCCAAGAGCCTGCTCCGCAATCCGGCATGTGTTTCCAGCCTGGACGATCTTGGCCGGGGCAAGTTCCAGAGGGTGCTCGCCGACACCACCGTGCCGGCGGCAGGCGTCAAACGGGTGCTGCTGTGTTCGGGCAAGGTTTACTACGACCTGCTCGAACGCCGGGAAAAGACCAAGCGCGAGGACGTCGCGATTGTCCGGGTGGAACAGTTGTATCCCCTCAACCTGAAGGATCTGGAGGCGGCGCTTACCGCCTACGCCGACACCGTGCCCGTCGTGTGGGTGCAGGAGGAACCGGCGAACATGGGAGCCCTCAGGTTCCTCAAGGTGCAGTTCGGGGACCGGCTGTTGAATCGTTGGGCCCTGAGCTACGTGGGCCGTCCCGCGAGTGCCAGTCCGGCGACCGGTTCGGGCAACGCCCACAAGAAGGAACAGGCCCGGGTGCTTGATGAGGCGTTCAACACGAAGGTGTGACCGCCCCCTTGGGGCGGGTGGGGAGACGGGAGACAGCAGCGGGGACTAGGGAATGCGGTGACGTGTCTTTTGTGAACTCTCAAGCCATTCCGGCGTCGCTCCGCGACGCTTCTCCCAAATACACGCAAACCGTGGACTGAAGTCCACGGCTACCGTCATTCCGTCGCTCCGCGACGAGACTTTGGGGTCAATGGGGTCGCGTCTAAATTGTTGACTATTGAATGGCGCCTTCGAGAGGCGCTCCGCGACTCTTCCCCCACTCCCGCGCTCGGGTGGCGAAGCACCCCCATTCAAGGCGCCGGTTCGTTTCCTTTCGCCCGGCGGCTTTCCAGGAGATCGCGGACTTCGTCCGGGTCGATGCGCCTCACCGGCAATTCCCAATCCAGGGAGTCGCCGTTGGGTTTCCAGCCGTCCCCATCCAGATCGACGAAGATCGGGTTGTGGTACGCGATGGGTTTGAAGCGGCCGGCGGCGCTGGAACCGAACCCGATGCGGAGGGTTTCGTGTTCTCCCACGGCCACCACGATCAGGTGGGCGTCCTCGCTGAGGGGCACGCCGATGTCCCGGTCGAACTGCACGACCCCATCCTTGAACCAGGTCGGGTGGCTGGCCCGGGTGAAGTTGAGCTTCGGCGGCTGGCGGCCGTTGACCAGGACCTGGATGCGGTCGATGCGCATCCAGTCGGTGCACTGGACGCGGACCTTCAAGTGGACCCCGGCATTCGCCCGGGTGGTGTCGCCGGGGCCCGAGCCGTCCTCGGTTCGGACCTCGAGGAATGGGCCGGTGGTCACGAAGGCATGGCCGGCCTTGGCGTGCCGGGTGATCTCCCGCCAGTCGATGCGGGCCGGGTCGTCGGTGGAGCTTCGGATGTAGGTCCGCCAGGCGCCGGCGCCGGATTCATGGACGCCGTGGGCGTCCGACACCGCGATGCAGGGGAGGCGAAGGCCGCGATTGAGCAGCTGGAGCCACACGAATTCCCGCTGGGCTCCGGCGGCATCCCTGCCGTTGGCGGTGCGGTAGAGTTGGTAGGGGACGTTGGTCAGGATGCCGAATCCAAAGGTTTCCGCGCCGTCGAGAAGGCCGGCCAGGCCGGCGTATCCGCCGTCGGCTCGGCCGTCCCCGTCCCGATCGATCCAGTTCTCGATCATGTCGGGATGATTGATCTGCACCCAGCGGGCGGGGTCCGCGTCCTGATGTCCACGGAGAAGAATGGCGTCGATGCGGGGATCGCGGTGCCAGGTGGGTGCGCCGGCATCCTGGGTGCGTGGCAGGGGTTGAAGCGGGAAGCTGTTGAGATGGGGCCCGGCACCGGTCAGTTCGATGCCGGGCACGGTGAGCAGGGCGTTGCTCAGTCCAAGGCGAAGTACGTGGGGGGTCCAGTCGAGGATCCGGTTGTGTTCCGTGGCGGGGACGAATTCGAGGTGTTCCGCGGCGAGATTGATCAGCCGGTCCTCCACGCGGGTGGTGCTGTCCCCGCTTTCCGTCGAGTGACTGTGGAAGTCCGCCGCGATCCAGCCCCGTGAATCGACCCGCCGACGGAGCGTGGCATGCATGGTGGCCTGCGCGCCGGGATCGAGGTGGAGGGCTTGGGCGGCGTGGGAGAATTCGGGTCCGCGGGTGATCACGATGTGGTAATCGCCGGGGGGAAGGGGCACCGAGAAATCGCCGTGGGCGGAGTGATATTGATCGAGACAGCCATGGGCGCGGTTGGCGGGGCCGAGGTTGGGGGAGTCGGTGCCGTTGGTGCCGAGGAACTGAACTTTGCAGGGGATCGATCGGCCCTCCTCATCGCGCACCGTGAAGGCAACCCGGGAAGCCGGGCCGAGGTTCAGTTCCATCCGGCTGTCGCGATCCGGTTGGACGGACAAGGCGTTGGTGACCGGCGCGCGGCCGGCGTCGGTGATCACCAGGGGATATTCCCCGAAGGGCAGGGGGAACTCGAAGTTGCCACGGGCATCGGGATAACCGGCGAGCTTGCGGTCGCCGATGAGCAGGTCGATGCGCGCCGTGGTGACCGCAAGCCCCTCGGCGTCGCGCAGGCTTCCCCGGACCATGGACGTCCCCTCCAGTCGCTGGGCGAGCCGGCCGTAGGCGTCGGCGGGGGAATCCCCGACGGCCAGGCCCCGCGCGTAGGTGATCTCGGCGCCGGGCGCGAGTTCGATTTCGTCGGGGGGCGCCACGAATCCCTCAATCTCAAGCCAGCGATGAGCGTACCCGGCCTTGTCGGCGGGATTGACGGCATCGCCGACGAGATAGCCGCGGAGGGACGATGCGTTGACGACGGGTGACCAGCGGTCCTCGGGATCGAAGCGCGCGGGTCGGTCGGTGTGGTTGCGGACGGTGGTGACGATGAGCAGGCCGGGCCAGCCGTCGCGGGTGCGGTACTCGTGCCGGAGGGCGATGCCGCGGTTGAGGGCGGGGCCGACCACGGTTTCGATGGCGGCCTCGCCGGTGGAGCCGTCGCGCAGGATGCGCACATGGGACACTTCGCCCTTCAGTCCGGAGGGGGCGAACAGGGTGAGCTGATCGTTGGCGCTTCCGCGAAGCGTGAGGTCGTAGAGACAGCCCGGGGTGGGGGCGCCGTCGAAATAGGTGAACGGGTTGGCCCTGCGGTTGGGGCGGGCGCTGCTGATGACGGCCTCGATCCGGTCGTTGCGGAGTACAAAATCGCCGAGGATCCCGTCGGCCTCCTTCCCGCCCGGCAAGGTGTCCGCCTGGTCGGGGCCCACCTGGAAGGCCTCGGAGGTGGCGCCGGCCTGGGGGGTGGCGGCGAGAACGAGAATCAGGACCAGCGTGGCGAGTCCGAGGAGGACCGGGACGCGATGCATGGATTCAGCGTGGGATCAATCGGGGCACGGCGGAAGGACGGATTGGGATTGGGCGCGCGCGGGAATGTCAAAGGGTGACTTTTTGCCTCAATCGCGGGAGAGTGCCGGCCGGGGTCTGTCGGGGGGGCTGCCACGCGGGGGCGGCTGATTCTCGGGACCCGCCTGTTGCATGTCGCAAGAACCCATTGGGACAAGTCCGGTCGCTGGCGGGCCAGGCGGAGGCACACCTGGGTCCATTGAGCGCAAGCTGCGTTGGGTGGTCATGTCGGCGACGGGAGCCGCCTTGCTTTTGGTGGCGGTGGGGGTGGCGGTGATCGATCTGGCCACGGGCCGGCGCCAGCTGATGGAGACGCTCACGGTTCAGGCGGACCTGGTGGCGGACAGCAGTTCGGCGATCCTGGATTTCGGGAACGCGTCCGAGGCGACCAATCTGCTGCAATCCCTGCGCGTGAATCCGCGACTGTTGGCGGCCCAGCTTTTCAAGGCGGATGGCACGCCCTTTGCGGGTTACGAACGCCTTGGCCGGCCCCAGGAGTTGCTGTCCCGGGCAGCTCCGGTGGGAATCCAGTTCTCGACCGACCGTGTGGAGGTGACCCGGGCGGTGGTGTTGAACGATCGGCGGCTTGGGTATGTGTTGTTGCGGTCGGATCTGGAGGATGTCACCCGGAGGTTCCGAAGGTACGCGTGGCTGGCCCTGCTGGTGCTGCCGACCGCCTTCCTGGTGGCGGCCTGGCTGGGGGGGCGCCTACACCGCGCGGTGATCGGGCCCATTCTGCGGCTTTGCGACAGCATGCGGACCGTTTCGGAACGCAAGGATTACACCGTCCGGGCCGAGCGCGGGAGCAGCGACGAGGTGGGGCATCTGATGGACGGGTTCAATGCGATGCTCCAGCAGATCGAGGCGCAGGATGCCGCCCTGAAGGAGGAACGCGCGCAGCTGGCGCGACGGGTGGAGGAACGGACCGCGGAACTGCGGAGGACGAACGAGGATCTGATCATCTCCAACCAGCGGCTTCTGTCGGCAAGGTCCGATGCCGAGAATATGGCGCGGACGGCGGAGTCGGCGTCCCAGGCCAAATCCGAGTTTCTGGCCGCTGTCTCCCACGAATTGCGCACGCCGATGAATGGCGTGATCGGGTTTACCAATCTTCTGCTCGACACCCCGCTCGCCCCGGAACAGCGCGAGTTTGCCGGGATCATCCGCAACTCCGGTCAGACGCTCCTCACGCTGATCAACGACATCCTCGATTTTTCCAAGATCGAGGCCGGCAAACTCACGTTGGAACGGCTGCCCTTCGATCCGCGACTGGCGATCGAGGAGGTGGCGGAGCTGCTCGGCCAGCGGGCCGACGAGAAGGATCTGGAAATCGCGTTGTCCTTCGACCCGGACATGCCCCAGCAGATCGAGGGGGATCCGGCGCGGTTTCGCCAGGTGCTGCTGAATCTGCTGGGGAACGCCATCAAGTTCACGGCTAACGGCCATGTGCTGCTTGAGGTTGGCGCCACGGCGAAGCTGGCTGCGCGCAACCCCAGCATCGTCGTGCCCGGAGTCGATTCGATGGTGGTGAGCATCACCGACACGGGCATTGGGATTCCGGTCGAGAAACAGTCCGCCCTGTTCGAGAAGTTCACGCAGGCCGATTCCTCGACCACGCGGAGGTACGGGGGGACGGGGTTGGGACTCGCCATTTCGCGGCGGCTGACGGAGCTGATGGGGGGGCGGATTGGATTCACCAGCATCAGCGGGAAGGGGTCGACCTTCTGGTTCACCATTCCGGTGGCGGGAGCGAATGCTGAACCGCTCCTGGAGTCCGGCGGCCCGAGCCTGGAGGGCATCCGGGTGCTGGTGGTGGACGATCTCGAGATCAACCGCCGGGTGCTCCACGAGCAGCTCAAGGTGTGGGGCGTGGATCACGCCGTGGTGGCGGGTGGCCCTGAGGCCCTTGAGCTGCTGGCGGCGGGGAAACGCCAGGGTCGCCCCTTCCAGATCGCGTTGCTCGACTATCTCATGCCGGGAATGGACGGCCTCCAGCTCGCGAATCGGATCCGGTCGGATCCTGAAATCGCCGACACCCGCCTGATCCTGATCACCTCGGGAAGCCAGCGGAGTGACGTGAAGCAGTTTCTGTCCGCCGGTTTCGGAGCCTGCCTTTTCAAGCCCGTGGTCCGCCCGCGGCTTTTACGGGAGGTGATCGCGGAGGTGGTCGGGCGGAATGTCCAGCCGCCAGTCCCGGAGCCTTCCTTCAAGGGGGAGAACCGCACGGCCCCTGCGTTGATCGTTTCGCCTGGGGTGATCCGGGATCGGACGCCCGGCCAGGGGGTGGAGAAGGGGACGGGCCCCGCGCCAGGCGCCCCGGTACCACCGCCGGCTCCGGGGGTGGGTGGGGATTCCCCGGTTCCGGGACCCCTCCGGGACCACCGGGACATCCTGGTGGCCGAGGACAACCGCACCAACCAGCTCTACGCGGTGCGGTTGCTGCAGAAGATGGGATACCAGGTGGATGTGGCGAATCATGGGCGTGAAGCGGTCCACCTGGCATCGGCCCATCGTTATCGGCTGATCCTGATGGATTGCCAGATGCCGGAATTGAACGGTTACGATGCCGCCGGGGAGATCCGAAGAATCGAGGGGTTGTCGGATCGGGTGCCGATCGTGGCCTTGACGGCGCATGCCCTGGCGGGGGAGCGGGAGCGTTGCCTGGCGGCGGGCATGGACGACTATCTGGCGAAGCCCTTTCAGAGGCCGGAGTTGGAAAAGATGTTGGGCCGGTGGATTCCGGGGGGCGGTGTGCCGCCGGGGGGCGGGCGGGGTTGAGGGGGGGGAGGGGAGGTGGGGTGGGGTGGGGGGGCTGGAAGTGGCCATTCTTTGGTTCACTCCGCGGCGCAACTTTAGTCGTGTGTGCTTGTTGAAGGCTGTGGCACTGTGTGCCGCCTTACATGGCCTTACGTTCGGTCAAGGAAGTACTGGCTGCCGCGGGAATCGCGGCGCCCAACCGTTTCGACGAGCTTTGCCGCTCGTGGCGGACCTCCCGGGAGAACGGCAACACGGAGACGTTGCTGGCCTTTCTGGGTCGTGAAGCCGGTTTGGGCGAGGATGCGGCCCTGCAGCGGATGTCCGGGGTGATCGGCTGGCCTTATCTCGATCTTCCGCATCTGCCTCCGGACGGGGAGGCGCTGAAGCGCATTTCCACCAAGGTCGCGTTCCAGTACGCGGTGTTCCCCACCCGGTTCGAGCAGGGCGCCTTGCAGCTGGCGGTCAGCGATCCGTTCGATCCGGCCATGCTGAACGCCGTGCAGTTCGAGGCCCAGTGCCCGGTGAACTTCGGTCTCGCCACGCGCGTGGAGATCGAAAAGGCCCTGAAACGATTCTACGGCGTCGGCGCGGAAACCCTGGACGAGATGGCCGAGGACGAGCCCCTCGAGCTGGACGTCTCGGGCGATCGCGAAATTACGGAGGGCGACCAGGACGCGAGCGTCATCAAGTTCGTCAACCAGATCATCTGGGAGGCGTTCAAGGATCGCGCGACGGACATCCATTTCGAACCGGCGGAGGATGAACTCCGCATCCGGTACCGCATCGACGGCATCCTGCACCAGACGCCGATGCCGCCGCAGCTCAAGCGGTTCCAGGCGGCGATCATCTCGCGCATCAAGGTGATGAGCGGGATGAACATTTCAGAAAAGCGACTGCCCCAGGACGGACGCATCAACGTCCGGATCAAGGGGGAGGAGCTCGACATCCGTGTCTCGACCGTCCCGACGGTCTGGGGCGAGAGCGTGTCGCTGCGTCTTCTGACCCGCGGCAAGATCTTCCTGACCCTGGAAAAACTGGGGTACGCCGCGCAGGACGAGGCGGCCCTCCGGGAAATGATCGTGAAGCCGCACGGCATCGTGCTGGTCACGGGGCCCACCGGGTCCGGGAAATCGACCTCCCTGTACGCGTTTCTGAGCACCATCAACTCGGTGCACAAGCGCATCATCACGATCGAGGAACCCGTCGAGTACGAACTCAAGGGGATCAACCAGATCGCCGTGCGATCGGAGATCGGGCTGACCTTCGCCGTGGGGCTGCGCCATATCCTGCGCCAGGATCCCAACGTGGTGATGGTCGGCGAAATCCGCGATCAGGAGACTGCGGAAATCGCCATCCGCGCCGCGCTGACCGGTCACCTTGTCTTCAGCACCCTGCACACGAACGACGCCCCGAGCGCGTTCACCCGGTTGATCGACATGGGCATCGAGCCCTTCCTGGTGGCGTCCTCGGTGGAAGCCGTGCTCGCCCAGCGCCTCGTCCGCACCATCTGCAAGCATTGCAAGGTGGAGCAGACCGTCGATCCCGCGTACCTCCGGCGGATCGGTTTTCCCGAGGACGAAATCGGCACCGCGAAGTTCTGGAAGGGGGCGGGTTGCGAGAAGTGCCGTGATCTCGGGTACCAGGGGCGCATGGGCATCTACGAGTTGCTGGTGGTTTCAGAGGCCGTGCGGCCGCTGATCATGAACCGGTCCCCGGCATCCACCATCGCCCAGCGCGCCATGGAGGCGGGCATGCGAACCCTCCGGACGGACGGTTGGAACAAGGTCCGCGCCGGCCAGACCACCATCGAGGAAGTGCTGCGCGTGACCCAGACCGAGGAACATCTCGGCTCGCTGATCGAAGACGGTCGCAACTGATCCTCTGCCATGGCCCGAGCCCCGCGCACGCCCCGCATCCACGGTTGCAACGTCCTCGCCGACGGTGTCGGCGGCACCACGCTCTGGTCCTTCACCGGAAGCGAAGCCCGGCCGGCCGGCCGGGTGGAGGTCCCTGCCGACCAGCCCCTGCCCGCCAAGGTGGCGGGGAAGGGATGGCGCGAGTTGTTCCAGCCGAGGGTCAATCTGGTCTGGCTTCCCGAACAGTCGGTCTTTCTTCAGCTGGTGCACCTGCCGACGGACGATCCGTCCGAGGTGCCGGCCATGCTTGAGCATCAGATCGAGAAGCTCTCGCCGCTGCCGATCGGCCAGATTGTCTGGAGCTACGAGGTGCTCAAGACCCGGCCGACGGGGGGGCTGCCTGTGCTGGTGCAGGTGGCGGAGCGAAGCGGGGTGGACGCCGCTCTCGGCGCCCTGGAGAAGCGCGGTTTTTATGCCGACCGCGTCGAGCTGGCGCTGGTCCAGTGGGTGGCGGGCACGCCGATGGAGCGTGACGGGGTTTATTTCTTTCCCGTGACGAAAGGGGTCCGCCGGACGTGCCTGGTGGGCTGGGTGGTGGAGGGCGGCCTGAGGAGCCTTTCGCTGGTCAACCTGACCGAGGACGACCGCTGGTTGCGGCAGTTGGTGGACGAGGTGGGGCGGCTGGCCTGGGTGGGGGAGATGGAGGGGTGGCTGCCGGCGTCGTTCGAGGGCCATCTGGTGACGGACGAGGCCACGGCCTCGGCGTGGCGGGAACCGCTGGCCCGCGAGCTGGGCATCCCGGTGGATGTGGTGCTGAAGCCTGCGGACGACACCCTGGCCGCGTCGGTGGCCCGGCGGACGGTGGCGTCGGAGCCGCGGGCGAATCTGCTCCCGGCGGAGCATGCGATGCGTTACCGGCAGCAGTTCACCGATCGTCTGTGGATGGGGGGGCTGGGGGCGCTGTTGGGGGCTTATCTGGTGGGGGTGTTGATTTACCTGGGGACGGTGGAGGTTCAGAAGTACCGGCACGCCCGGGCCTCGGAACAGTTCGCGGAGGTGAACACCGCGTACACGAACACCCTGCGATTGAAGGCGCAGGCCCAGGTGTTGCAGGAGACGGTGAACCTGCGGTACGCGGCCTTGGACTGCTACCTGGCGACGGTGGAGGCCATGCCCGAGGAACTCACCCTGGAGACCTTCAGCTTTTCCGGGGGCCAGCTGCTGGCCATTGGCGGCGTTGCGCCGGCGGATCAGGAGCCTCGGATCACGGAGTTCTGGCAGTCGCTCAAGCGGAAGGTTGTGAACAACACCAATCTTTTCAGCGAGGTGCTGCTCAAGGGCACCAGTTCCCAGGTCCTCCAGGGCGTTCCGAGCATCCGCTGGAGCCTGACCTGCACCATTCGCAAGAACCAACTCTGACCCGTACGCGAACCCCGTTTCCGGATTCACGATCCCATGCTCAGTCTTTTCGACCGCCTCAAGCTGACGCCCTCCGAACGGAGGCTTGTGGTCGTCATCGCCGCGGTGGTGTTCGTCGTCCTGAACTACTGGATCGTCTGGCCCCGGTTCGGCGACTTCAAGGCGCTCTCCCAGGAGATGGAGTCCATCGAGGAAAAGCGCGCCCGCTACCAGAAGGAGGTCGACCGCCGGACCACCTACGAAGTGCTCCTCCGCAAACTCCAGGCTGAAGGTTCCGTGCTCCCGGCCGGCGAGGAGAAGATCCAGTTTCGCAGCGACATGGAGCGGTTGGCGCGCGAACTCGGCCTGACCGTGCGGGGCTGGGGGGAGGTGGTCGCGGAACGCAGCACCACCACTACCACGAACGCCTTCTTCGAATCCATCGCCCTGCCCATGAACCAGGTCATGGGGGGCGAGGACCAGATCGTCGAGTTCCTCCACCGCGTCGGCGCCAGCAATTCCACCATCCGGGTCAAGGAACTCACCCTGAAACCCGGGAATTTTGACGCCCGGGCCGGCGGACGCACCAACCTGGACGCCGTGATCCGCCTGGTCGCCAGCGTGCAGAAGGCCGCTCCCAAGCCGGCTCCGGGTTCACCGGCCGCGTCCGGTTCGGCCACCAATGCCGGCGCCCCCGCCACGACCGGTGCCGCCCGATCGACGCCCGGCGCCACCAATGCCCCGTCGACGGTGACCGTCCGGACCAACGCCATTCCCGCGCCGGTCCGGTCCGCGCCCCGAACCAACGCTCTCCCCGCGGGTCCCGCACCCCGGAAATGAACCTTTTGCCAGTACTCCGTATGAATCGATTCACTTCAGCCACACGGTGGGCCGCGCGCCGGGCAGTTTTCTGCTCGCTGGCGGTGGTCCTGTCGGTGCCGGCAACCAGTCCTGGTCAGGCGCCAGCCGCCCCGGCTGCGACTCCGGCGGCGGTCCCGGCTGCTGCGGCGGCGACGGCGACGGCGCCAGCGGCCACCGCACCTGCCGCCCCGACGGCGCTGCGCCCGGTCCAGCCCGCGGGCGCCATTCCGCCCCCCGGGGGGAGCGCGGCCCCGCCGTCCGGTGCCACCGCCCCGGGCGGACCTGCGGGTCCGGGGGGGACCTTTCGTCAGGCCCCCGCCCGGCTGCGTCCGAGCACGAATGCGGTTCCGGTGAATCCGGCCGCGGGTCCGCCCCCGCCCGCCGCGGGAGCCCTGCCCCGGGGGGGAGGTCCAGGCGCCGGGGCCGGAGTTCCGGGAGCTCCTGGGACGGGTGCGGCGCCGGAGGGAGAGCCGAATCTCACGGCGGAAGAGGTCCGGAATCTGCCGGATGACGATCTGGTGACCCTGTTCCTGCCGAACACACCGCTGGAGACCGCGCTGGATCTGTACTCGGGGCTGGTGCGACGGGTGCTTCTGCGAGGCCCCCAGATTCCGGGCGGACCGATCAACCTCAAGTTCGAGGATCTGACCCGTGCGGAGGCGATCGAGGCGATGAACGCCGTGCTCGCGCTGAACGGCGTTTCGGTGATCCCGGTGGGCGAGAAGTTCATCAAGGTCGTGCCCAGCCAGGAAGTGGCGGCCCAGGGTGCGAAGGCGAGTGACGAGGATCCCGATGCCATGTCGGAACTCGGCCAGTTCGTCACCAAGGTGATCAAGGTGAAGCAGGTCGCACCGGGGGACATCGCCCAGGCGGTGCAGGCGTTCGCCTCCGGCAAGGTTCAGAACCCGGTCCTGGTCTTCGACGACCAGAGTTTCTTCATCCTCCGCGACATGGCGCCGAACGTGAAGCGCATGTCCGAACTCATCAAGGACCTCGATGTCGCCATCGAGAACGATTACAAACTCGAGGTCATTCCCATCCGCTACGGCAAGGTCGACGAAATCTACGAGACGCTGAACAGCGTGGTGACCGGATCCGGCGGTGGCGGCGGCTCGGGTTCATCGCGGATGTCCGGGTTCACCTCGGGCGGAGGGGCTGGCGGCGTGGGCGGCGTGGGTTCCGGGATCAACGGCCAGATGGGGGGGGGCGGTTCCTTGAACTCGCGGAGCGGCCGAAGCGGCAGCAGCAGCCGGTCCGGTTCGCGGTCCCGCAACAGCAATTTCGGTGTCAACAGCGGCGGCGCCGGTGGCATGACCAGCCCCGGGGCGGCCCGGACCGGGCTGCAGGACCGGCTCCGTCAGGTCACCGCCTCGGCGGTCGGCGGCGGCGGCGGTGGCGGCGGCCAGTACAATCTGGTGTCGGACGCCCGCATCATCCCCGACAACCGCTCCAACTCCCTGCTCGTGTACGCGAACAAGGAGGATTTCAACATGCTCACCAACATCGTGGCGAAGATCGACACGCTGCTGGCCCAGGTGCTCATCGAGTCGATCATCCTCGAAGTGAGTTTGGACAAGAACAAGGACTTCGGCGTGAGCATGGCGCAGAACCCGAAGAAGTTCGGGAACTGGACCGGGGCGGCCGGGTCGTTGAACGACGCCAGCATCGCCACCAATCTTGTGGCCTCCGCGTTTCCCAGCGGGTTCAGCTACTTTGGCCAGTACAAGGACGATTTTTCGCTGGCGGTCACGGCGATGGCGATCGACAGCCGGGCGCGGGTGCTGGCGCGTCCGCGGATCCAGACCACCCACGCGCAGCAGGCCAGTTTCCGGATCGGCGACACGGTGCCGTATCCGCGCAGCAGCCAGCCGTTCTTCGGGGGCATTGGGGGTGGGGCGACGCCCTTCACCACTTATGACGAACGCGACGTGCTGACGGAGTTGAACGTCATCCCGTACATCACCCCGGACGGCCTGGTGACCCTGGAAGTGGAGCAGACCATCGACCAGCTTGGGCCCACGACGAAGATCGGCCAGGACGAGGTTCCCACGATCCGCACGCGTTCCGCCTCGGCAGTGCTCTCGGTGAAGGATCGGGAGCCCGTGATTCTCGGAGGGTTCATCACCGATCGTCAGACGGATTCCACCAGCGGCGTTCCCTGGCTGAAGGACATCCCGCTGCTGGGCTGGGCGTTCCGCAGCAAGAGCGACTTCAAGCAGCGCTCGGAGCTGATCGTGTTGATCCGGCCGACGATTCTGAACACGCCGCAGGAGGCCTCGAAGATGGCCGAGCTCGAGCGCCGGAGCCTGCCGAACGCGGCGGCCGCGGTGCGGGAGTTCCAGTCGGATGAGGCGGCCATGGCGAAGCGGCTCGGCGTGGTGCCGGGCGACACCAACGAGGTGCCGGCCGAGGCCTCGGCTCCGTCCAACAAGAAAAGTTCCAGGAAGAAGCGCGAATGAAACTGACGTGGAAGGACAGTGAGGAAATCGCCTGGGCGCTGGCGGACAAGTTTCCGGACCAGGACCCGTTGAAGCTCAGCTTCCCGAAGCTGCACAAGATGGTCTGCGAACTCGCGGATTTCGGCGACAAGCCCGAGGCGTCCAACGAGAAGGTTCTCGAGAACATCCAGATGGCCTGGTACGAGGAAAAGCGATGAAGCAGATCATTCGCCCCGCCCGCGCCGCGGCGCCCGTGGGGCCCTACAACCACGCGGTGCGGATCGGCTCCCTGCTGTTCTGCTCGGGCCAGATTCCCCTGGATCCGGCCACCGGCCAGCTGGTGGCCGGGGACATCAAGGCCCAGACCGAACGGGTGCTCGAGAACATCAAGCTCCTGCTCGAGGATCAAGGACTCACCTTTGGCCATGTCGTGAAGAGCACCGTTTTCATGACCGACCTCGGACAATTCACCGGCATGAACGAGGTGTACGCCGGCTATTTTTCCGGGGATTTTCCGGCCCGCTCCACCGTCCAGGTGGCGGCGCTCCCGCGGGGGGCCGCGGTCGAGATCGAGGTTGTCGCCAGCTACGAATGAACGATCCGGCCGGGGCCGCTCCCATGATCGCTCCCCTTCGCCTTCTTCGCGCCCGTGTGACGCGGCTCGTGCCCGTGCCCGTGCCCGGCTGGATTTCCGGTCCGGTCCGGCTGCGGTTGGGCCTTCTGGTCCTGGGGCTTTGCGCCGGACTGCTTCCCGGCCCGGCCCGGGGGGATGCGATCGTGACGACGAACTCGACCGCGGTCCTGCTCGGAGCGCTGCGCGAGGGGGGGACCATCCGGCTGACGTTCACCAGCACGCTGACGCTCGAGACCCCGCTGATCATCACCCGGGACACCGTGCTGGAGCCCGAGCCGAACTCGGGCCGGACGGTGACCTTCTCCGGGGGCGGGCTCTACCGTTTGTTCCACGTGCTGCCCGGCGTCCGCCTGCAGCTTCGGAACCTGGTGTTGCGCGACGGACTTTCGACCAACGGGGGGGCGGTTCTCAACGAGGGGTTTCTGTCGGCTTCCAACGTGGTTTTCACCGCCTCCAAGGCCGTGGGCCGGGCCGGCACCGCAGGCAAGGACGGGACGGTGGAGTTTGGTTTCGGCTCGACGGGTGACGATGGCGGGGCCGGCACGGACGCCGCGGGGGGTGCGCTTTTGAATCTCGGGGAGGCTGTGTTCGAGAAGTGCACGTTCACCTCGAATTCCGCAACGGGCGGAGCCGGGGGGGCCGGGGGGAAGGGCGGCGTGGGCAGACTCCGCGTCGGCCGCGGCGGGAGCGGAGGCGTGGGCGCGTCGGCCTACGGGGGTGCCATTTCAAGCCGGGGCTCCCTTCAGCTTTTACTTTGCACCTTCGACGCGAACTCCGCCCTGGGCGCTGCGGGAGGAGCCGGCGGCTCGAACGGTTCGGTCCAGCGTGCCGGCACCGGGGGACGGGGTGGCGACGGCGTGGGCGGGGCCATTCACAGCGCGGGCTTGCTGTCGCTGGCACGCAGTTCGTTCGTGACCAATCTCGCCTCCGGCGGCGCCGCCGCCGCGGCGGGAGCGCCCTTCCAGAATTTCGGGGAGGACGGCGAACGAGGAGGTGACGCGTTCGGGGGCGCGATTGCCACCTGGTCCACCGGCCAGGTCGTCAACGCCACGTTCTACACCAATCTCGTGGTCGGCGGGCGCGGCGGCGACGGGGCGGCCGGCACGTTCACTTTGGGCAACGGCGGGCGCGGCGGTTTTGCCATCGGCGCCGGCCTGCATGCGCGCGGGGTGCTGTCGGTCACCAACGCGACCCTGGCCTGGAATTCGGGCACCAACGGCGCCGGGGGAGCCGCCGGGGGAACCTTCTTCTCCCAGGCAGGCGATCCGGGTCGTCTCGCCGGAAGCGGGATCGGCGCGGAATCCGGGGCCTCGGTTCTCGTGGTCAATTCAATCCTCGCCGCTCGCGGGTTTACCACCGTCGACGGACCCGTCACCGACAAGGGGCACAACCTGTTCAGCGACGGCGGCACGGGCTCGAGAGTGACGGGGTCCAGGTATTTCTCGGATCCGGTGCTGAGCGGCTATCAGATCTGGACTTCGGGCCCGGCGGGATTGCTGCCGCTCACGGGCAGTCCGGCGGAAGGCGCCGCCGATGCGGACTCCGCACCTCCCATCGATCAGCGGGGCATCGCCCGGCCGCTGGGGTCAGGTTCCGACATCGGAGCCATGGAAGTAGGGGTCGTCTCCTTTTTCGTCTCGGGTTATGTGCTCGACGGCGACCTGGGAGTGGTGGGCGTTCCGCTGACGGTGGGAACGAACGCGGTGGTCACCGACGCCGACGGCTGGTTCCGTGCCGGGCCGCTGGCGAGCGGGTTCTACAATGTGCGCATCACGACCGGAGCGGAGGGTTACACGCCGTCCGTGGTGCAGGCCGCGGTATTTGCCGACGTGACCGATGTGTTGTTCCAGACCCTCCGTCCGGTTCTCACCCTGGTTCATTCGGCGGTCTCCGGCGGGGATGTGCTGACGCTCACGGGGGTTCCGGGTCGGGTGTACTGGCTGGAAGGATCCCCGGACCTGAACGCCTGGGTTCGGTTGCAGAGCGCGACCACGGACGCCACCGGGCGGGCGGCGTTCACGCAGCAACCGGGTCAGGTGGAGCGCTGGTTTTATCGGGCGGTGAGGCCTTAGGCAGCGCCATGTCGTCCTTTGCCCGCCGCCACCCACGACTCACGGGTTCCGGGATTCTCATCGTTCTGCTGCTGATCGGCGTGGCGGGCTGGGTGTGGAGCCGCATGCGTGGACCGAATCGGGACTACCGGGCGGACACCGAGTTCGTGTCGGGTCCATGGACCACTCGGGAGGAGCCGTTGTTCGTCGGGGTGGGGCAGCGGGAGATCACGCCACGGATGGATTTGTATGATCCGTGGACCGATGCGAATGGGAACGGGCGGTTTGAGCCGGGGAAGGGGGATAGCTACCAGGATCGGAATGGGAACGGGGATTTTGATTTCGTCTGGCTGGCGGGCTTCGACATGAACCGGCCGGCGAAGGGGACGAACGATCCGCTTTGGGCGAGGGCGCTTGCCTTTCGCCATCGGGACACCGTGGTGGCCCTGGTTTCCATCGATTGCGTGGGCCTGACTCATGAGCGGGTGGTGAAGGCGCGGTTGGACCTGGCAAAAGCCCTTCCGGAGGTCCGGCATCTCGTGATCTCGTCCACGCACACCCACAATGGCCCGGACACCATGGGCATCTGGAGCTACCGTCCGATCCTCTCGAAATTCGACGAGAGCTACGTGGACTCCGTGATGGAGCGTGCGCGGGAAGCGGTCGCGGACGCGGTTCGCGGCCTGGTTCCCGCCGAAGGCCGGGTGGTCACGGCGGATCTGCCTCCCGCGGGGTTTGTCCGTGATTCAAGGCAGCCGCTGGTTTTCGACCGGACCCTGGCGGCGGCCCGGTTTGTGCGTGCGGGCACGGACGAGACCCTCGCGACGCTGGTTTCGTGGGGCAACCATCCGGAGGCGATGGGTGGGGACAATCCCCTGGTGAGCTCCGATTTTCCGCATTACCTGCGCGAGGCGATGGAGTCCGGGTTGTCCGGAACCAACGGGATGGCGGGTTTTGGAGGGCGCTGCGTTTATTTTCAGGGGCCGGTGGGGGGGCTCATGACGCCATTGGGAATGGAGGTGCCCGATCGGAATGGCCGCGATGTCCATCGCGAGAACGGCGTGGGCAAGACCCGGGCCCTGGGGGAGAACCTCGCGCTTCGCACCGCCGAGCTTCTCCGCGGCGCCTCCGCCCGGCCGATGCGGGACCATCGCATCGCGGTGGCGGCAGCCTCGGTGTTCGCGCCCATCGAAGGCACGTTCAAGGTCCCCATCATGCTCGGGTTGATCCATCCGGGTTGGTATGACGGCAAGGCGAGGACGGAAGTGGGCGCGCTTCAGATCGGCGACATCGAGATCCTGACGATTCCCGGGGAGATCTATCCGGAGATCGTGGATGGGGGCGTGGAGGCGCCCGAGGGCGGGGATTTCGGGGGCCCTCCGGTGGAGGTGCCGCCGTTGCGCCCGCAGATGCGGGGCACGATCAACCTAGTGCTCAATCTCGCCAACGACGAGATCGGCTACATCGTGCCGCGGACCCAGTGGGACACGAAGCCGCCGTTTACCTACGGACTGAAGAAGGCCCCGTACGGTGAGGTGAATTCAGGGGGGCCGGATGTGGCCGGGGTGGTTCATGGCAGCGCCCAGACGCTGCTGGCACGCCTGCATTCGCTGGTGGAAAGGCGCTGAAGCGGGAAGGGGCGCCCGCGGGGTTGGCGGGGGCGGGTGTTGAGTCACTCGTTCGGCAGTTCGATTTCCAGGGCGACATCGGCAAACCGGTTGCCCTCGATCACTCCGCGCTCGGACAGATCCCGGATCCCGATATCGGCGGCCGATACATCATTGTCGGCAACCACGTAGTCCACCGCCGCCGGGGCGAGCACGATGGCGGGGAAACCCGCGGGCATTCTGCGGAAGGTGTTTCCCCGGATGACGACATGGGAGGCGGGGAGGAAGGGGTCCGCGATGTTGCCCACGGAGATTCCCACGGCGGTGTTCTCGATCAGGTTGCCCTGGGCGACGACATGCTCGCCGGTGATCAGAATGCCGGGGTCGTAGCAGGCGCTGATACGGTTGTTGGAGACGACGATGCCGCGGGTGCGCAGGGCCGGGGTGGTGTAGATCTGGATGCCGCGTCCCCCGATGTCACCCACCACATTGCCGGAGACCACGCAGTCGGCGATGGGCGCCTGGTTGGAGTAGAGGCTGATCCCTGCGAAGTCGCCGTTGTAACAGATGTTGCCCTGGACGATCCACCGGCTGCCGCCGTTGATGGAGATGTTGATGATGGGAACCACGTGGCCTCGGGGATCGATGTGGCGGGGGCTTTTTCCGACCACCAGATTGTCACGCACCACGATGTCGGATTGGTGGTCCAGATCCGATGACCCACCCCCGAGCCAGGCCACGATGCCCAGGTTGCGCACATTGGTCAGGCGGTTGCCGCGAACGTTGACCCGTGTGATCGGAAGATCCTTCGCCGTGTTCTCGATCTCGATGCCCCGGCCGCACTCGTGAAAGAAACAATTCTCCACCAGCCAATCGTCCCCGATGCCACTGATGGCCGCCCCGTCGCCCCCCAATGTTCCGTGCCCGAAATCCGAGCCGTCCTCGAACCGGCACTCCCTCACCGTGACGCGCACCGAGGTTTTCTCGCCATGGAGATGGCTCAGGCCATGCATGAATCCTCGCACGCTGCACCGGGAGAAAAGGAGATCGGACTGGCTCCCCACCAGGGCGATCGCGGTGTAGTTGCCGTCGGGAAGACTGCGGTCGCTGCCCGCACCCTGAATGGAAAGGTTGCGAACCGTGCCGCGACGGCAGTTCGCCAGCATGAGCATCTCGCCGTCGTTCGAAGTCACCAGCGTCGCCCCGGTGCCGTCGACGGTGAAGTCCTCGACGCCCACAAGACTGAGCGGGCTCTGGGTCGGATCGCTGTAGGCGATGCGCGCCTCCAGTCGGTAAAGGCCCGGATCGATGATCAGGTTCCGGAGGGGGCGCGAGGCCATGAACGCGAAAGCCCTCTGGAGCCGGGGGCCGGCGTCCGTCTTCCCGTCCGCAGGCGGCCGCCACCAGGCCGTGTGCACTGCGTCCCCGGCTTCGACGATTCGCTCCAGGCGCCCCCGGGCTCCGGGCCGGATCTCCACCACCAACGCACCATCGGCCGCCCGCTCATCGTCCTCGCGCCACGCGAACCAGCCTCCCCACCCGTCCCCGGGCTTGTCGTGGCCACCGAGATGCACCATCGGTGGCAACGGCAGTTCGGCGGCCGCCGTCAGTTCGGCAAACGTGGCGTAGTGGGTCGGCGCGTCCGTCCGCGGAGGGGCCGATTCCGTCAGGCTCAGGTACTCCGTCAGGTTCGAGTCGCCGTCGCCATCGCCGTCCCTGAGCGCGTCGGAGGCATCCAGCGGATCGAGAATCTGCCCCCGCCGAAGCTCGTAAAGGTCATCCATTCCGTCGCCATCCGCGTCGCCGGGAGCCTCCTGCGACATCACGCGAAGCCGGAACACCGCCCCGGCTCCGGTTGAATCCATGGGAACCGCCGCGCGAAACGCCTTCGGGTCGGTGGGAAGGACGATCGTCAGGGGGGCGAAATCCCGGGACGGGAAAATCGATCGCTCGACCACCGCGTAGCTGCCGGCGGGGAGACTGGCCTCAAGCATCAGCGCGCTGGCGGAGGCGCGCCGGAGGGAGGCCGTCACACCGGCGGCGGCCGACACCGGAGTGTCCGCACCCGCGCAGGTTTCCGCGGCTCCGGCGGCAAGGGCCAGGATCAGGCCTCCGGCCGGAATGCGGGTCCTGATGGGGGACCGGCGGATCGGGGTGCTGTGGACTGACTCCTCCCTGGATGCCTCACGTGTACAACTCATGAACGACGCTTCTACTCGTCCCTTCCAAGACGGTGTTTGGCAAGGGCGGGGTTACCTTGGACTTCAGATTCCTGCGTGCCCGATCCCCGGGTGCCTGATAGCGTTCCGACGTGGCGGTTGATCCCAGATTCTTGCGGTGCGGAAGGGCCTTCGTGCGATGGCTCCGTGCGCGGAGCCGTCTGCGAGTCACTGGCTGGACGAGTGAGTGGTCCGCGGCAGTCATCTCACTGGTCCTGATTCGGACCATGTTGGGGGAATCTTACACACCGCCGACGGATGACGAGATACTTGAGCGCCTGCCGGCGGGGCTGAAGGCTGGCGAGCTTCGTCGCCAGCGCCGCGAACTGGCCGAGGACCCGGCGAACCTGAAGGACTCGGTCGAGCTAGCCCGGAGCTATCTCGGTTCCGCCCGGTCCGAGGGGGATCCCCGATTCGTGGGATTCGCCCAGGCCGTGCTGGGTCCCTGGTGGGATGATGTTTCGCCTCCGGTGCCGGTGCTGCTGCTGCGCGCCCGGGTGCGGCGAGGATCGTGGGAATTCGACCGGAGCCTCGCGGATCTCGAGGCGGCCCTGTCCCGCGAACCGGGGCTGCGGGAGGCGGCTGTGGATCGGCTTGAAGTGCTTCTCTCACGCGGGGACGTGCGGGCCGCGCGGGCCGCATGGGAGACCCTGGCGGGGCAGGAACCCGATCCCCTGGTCCGGGCCACGCTGACCCTGCGGATACGGCGGTTTGGAAACAACGTTCTCCCGGCGTACACCAATCTGCTCCGCGAGGCGAGTGCCGCGATTGTCGTGAACGCCCAGGAGGCCGGGGCGGCGTCCCGGCTCCACGACGCCTGGTTCCTGCTGGCCGACGTCGCCTGGCAGCTGGGACAGCGCCAGGAAGCGGAGAACCATTTCAAGGCGGCCGCGGCCACCGGAGGGCGCGATGTCTCACGCGTCGCGGCCCATGCCGATTTCCTGCTCGACCGGAATCAGCCGGATGCCGCGGCCGCAATGCTCGGTGCCGAGGCCATGCCTGATATCCTGGCCGTGCGTTGGTGCGAGGCGGTGGGGCGATTGAAAACCCGGGATGCGGACCTCGAATCGAACCGGGCGGCCTGGACCAACCGGCTGTCCCAAAGATTCCTGGCCAGGCGGGCACGGGGCGATGCGAGCGTGCTGGCCGACGAACTTCGCTTCCATCTCGGGGTGACCCAGGATTCGGGGCGCGCCCTGGCCGCGGCCCGGGAGTTGTGGTCGGTGCGCCGGGAGATCGACGACGCACGGCGCGTGCTTGAGGCGGCGGGGAGGGCAGGGGACAGGGGGTGTGCGCAGCCGGTGCTGGATTGGATTCAGCGGCATGAACTCCGGGATCGGCGTCTGGCACAACGGACTGGAACTTCGGGAGGGCAACCGTGAGAGCCCATCGGCCCTGCTGGATCCGTCGGCTTTCCTTCAGCCTCCTGCTGGCCTGGTGCCTGGGTTCCTTCCGGGGGGAGGCGCATACGACCAGCGACAGCTACCTGCGCCTGCGCGTCGAGAGCGGGCGGCAGCTGACGGGGGAGTGGCGGCTGGCGCTGCACGACCTGGAACTGGCGGTTGGTCTGGACCGGAACGAGGACGGGTCGGTGACGTGGGGTGAGCTGAAAGGCCGGCGGGCGGAGGTCCTGGGCTACGCGCGGGAACGGCTGGCCATCAGCGTGGAGGGAGCCGACCTGCCGCTCCAATTCCGGCCGGATCTGGAGGTGGATCGTCTGGCCAACGGCACTTTCGCGGTGTTGCGCTTCGAGGCGGAGTCCGGGGTGGACCTGGCGGAGATCAGGGTGGATTACCGGGTGTTCTTCGATGTGGACCGGCTGCATCGCGGACTGCTGTTGCTGGAGCATGGCGAGAATTCCCGCCAGGCCGTGTTTCATCCGGCGGAGACGCGACTGCGGTTCGAGTTGGACCGACCCGATCCGTGGCTGGATTTCGTGCGGTTCTGTCGGGAGGGGGTGTGGCACATCTGGATCGGTTACGACCACATCCTGTTCCTGCTTTCGCTGCTGCTGCCGTCGGTGCTTCGGCGCACCGAGGCGGGCTGGGAGGCGGAGCCTGACGGGCGCGAGGTGATGGCCAGTCTGTTGAAGGTGGTGACTGCGTTCACGCTGGCCCACTCGGTGACCCTTGGCCTGGCCGCCCTGGGCTGGGTGAATCTTCCCTCAAGGTGGGTGGAGGTGACGATCGCCGGATCGATCGTGGCGGCGGCGCTGAACAACCTCCGGCCGGTGGTGACCCGGCGTGCGTGGCTTCTGGCGTCGGGTTTCGGTCTGGTTCACGGATTCGGGTTCGCGAGTGTTCTGGCGGATCTTCGGTTGCCAGCGGGGGCGACCCTGCGGGCGTTGGTGGGTTTCAACCTCGGGGTGGAGCTCGGCCAGTTGGCGATCGTGGCGGTGTTCCTGCCCCTGGCATTCGCCACGCGCCGAACCCGGTTCTATCGCACGGGGGTCCTGGTGGTCGGATCGTGGACCGTGGTGCTGCTGGCCGCCTGGTGGATGGTGGAGCGGCTGGGGGGGAGATAGGACGGCGCCGGGAGGCGGCTGGTTTGCTGGTTTGAGGCGGTTGGTTTGGGGCTTGCGGGCAGGCTGCGGGCAGGCAAGCGTCCGTGGCATCCCCTTATGGCTGAGTCCGAATCCCGACCGCGGAAGCGTGCCCGGCGGAAGAACGCGGGTTTCCTTGGACCGCTGGTGGCCTGGCTTGAGAAACGCAAGGTCTGCCGGACGGAGCTGGATCTGTTCATGACCATGCACCGGAACCAATGGTTGCGGCCGCAGGTGGAGGAGAAATTGCGCAGTCTCGATCTCACCGTGCCGCTTCAGGGGGAGCTTTTCCTCCACGTGAAGCGGGCCCTGGAATTGTTCGAGGCCATCGATGCCGGGGAATATCCGCGTCCCCGGAACTGGGCCCACCTGGAGCCCGCGCTCAAGCGTGCCCTGGCGTACTTTGTCCAGGCGGGGGACGCCATTCCGGATCATTTCGCCGACGGTTTCGATGACGACCACCGGGAGTTCGTGCAGATGGGGGAGCTCTTGGGGCCTGTCTTGGAGCATTTCGCGGCCTGGACGGCGCGGCGGGAGGAGCGTGGAGGTTTGAGCGCCTGAGGGGGTGGCGGTTGGCGAATCGGATCAGCTTTTCATTGGCCCGGGGTGGTTCGGCTCTTATTCTTCGGAAAACGGCACCCGGCGGAACGTTGCGGTGCGCTGTTTGGTGACGGTGTTGAACGCTGGCGATGGTGACAGGCGGGGACTCGGCACGGAGCCGGGTTCCGAAGCCCGAGACGGGCACGAATCCATTCGATCATGAACTCAGTCAATCAACTGAAGACGCTCAAGAAGAACACGAAGTCGAAGGTGGAGGCGGAACTTGGACGGACGGGAGGGCTGTTGCGCCTGGCCCCGGCCTGGGTTCCCCGGTCCTTCCTCCAGCCCGGTCTGCGGCTGAAGCTGCATCCGGACGACACCTATGCCTACGGCGCGAACCGGGGCGGCATCGATGAGCGGTGGTTTGCTTCGACCACCGAGGCCGCGAACGAGGGACGCGTCCCGGACGAGGGGCTCAGCTACTGCGTCGTGGGCGGCGAACGGTTCACCCTCCGGCAGGCGGTCGAGGACTGCGGCGCGACGCTGATCGGCAAGGCGATCTGGAAGAAGTACGGACGCTGGCCGGTGTACTCGAAGTTCTTCGACAACATGGGGCCGATTCCGCATCACATGCACCAGAGCGCCAAGCAGGCGAAGCTGGTGGGCCAGGAGGGCAAGCCGGAGTCGTACTACTTCCCGCCCCAGCACAACAATGTTGGGAACAATTTCCCCTACACCTTCATGGGCTTTGAACCCGGAACCACCAAGGCGCAGGTTCGCAAGTGCCTTGAGGATTGGAACCGGGGCGACAACGGCATTCTTGATCTCAGCCGTGCTTACCGGCTCAAGCCGGGCACGGGTTGGCTGATCCCGCCCTGCATCCTTCACGCCCCGGGCAGCCTCTGCACCTACGAACCCCAGTGGGGCAGCGATGTCTTCGGCATGTACCAGAGCATGGTGGAGGGCCGCTATGTCCCGTGGTCCCTGCTCGTGAAGGACATGCCCAAGGAGAAGCACAAGGACCTCGATTTCATCGTCAACCAGCTCGACTGGGACGGGAACACGGATCCCAACTTCAAGGACAACCATTACCTGGAACCCGTGCCGGTGGCGGACACCCGCAAGGACGGGTACGTCGACCGCTGGATCGTCTACGGCAAGATCGATGGCGAACAGCTGTTCACCGCCAAGGAACTCACCGTGGATCCCGGCGCCAAGGTCGTGATCAAGGACTCCGGCGCGTACGGCCTGATCTGCGTCCAGGGCAGCGGCACCATCAACGGCCAGCCGCTCAACAGTCCGAAGCTCATCCGGTTCCATGAACTCACCGAGGACGAGTATTTCGCCACGGAGGACGGAGCCAGGGAGGGCATCACGTTCGAGAACACGAGCGAGACCGAACCCCTGGTCACGCTGCGTTACTTCGGGCCCGAGGTGAATCCCGGGGCACCCGTGATGGGTGCCTACCGGAACAACTCCTTCGCCTGAGGCGGCAGCCGTTCTGTCGATCTGCACCCGATCCATGTCCCTGCGGGGCCGTGGATCGGGTTTTCTTTTGGTCCGGCCGGCTACGTCCGGGAACGTAGGGAAGATTGTGACTGGGCAGGTTAGTCACACTGAATTAGTCTGGTCCATGTGCAGGCGTTCGAAGTGTTACCGGTTTCCGCGGGAGGCTCCGTCCAGGTTTCCAAGTCCGTCGCCGGAACCGGCGCGGGCGGCGAGACTCCACTGAATTCTCCACCGCCGCCCCAGCCGATGCGGCGACCGGCAGCCCGACGCCCGAGATCGCTGCTCGCGGCGACCTCCGAAAATTCGGTGGCCCCGCCTTCCGAGACGGCTCCTTCTTCGGCGCCGGCCTCTTCCACCGTGCTTCCTCCGCTGGGGGTGATCGCGTTGAATCGCATGGGCTTTGGTCCGAGGCCCGGGGATCTGGAGGCCTTTGAGGCGCTGGGCACGAGTGATTCGGCGCGGCTGGAGGCCTACATCGAGCAGCAGCTCAATCCGGATTCGATCGATGACTCCGAGGTGGTCGCGCGGCTTGCCGCCGGGAAGTTCACGACGTTGAACAAGACCCGGGAACAGTTGTGGGTGGATCACCATGTCGGTCCTCCCGGCGGTCCGGAGCCGGACGGCACCAAGCGGCTCGAACCCTTCTGGGAGACCGAGCGTTCGACCTTCATCCGCGCGATTTACAGCCGGCGCCAGCTCGCCTCCGTTCTCACCGACTTCTGGCACAATCACTTCAATGTGTTCGGCGCCGACTACTGGTCCGCGCCGTTCTGGGTGCACTACGACCGGGACATCATCCGGGCGCACATCCTGGGGAATTTCCGTCATTTCCTGGAAACCGTGGCCAAGAGTTTCCCGATGATGCTGTACCTGGACGGGTACGGGAATGCGGTGGCGGGTCCGAACGAGAATTTCGCGCGCGAGTTGTTCGAACTTCACGGGCTTGGGGCCGAGAACTATCTCGGGGTCCGCCGGCAGGACGAGGTTCCGTTCGATTCGGAGCGAAGGCCGGTGGGGTATGTGGACGACGACGTCTATGAGAGCACCCGGGCCTTCACGGGATGGGGCATCGATTTCAACACGGGTGAATTCCGGTATTACTCGGAGCGGCACGACCGGTTCCAGAAGTACGTGCTTGGGAGATTTCTGCGGGCTGATCAGGCCCCGTTGAAGGATGCCACGGACGTGCTCGATCTCGTCGCGGCCCATCCGGGCACGGCGCGGTTCATCTGCCGGAAGCTGTGCCGGCGTTTGATCGCCGATGATCCACCGCAGCGGGTGGTGACGGAGGCGGCGGCGGTGTTCCTGGCGCAGAAGGATGCACCCGACCAGATCAAGCAGGTGGTGCGCACCATTCTTCGATCGCCGGAGTTCCGGACCACCTGGGGGCAGCGGGTGAAACGACCGTTTGAGTTTGCGGTGAGTGCCTTTCGGGCGACGGGCACCGAACTGAGCTTCGAACTTTATCACCAGCCCTCCGAATACTTCATGTCGCTCTATGCCCAGGCCGGGCAGGCGCTGTTCCGGTGGACGACTCCGGACGGGTATCCGGACACCCGGGAGAAGTGGCTGGGCAGCAATCCATTCGTGGGCCGCTGGCGCATCGCGAACTGGCTGTGCGAGGTGAAGAACTGGTGGGACCGCTCCTACAAGCCCTTCGATCCCATCGCCCAGATGCCGTCGAACGTCCGATCGGCCACCGCCATCGTGGATTACTGGCTCCAGCGAATCGTCGCCCGTCCGATCTCGGAGGCGGCGCGCCGTGAAATGGTGGAGTTCATGGCCCGCGGTCGGGATCCGCTCATGGAATGGCGCGGCTTTGATGACGACCCGCTCAGGGAGCGTGTCTGGGGCACGATCGCCCTGATTCTCACCTCCCCGGAAAACCTGTTTCAGTGACCGGCGACTGGAACGAATCGGATCGGAGTCATTTTTTGCCATCGGCTGTTCACGGACCATGAGAACTTCGCGACGTCAGTTTTTGATGGGTTGCTCCACCGCCATCGCCGCCATGGCCGGTTCGCGGCTGGGCATGCTCGGGTTCGCCCGCGGACAGGCCGTGGCGGAGAACCGGGAGACCCTGGTGGTGGTGTTTTTGCGGGGCGGCATGGATGGCCTCAGCTTTATCCCCCCGATCGACGGGGAGGACCGTGGCCACTATGAGACCGCGCGGCCCAACCTGAAGATTCCGACCAGCGGCAGCAGGGCGGCGTTGACGCTGACCGACCGATTCGGTCTCCATCCCTCGGCTGCGGCGCTCAAGCCGCTGTTCGACGCTTCACGCCTGGCCGTCATTCAGGCGGTGGGAAGCTCGGGAAGCCGCAGTCATTTCGATGCCCAGAGGTTTCTCGAACTCGGAACACCCGGGGTCAAGACCACCACGGACGGCTGGCTGACGCGGCATCTTGCGAGTTCGCCGGCGCTGCCTCCGACCATCGTCATGCCGGCCCTGGCCGCGGGCAGCACGCCGCCGACTTCGCTGCTGGGCAGTCATGATGTGGTGAACATGGTGGACGGCTCGACCTTCGCCCTGGGAGCCATCGGCAATCCCTCCTGGGCCGCGGGCGACCAGTGGGCGGCGCTGCGTCGCTTGTTTGCCCTGGAGGAGACCTACCTTCACGCCGCCGGGGTTCAGGCCCTGAACGCGGCGGGGTTCGTGGAGAGCTACGTCCGATCGAACTACGTTCCCTCCGGCGGCGCCGTGTATCCCCCGGGCGAGTTTGGCAGCGAGCTGAAGGTTCTGGCCCAGCTCATCAAGAACGAGGTCGGGCTGCGGGTGGCGACGGTGGATCTCGGCGGCTGGGACACCCATGAGAATCAGGGCAACCAGGCGGGCGGCCATTTCGCCAAGCTGGTCCAGGAGCTGTCCAGCGGGCTGGCCGCGTTTTATGCCGACCTTGATGGCAGCACTCCCGACGCCCCGATCAAGCGGGTGACCGTGGTGGTGCTCAGCGAGTTCGGACGCCGCATCCGCGAGAATGCAAACCTCGGAACCGACCACGGAACGGCCAATCCGGTGTTCGTGCTCGGCGGCAATGTGCGCGGCGGCATGTACGGCACGTTCCCGGGGCTGCACCCCGACCTTCGGTTTGACAATGCCGACATCGCGCCCACGACCGACCTGCGACGGGTCCTCTCCGAGGTTCTCATCCGGCGTACGGCCAATCCGCACCTGGGCGAGGTCTTCCCCCGTTACACGGGTTATGAACCGATCAACGTGGTGACCGGCGCCGATCTGGTCCCGGACTACACCTTCACCCTCCCGGTGACCCCGGCGGATTTCGCGGCGAAACGCCTTTCGGAGACCTCGATCCGGCTGACCTGGACGACGGCGTTGCGCGCGACGAACTACCGGGTCGAACGGCTCATTGCGCCGGCCACCGCCTGGGAACACGTGGTGGTGGTGGGAGGCGGCACCTCCCGACATGAGGACACGGCGGTTCCCGCGGGGGCCATTCCCCTCTACCGACTCCAGGCCTTCAACACCCACGGCGACGGCGCGTTCGTCCAGGCCACGGTCACTTCCGGGGCCGATGCGCGCGGGCTCTGGCGGCAAAAGTACTTCGGAACCACGGCCAACTCGGGGGCGGCTGCGGACACCGCGGTGACCAGTGCTGACGGGCTTCCCAACTTCGCGAAGTACGCGCTGGGACTCGATCCCACGGTGCCCGCGCTGGCGCCGACCTCGGGATTCGAACCCGGTCGGCCGCGCCTGGAGGTGACCGGTACGACCGTTTCCCTGATTTTTGTCCGCCCTCTCGACCGCCTGGATGTCCGGTACGAGGTGGTGGGATCCACGGATCTCAAGTCGTGGACCCCCTTGGCGCTGGTCAGCGAGGGAAGCTCGAACGGCCACGAACGCCTTCGGGCCACCCTGCCGTCGCCCGATCCGCGGAAGCACTTCCTCAAACTCAACGTCGAGCCGGCCTAGCCTCGTTCCGCCCGCCAGGCGATCGCCGTGCCCCGCTGGGGAGGGTTCCTCAGGCCACGCTGACCGGGGTGGCGTCGCGGCGGACGGATTCCATGCAGGCGTCGAGCACGCGCTGTGTTTTCAGGGCGATCTCGGGCCAGAACGGATCCGGTTTTCCGCAGAGCGCCTGTTGTGAAAAGGTGCGGAACAGGTTGGTTTCCGGGGCGTTTTCCCGGCCGTGGCTCGCCTCCTCCACCTCGTGCCTTTGGATGTTTGGTTCCATGCGGAACTCGCATCCCTTCACGACGAACTCGGCGTGGGACACTTCGAATCCGAGTGATTCTCCGGCGAACGGGAGCACGTAATCGGGCAGGTAAATGCTCCCGTGCGTGCCGGCGATGTGGGCCCACTGCTGCATTCCGCACCGGAACGAGCAATGGAAGGAGGCGGTGAGGCCGCCCGGGAA
Organism: uncultured Verrucomicrobiota bacterium; assembly: GCA_964476125.1. Classification (GTDB taxonomy): domain Bacteria; phylum Verrucomicrobiota; class Verrucomicrobiia; order Limisphaerales; family CAIMTB01; genus CAIMTB01. The sequence continues at coordinate 13,103 of CAYZAE010000020.1, read as the reverse complement.
AACGAGCTCGACGGACACCTCGGCCGGGACCGGGGCGGGGGCGCCGGGTGAAACGGCCTGGTCCAGGCACCGGGCGGTGACGCGTTCCGGGAGTTGGCCGCGCACCACCAGCAGGACGAGACGGATGCAGTACCACCCGAGATCCCCCAGGCACCCCTGCGGCTCCAGAACGGCGTGGCTGCGGATGTTGACGTCGCCGAAATTCTCCGGCGCCAGCCAGCTGAACTGGCTGGCGATATGGCGCACCTTGCCGACGGTGGTGCCGTCATGGATCAGCTCAAGCACCCGCGCGATGCGACGGCTGTGGGCGAACATGACGCCATCCATGAACTGCACCCCGTTCGCCTGGCAGGCCTCCATCATGGCCCGCAGATCGGCGGTGGACGGGGCGCAGGGTTTCTCGCAGAGGACATGTTTGCCGGCGGCGGCGGCGCGGACGATCCACTCGCGCCGGACCCCGGTCGGAAGCGGGCAGTAGATGGCGTCGATGGCGGGGGAGGCGATCAGGGCCTCGTAGGAATCGAACACCTCGGGGACGGTGGGGAAGGGGACTTCGGCCTGGCATTCGTCGACGAACTGCCGGGCGCGGGTGGCGTCGCGGCTGGCGACACCGGCGAGGGTGGCGTTGCCGGCGAGGCGGATGGCGCGCCAGTTTTTGCGGGCGACATTGGCGGCGCCGAGAATGCCCCAGCGCAGGGTGGAACGGGTCATTGGGAGAAGGGTATCCATGGTCCGCGGTGGGAGGCCAGACACGGATTGCATCCGGTCGCGTTCTGTTTTCCCATGCCGGCGAATGCAAGCCTCGACCCGACCGACTCCCGAGCGCGTGCTCCAGCTGGCTTGGGGGTATTCGCTTACACCGGAACGAGCGCACCGGCCCCGCGCCTTCCCTCATTTTCGCGGTGAACATGCTGGTGCACAGCGAGCAGGGCGACGCCTTCACTTTCGCGGAAATCCGCGCCTGGCTGGAGGAGGCGGGTTTTGTGAACGCCCGGTTGCTCGAAGTTCCAGCCCCCTCGCCGCTCGTGCTCGCGACCAAACCGTGATGAAATACCCCCGCGGCGCGGACCTGGATTTCGCGCCCCCCCTGCCACCATGAGCGAACTACAATTGACCGGGCTCCACGTCTATCCGGTGAAATCCTGCGGCTGCCTGAGCCTCGACGAGGCGCGCCTGACGGCCCGGGGACTTCCCTATGACCGCGAATGGATGGTGGTGCGCCTGGACGGGTCCTTCGTCACCCAGCGCGAATGCCCCGATCTCGCCCTGGTCCGGCCTGCGATCACCTCGGAAGGACTCGAGCTTCAGAAATCAGGACTGCCCGAGGTGCGGATCGAACTGCACTCCAGGTCCGGCCTTGCTCCGCTTCGTACCGTGACCGTCTGGGGGCACTCGGTGCAGGCCCTCGACGAAGGGGGGGAAGCCGCTGACTGGTTCAGCGAGATCGTGGGGTCCCACGTGCGTCTCGTCCGATTCCATCCCGAACAGCGTCGATTGAGCGACGTCGCCTGGACCGGCGGGATCGAGGCCGAGAACGCCTTCTCCGACGGTTATCCGCTGCTCGTGACCTCGGAGGAGTCTTTGGCCGACTTGCAGAAGCGATCCGGGAAATCCGACCTGGCCATGAGCCGGTTCCGTCCGAATCTGGTCGTCGCGGGCGGGGCCGCGTACGCGGAGGACGGCTTTCGGGTTCTGACCGCGCCCGGAATCGAACTGCGCCTGGTGAAGCCCTGCGCGCGCTGCAAGATCGTCAACACCGACCAGGAAACCGCCGAAGTCGGGGGCGAAACGCTGAGAACCCTGGCGAGCTATCGCCGGGATGATTCCGTGCAGGGCGTGACTTTCGGCCAGAACGCCATCGTGGTCCGGGGCGTGGGCGAATTGCTGTGGCTGGGCATGACGCTCCAGTCGGTCTGAAGGCCCAAACCGACGGGATCCACCGGACCTCAGGCGGCGTGGGGCAGGGCCTCCGTCCTGCCCGAAGGAGCCTCCATCGGTTCTCCGTACGGCAGGTCTCCCGGAAGGGGCACGAACTCACCAATCCACGCCCACAACTGGCTGAAGTCCTTGTTCACATCGCCGGACAGGCAGTCGGTCAGAAAACCGCCGGCCTCGGGATACCGCTTGATGACGTCGCGGAACGAGAAGTCCTGGTTGTAGAACGCGTAAACGAGCTTGCGCATGTTCTCCACCCCCTGGCGCATGGCCCGTCCGTAATCCGCAAACCGCGCCGGCGAAAGGTCGTCGGCCAGCAGCCCCTCGTGGATGGCGTCGGCGGCCAGGACCGCGCTCTTGAGAGCGAGCATGACGCCGCTGCTGAACACGGGATCGAGAAAGGCGAAGGCGTCCCCCAGAAGCAACAGCCCGGGCGCGGCGCAGTACTTCGAGTGCCGGGAGTATTCGCTGGTGAGGTAGTAGTCGCCGGTGGACCGTCCCGCAGCCAGGTGGGTCTTGATCCATTGGTTCCGTTCCACTTCGCGATCGAAGATGGCCTTCGGATCCCTCACACCCTCCCGGGTAAGGTACTTGCCCTCGGCGACCACGCCGACGCTCACGCGGTCGCCATGCAGGGGAATGTGCCAGAACCACCCCTTGTCAGGAACGAACGCAATGGTGGTGGCGCCTTCATCCATGCCCTGTTCCCGAAGCGAACCCTCGTAGTAGGTCCAGACCGCCACCTTGTTGAGAAACGGGTCGGGCACGCGCCAGTTTCGGCGCACGGAGGCGAAGGCCTCGCGACCGGAGCAGTCGAGCACGATGCGGGCGTGCACGGCGTACCGGGTGCCGTCGGGACCCTCGACTTCCACGCCGACCACGCGGCCCTCCTCCTGAAGCAGCGAGGTGACAGTGGATTCCTCGCGCACTTCGGCGCCCTTGGCCCGGGCGTGGTCGAGCAGCATCTGGTCGAACTCGGACCGTAGCACCTGCCAGGTCTGGGCGACGGTCTCGCGGTCGTAGCGCGTGTGGAAATAAAAGGGCTGGGACTGCCGGCCGTCGGGTTGAACGAAGCTGACGCTGTACTTCCTGGTGAAGTGCGAGGCGCGCATCTTCGGGATCAGGCCGAGCCGTTCGAGCGGCTGGAAGGTGAAGGGGATGAGTGATTCGCCGACCTTGTAGCGCGGGAATTTCTCGCGTTCGAGAACCAGCACCCGGTGGCCGAATTCGGCAAGCAGGGAAGCCACCGAAGCCCCCGCGGGGCCTCCTCCAATGATCAGGGCGTCGTACGTCACGGCAGGCCATGTATAGTCGGCCTGCTTGAATGCCGGCAATAGAAGCTGGCTATCAGCGTGATGCCCGCGGGGCATCACCTTGCCACCGCCTCACATCATCAAGCGAATCAGGAGGGCGGCGATGGTGACGATAGTCATGACGCCGGCCGGCATGAGCTTCTTCGTCTTCTGGAAGCGCCAGGCGAACATCGCCACCAGAACGGTCAGGATCAGGTCCCCCGTCCAGGCCGGCCCCAGCTTGCCGGAGGCCGACAGCGCGATCAGGGCGCCGAACACCAGCGCGCTGATGAGGGAGATGCGGCTCTTCCCCTTCACGAAGCCCATGACACCGCCGACGATCAACAGAACCAGGTAGCACCACAGGATGGCTTCGGGTCTCATATGCGTGGGCCCAACTCTTCGTCAGCCGCCCAGGACCTCCAAGCTCAGAATCTCGCCCGGCTCGCAGTCCACCACCACCTCCATCGGCCGGCAGCACACCTCGCAATCGGTCACCAACCGCTGACTGGCCTGGCCGGTGTCCACGACGATCTCGAACGACTGACCACACCAGGGGCAGAAAACGGAGGCGGACTGTTCCATGGCGGACGACTTTCCCCGGTCGGATGAGGATGAGCGAGGACGATCCGCGCGGGTTTGGGGGAGAGGGGGGAGATGGAGATTGGGGATGGGATTAAGATTAAGAACAAGATTAAGAATAAGATTAAGAATAAGATTAAGAATAAGAGTGGGAATGCAGTTCGCACTCAACTTATTCGTAATCTTAATCTTAATCTTATTCTTAATCCTAATCTTAATCCCCCCCCCTTCTCCCCCTCCCTCCCCCCAGAATTCATCGGGCGTTTCCTACCGCGGATCTCCCTTTTGAATCCGTTGTCCGTGGCAGCAGTCGGACGGTGTACTTCCACGAATCCGCCGTCGCCCAGTCGGCGCGATCGGGTTCCTGTCCATACGTCGTGAGATGGAGTTCGTAGTCGTGGGACTGGCGGTCTTCGAGCAGGGAGAAATTGGAGAACTGGATGTCGGGGCCGTGATAAGGCCGGCGGTCGGCCAGCACCGTGACCGTCTCGCGCCGCAGGCAACCGGTGACTTCGTCGACTTCTGCAATCACCAGGGGAAACCGCGGGTGGTTGCCGCGCGGGGCTTCGAGGCTGAGGTTGCCGAACCAGTACAGCCGGCCGGTGACGCCGTGCCGGTGCAGCCGATGAAGCGACGACGGCGAATGGAACTCTCCGCCGTCGGCATAGCGCCACGGCTCCACCGGGCCCAGGGTCCGGCCGCCATCCGACGACAGGGCATGCCATTTTCGGCCTGGTTCCGTGGCCCGGGTTCCGTCCCAGCCCTCGTCCGAACCGCGCCAGACAACGAGCAGCCGCCCGTCCCGCAACGGTGCGGCATCGGGTTCCATCAGGCCGCGCGCGGAACGTGACGGGGTAATTTCCGTTCGCGCGCCCGGTCGCCAGTCGTACCGCGATTCGCCGACGTTCCATCGTCCAAGGAAAAGCACCGAACCCATCCGCCAGGGACGTTCGTTGTTTCGCGGGTCACCCGGGGCATTCGCGTGCGCCAGGGCGAGCACCAGGGTGCCGTCGGCGAGTCGGGTCATGGAAGTGCCCGGATAGCCTTCGTTCCGGTCGAGGAAGGCGGAGTTCGTGGGAGCATTCGGGTCAAAGTCCGGGCCGGGTTCATACCGGAGTTGCTGGGGTGCCGACCACGTCCTGCCCAGGTCAGCGGAGGTCCGGACGTAGGTGAAGCAGTGGTAGATCCGGCCAATCTGGATCTGCCGAAGCCAGGCCTGGACCAGGAGGCGGGAAGTGGGGTCGGGGGTGTCCGCCCAGCCGCCTTCCCAGACTTGGGTTCCCTGGTAATCGACGAGGGAGGAGGGCTGCTGCGGAATCCACTCGGACCACGTCCGGCCGTTGTCGGTGGACCAGCGGGCACGCTGTTCGTCCGCCACGTCGTCCCTGGATTCGTTGGCCTGCCATTCCCGTCGCTCGAGTTTGGGGCCGACGTATTGAACCGCGGTCATGGCGGCGGTGCGCGGAGCCGGGTGCGCCCGGTGGATTTCGGCGGTGACGGTGGCGATGGGGGGATTGGTTTCCCAGGGGGCGATCGGGGTTTGCTCGAGGGTTTCGCGACTGCCGATCTGACGGAGCACGGCGAAGGGCGGCTCGAACGGGACCGGCCATTCCCGGGTGGTGAAGAAGTTAAACAGGTAGATGCCGTCGGCGCCGTCGGCCCAACGCTCGCGCGCCAGCCGGCGGTATCCCGATTCTCCGAGATGAAACTCCGCCAGCCGATCGGACCGCGAGGGGCGGGATTCCGGCTGGATTCCGGCGTACAGCGGGAGGCCGGGGATTCTCTCCCGCCATGCTTTCAGTCCGAGGGTCTCGGAAGCGAACAGCCATTCGCTGACGGTCAGGAAATCCAGCCAGCCCCGACGCGCCCAGACCGCGGGGTCGCATCCGTGGGCGAGGCATTGCTCGTACGTCGGGCTCGCCTGTCCCTGATCGCTCGGGACCCGCGCAGTCAGGAGCAGGCGGCGGCCACGCTGGGCCCCCACCTCATCGAGCAGCTTCCGGACGCGCTCCACGAGTTCGGAGGTCCAGGCGATTCGCTGGCCGACCGGTTCCCGGCTGTCCCGGGGAAAAAAATTCGGGAACCGCTGGAAGTCGAGTTCCAGACCGTCGGCGTCATAGCGGCGGACGGCTTCCTCGATCAGGGAAAAGACATGATCGCGGACGGCGGCATGGGAGAAGTCGAGCGCGCCCCCGGGCAGACGGAACTCGGGGTGATCCTGCCAGAACGCGGTGCGCAGGAAGTCATTTCCGTGCGCGTCGTTCATCCGGAAGGTGAGGAGGGTTTCGAGTCCCTTACGCCGGGCCTCGGCGAGGAGGTAGGCGTAGGGATCGAGACCGGCGTTGTGGAAGCTCGCGACCGTTTCGAACCTCTGCCGTTCGTGCGCCCCCCAGCGGGTTTTTTCCTCCGGGGTGGAAAGGGTTCCACGCAGGGTCCCCACCCGGGTTGGAAAGTACTGAACCTGGGCGTTGATGCAGACCAGCAAGGTGTCGACCTGGCTGCCGGGGGCGGTGATCTCGCTCACGATCCGGGACAGATCGTTGGTGGTGATCGGTCCCGGCCCCTTCCGCCCGGCGATCAGCGTCATGCAGGAATCACCGTCGAGGTTGTAAAGGATTCTGCGAACCCGAGGGGGCGCGGTCTCGGCTGCGGTCGAGGCCGGGCCGGGGAGGATTCCGAGGAGCAGCAGAAGTCCGAGCAGCACCGAACGGGTCCCGGTCCGGCTCCGGGCCCAAGCCGCAGCTCCGGCCGGTCTTGCTCGCCGGCCGTACTCCGGCGACGACGCGACTTCGGGCCGGGCGGTTCGCTGCGGTTCGCTTCCGGACGCTGCTGGGGAGGTCATGCCCCCCGCAGGGAATCACACCGATTGTAACCGGAGCAAGATCCCCCCCCACACACACGGGGTCGGGGCGGGGGGAGGGGGGAGGGGATTAAGAATAAGATTAAGATTAAGATTAAGAATAAGAATAAGAACGGGGGTGCCTTTGGTTCGTAATCTTAATCTTAATCCTAATCTTAATCCTATTCTTAATCTTAATCCCAATCGTCCTCAGAATCTTCGCATCATTCCCTCCTCCCGCCCGGTCTCCCGGCCGCCCTTTTCTTCCTCCGCGCCTCCGCACCTCGGCGCCTCGACGCCTCGGTGCGAGAAATCAAGGGGCCCGGGGGAGGTTGTCCGGCGTGGCGGAGGGGGGCGGGGACGCGTGCCGACCGACATTGGAAAAGCGGTTTCGCGCCGAGGCGCCGAGGCGCAATGGCGCCGAGGAAAGGCGGGGAGACGATGCCAAACAGTTCTTGAACTTCCCCCATCCGGATTCCGGTTTTGATCGCACCGCGACACCCGAGGTGGCGGTGGTTGCGTCGCGGAATCCGGAGGCCCAGGGTCATCCCGTCATGCGACTTCGATTCGGATCGCTCCTGGCTTTAACGGATGGCGCCACGAATCTGTTTCGTCCCGTTGTGGTCACCGGCATCTGCGTCTGGATCTGCGTCGTGTCGACCCTCGCGGTCACCGCCGCCCCGCCGGTTCCAGTGCCGGGCTATTACGCGGGCCGGTTGGGTGACGGGCGATCGATCCAACTGCTGCTGCTTCGCGAAGCCGGCGCGGATCAGCCGGGCAGCGTGCAGATCGGCGGCGATCCGTATTCAGTGACCCTCACCCAGACGAAACGCGTGGGGGAAACCCTTGAACTCGGCATTCAGGAGGACGCCGCCAGTGAGCGGGGATGCGTGAAGGCGGTCACGGTATCCACGATCGTGACCCAGGCGCCGATCGCGCGGGTCAGCGGGATGCTCCGATTGAAAGGGGAACCATCGGCGGTGTCGTTCGAGGCGGAACGCTCGGCCGAACTCGGACGGTTGAACCGGAAGCGTGGACTCCGCTTGCTGGGGCGGGGCGGTGGCAAAAGCTTCCAGGCTCTGTGGCCGGTGTTCCCGACCCGCGTTCCGTTTCACCAGGCGGTTTCGGAACGGTTCCGATCCGAAGCCGACGGCGGGGCCCGCGGGTTCACGTCGGGCAGCCACGAGGCGATCTGGGAAGGCCTCAAGGACCCCGGGGCTGCGTGGGATTGGGAGGGGTCGGTCGAGGTTCGGGTCGTCACAGTGCGCACGAACCTCCTGAGCACGCGCGAACTTCGGTACGAGTACACGGGAGGCGCCCATGGAATGGCGTCGTGGACCGGTCGCAACTTCGTGTTTGAGGCGGGAAAGGCGCGTGAATTGAAGCTGCCCGAATTCTTTGCGCCCCGGCCCGACTGGACGAACCAGGTGTCGGTCCTGGCTTTGCGCGAACTACGCCGTCAGGAGGCGGGCTGGACTTTGGACACCACACCGCCGGAACTGCGCGTGAGTGGGTTCACGGAGGCCGATCTGGCGTCCTTCAATCTGGAGCCGGGCGGCCTGATCCTTCATTTCAGCGACTACGCGGTGGGGTCGCACGCCGAGGGATTGTACAGCGTGCTGATCCCCTGGAAGGACCTGGAGGGCGTTGTGGTCGCGGAACGGCTGGAGTCTCTGGGCCTGCGAAGGCTGCCCTGATTTCGCCAGGCCCGTGGACGCGGTCCGGATTACTGGTTCCGGGACGGTTCCTTGTCGATCTGGGTGACGGTTCCGCCCTGGATCCGTTTGATCTCGGACGTCGCCCGGTTGACGTCGTCCTTGCCCAGCAGCGCCGTGACCTCGAGCACCATCTTCCGGGACGCGCCGGGCGCGAGTTTGGGAACCCGTCCGTTCATGCGTTCGATGCGGCGGGTGTAGGGAAAGCTGGTTCCTGGTTCGAGGCCGGTGACGTAGCCTTCCTCGATGGCGGCGAGATTTTTCCAGAGGGTGAAGAAGGGGAGTTGTTCCACGGAGAACCCGATGGCGATCCCGCGGTCGCCGCGCGCGTTCTGGAGCATGACGGCCGAACGTCCGGTGGAATCGGCGGCCGGTTGCAGGCAGTACACCTGTTCGACAAATCCTTTCGTGGGGCCGGAATATTCCGCGAACCGGTCGACGTCCCGGGCCGCATGGGCGTTGAAGGGGGTGACGCGGCGGATGGCGCCCACGAACCGGGCGCCGGGCTCCAGCAACGGCGCGCCGAAATTGCAGTGGTAGATGGTCTGCATCTCCTGGTCGTGCGCCCCCCGGTTGGTGACGTTGTCCTCAATCCGGAACCCGGAGGTGCCGGGGTCGGTGGAAATTTCCGACCACAACTCCAGTTTGGGACCGTAAAAGCTCCGTTCATCGATCCGGCCGCGGACGCGGATCCGGTAGGGCGGCGCGGAGTCGATGAGCACCTCGACCTCGCTGGCCGGGGTGTTGGCGATCCGGCCGTGGAGCGTCAGCGGCATTTCGGCCTTGTCTCCGACGTTGTTCACGAACTCGTCGCGGCCGGGGTGACCGGACCATTCGAGTCCGCAGCGGACCATCCATTCGTTGAAGCCTTCCAGCCACCCGAGGCCGCCCCGGCTGTCGAGGTTCACGAACTGCGGATGGACAACCTCCTTCACCGGGGAATCCCAGCCGAACCGGACGTCCGCACAACTGGCTTCCAGGATCCCCATGCCGCGGGTGGGCACGACCGTGAAGGTGGTCGCCCCGTTGTCCACCACGATGACATCCACGCCCTCCTGGCGTCCGCCGTGCAAGGTCAGCTTCCGGACACTCCAGGGAATCGAATGCCCGAGATCCCGGTGCGTGAGCGTCCATTGGTCCGTGCGGATTCCGCGGCTGGCGCTGGTGAGGATCTGACGAAACGGTTCGGCGGCATGCATGGCGAGGGGGGCGGCGACCGTGGCGGCAAGTGCGACCGCGAGCAGGGTTTTCATGGGATCATGGGCCGGCGGCTTGGTTTTCGACGGCGGCTCCGGGATACTGCAAACACCGCCGCATCCCCGCAACCCCACCCGCCATGAATCGCGCCCCAACCCGATCCAACCCCGTCCCGTCCGCCGCACAGTCCACGGACCTGCCGCAGGATGTCCCCTGTTCGCCCCGCTTCGACGGCCGGCGACTTCACCCGCGCCGGATTGGCTTGCTGGTGCTTTGGGGAGTTGCGGCCGGTCTTCTGCACGGAGCCGGGGTGCGGGCGGCGCAGGAGCTTGGGGATGGACGGGAGGCGCTGGCGCGGGCGGCGGCCGGTGTTTCGAACGCGGTTTCCAAAGCCGCCTCGGATTCGGCGCGGCCGGTCGTTCATTTCCGTCCACCGGCCCAGTGGATGAACGATCCCAACGGTCCCATCCACCACCGGGGTTGGTACCACATGTTCTACCAGCACAACCCTTACGGCGACGGCTGGGGGAACATGCACTGGGGCCATGCCCGGTCGAAGGATCTCGTGCGTTGGGAACATCTGCCGATCGCCCTCTGGCCCTCGAAGGAAGCCGGTGAGGACCACGTCTTCTCGGGTTGCACCACCCTCAACGGCCGCGGGGAACCCACGATCTTTTACACCAGCATCGGCCGCGGAAAACCCCCGGAGGAATCGGCCGAACAATGGATGGCGGTGGGCACCGACGACCTCCTGACCTGGCGCAAACCCGCCTCCAATCCCGTGCTCACCGAGGCCATCCACGGCGATCGCAAGGTCTGGGACTGGCGGGATCCGTTCGTTTTCCGGTCCGGCCGACGGACCTTTATGGTCTGCGGCGGGAACCTCGACAAACGCCAGCGGGGCGGGGCGATCGTCGCGCTTTACGAGGCCCAGGATCCCGACCTGACCCGCTGGACCGATCGCGGCATCCTCTTCCGTCATCCCGATCCGGACGTGGAGAACATCGAGTGCCCGCTGTTCTTTCCCTTGAACGGGTCCTGGGTGCTTATCGTTTCCCCGCACCGTCGCGTGGAATGGTTCACCGGTTCGTTTGATCCGGATGCCGGGACCTTCCAGGCCCGGCGCCGGGGCTTGATGGACTACGGCGACGCCTACTACGCGCCGAATTGTTTCGAGGACGAAACCGGGCGCCGGCTCCTGTTCGGGTGGGTGAAGGGGTTTCCGGAGGGCCGCGGTTGGAATGGCTGTCTGACCCTGCCGCGACTGCTCACCCTCGGCGGCGGGGGTGTGCTCCAGCAAAAGCCGGCGGCAGAGATCGAGTCGCTGCGCGATCGCCGCGTCAAGTTCGGCAACCGTCGGGTCGAAGGGGAAACGGTGTGGCCTGAGGTGCGGGGGAATGCCCTCGAAATCCAGGCCGTGCTCGATCGCGGTGAGGCAGCGTCCGTGGGATTGCGGGTGCTGCGTTCCGCCGATGGAAGCCGCGGCGTGTCCGTTCGCTGGGACGGCAAGCGCCTCGATGTTGGAGGTGGCAACATGTCGCTGTTCGGCGATCTGACCGGCAGCCGGGTGGAGCTGCGAGTGATCGTCGATCGGTCCGTGGTGGAAGTCTATGCGGCAGGGCAGTGCCTGACGCGGGTGGTTGATTTTCATCCCGAGGACCAGGGCGTGTCGGTTCTGGCGGAAGGCCCCGGGGCGCGCGTTTCCTCGTTGTCGGCCTGGTCGCTGAAACCGGTCTGGTAGGTAGGATCCGGATTCACGGCTCCTCCGGGGTGGCGCGGACGAAGAGTTTGCCCGGTTGCTGGCGGACGATCCGCTTCATCTCGAGTCCCAGCAGTGCGACGGAAACAACCGCGGCGGGCAGCCCCGTGCTCCGGATGAGTTCGTCGATCGACATCGCCTCCCGGGTCCGACCCAGTCCCTCAAGCACGCGGGATTCGTTCGGGGACAACTCCAGCATCGGCAGCAGGCCGGTTTCCGCCGGTGAAGCGGGCCGGTTCGAGGGGGGAAACAGGTATTCGAAATCGCTCAGGATGTCCTCCGGGCCTTCGCAGAGTTTCGCCCCTTTCTTCAGCAGATCGTGACAACCCTTGCTGCGGGGGGAATCGATGCGTCCGGGAACGGCGAACACCTGGCGGTTGTAGTCGGCGGCGAACTTCGCGGTGATCATCGCGCCGCTCGCCAGATTGGCTTCGATGACCACCGTCCCGAGGGTCATGCCGGCCACGATCCGATTGCGGATGGGAAAGGACTGCTTGTCCGCGGGCCGGTTGAACGGGAACTGGGTGACGACCGCTCCGGATTCGGCGATGCGTTCGAAGAGTTCCGCGTTCTCTGCCGGAAAGACCAGGTTCGGTCCCGTCCCCAGCACGCAGATCGTGCGGCCCTTGGCGGCCAGGGCTCCCCGATGAGCCGCTGTATCAATTCCCCGGGCGCCCCCGCTCACCACGGTCACTCCCAGGTGGGCCAGCTGGTATCCAAACTTCCGGGCCACATCCACGCCATAGGACGTGGTCTGGCGCGAACCCACGAGGGCAATGGCATTCCGATCCGCCGGCAGCAGGCGCCCCCGCACGTACAAAACGATCGGCGGATCGTAGATCTCGCGAAGCAGGGCGGGGTAGTTCTCGTCGAGTTGGGTCAGAACGGTGCAGCCGAACTGGTCGATTCGACGGAGTTCGCCCAGCAGATCCGTCGATTCCTCCCAGTGGGCGATGGCTTCGGCGGTTTCGGGTCCGATGCCGGGCACGCGACCGAGCCGCTCGGCGCCCGCTGCCAGCACGGCTTCCGGGGTGCCGAAATGGTCGAGCAAATGGCGGAGTCGGACCGGACCGACATTCTCGATCAGGTTGAGAGCAATCAGCGCCTCCTTGGCGTTCACGCGGCCCTTAAGCCTGCGGCTTCGGGCGGGTGCAATGCCAAAGTGCGGGACTTCGGAGGTTTCGTGCCGGGCTGGATCCGTCCCTGCCTCAAGCGAGGGTTTGGAGGATTGTTTTTGCGATGAATCTCAACATCTCGCTTGCCAGCCGGCCAAGCGACCGGCTTTTATTTGCGCCCCCGGTGGGCTGGGTAGCTCAGTTGGTAGAGCAGGGGACTGAAAATCCCCGTGTCGGCGGTTCGATTCCGTCCCCAGCCACCAGCCTTCGCTGGCCTGACGGCCAGCTACGGCGGGCAGGCCAGCGAAGGCTGCGCGCCCGTAGCTTCGGTCTTTCGATTCCAAGCTGCCGAAGCGGAGGGGGGCTAAACCAAGGGTAGGCATCGGGTCCAAGGAGAGGTTCCCAAGCGTTCCGAAAGTCGAGGAGCACCGCCATGTCGACGTTTCACTGTTGCAATGGGGTCGCATCTAGATTGTTGACATTTGGAATCAGTCGCGGGCGATTGATGACGCGATGCATTCTGCGACCCCTTCGGGCTCGGGACCGTTTGACTTCTCAGTCCGGAGGGTGAGCTGCTGCCCGACGCTCCGGTCACTGTCTGGCGTGCCGTCGAGAGGCTTCGGGACAATGACCCAATACCAAGGTTGGCGAGGGCTGGGTTTGGGGGAT